>CAZVVC010000140.1:0-9211 GCA_964630425.1 uncultured Bifidobacterium sp. | reverse complement strand
ATCTATGGCGGCCTTATCGCCAGCGGCTGGCACACCGGCGCCATGATGATGCGCCTGCTGTGCGACAACCTGTTCCTGCGCGCCGCCAGCATGGGCTCGCCGGGCCTCGACCAGCTCCGCTGGATCCGCCCCGTCCGCGCGGGCGACACGCTGACGCTGACCGCCAGGGTGCTGTCCGCCAAGACCTCGCGCAGCAAGCCGGACCGCGGCGCCGTCGACATCAGCTACAAGGTGCACAACCAGCACGGCGACCTGGCCATGACGTTCCAGGCCGTCACGCTGTTCGGCCGCCGATTTCCAGGGGAGAAGACCGATGGGTAAGGACATCACGCTGAAGGCCGTCGACGGCCACGAATTCACCTGCTACCAGGCGCTGCCCGCCGGCGAGCGCAAGGGCGGCCTGATCCTGATCCAGGAGATCTTCGGCGTGACGGCGCATATCAGGGAGCTGTGCGACCATTTCGCCGGCCTGGGCTACGAGACCATCGCCCCCGCCATCTTCGACCGCTACCAGAAGGATTTCGCCACCGGCTACACACCCCAGGACATGCAGGCCGCCGTGAAGATGGCCGGCACCTCGGGCATCGAGACGCCCATGCTCGACATCCAGGCGGTGGCCGACGAGCTGAAGAAACGCGGTCCCGTCGCCATCACCGGCTTCTGCTATGGCGGCTCGCTGACCTGGATGGCGAGCGCCCGCGTCGAGGGCCTCTCCTGCGCGGTCGGCTTCTACGGCCGGCTCATCCCGGAGCACCTGGACATCCAGCCGCTGTGCCCGGTGATGCTGCACTTCGGCAGCCGCGACAAGAGCATCCCGCTCGACGGCGTGCGCCGCACCGCCGAGGCGCATCCCGCCGTGAAGGTCCACATCTACCAGGCCGAGCACGGCTTCTGGTCCGACCGCCCCGCCAACCACGACGACGCGGCCATCGCCCTGTCCCAGGAACGCACGCTGGCGTTCCTCGATACGCATATGAAGGATTGATGGGCCGCCGGTCGTCCATCGCCGTCGCCGCCGGCGCGGTTCCTGCTCGTCACCGCCCTGCTTCATCCGCGGACGGCCTTGGCGTGGCCGACACGCTGCTCCTCGCGGGCGACTGGACCGACGGCTGCATCGCCGTGACCAACGCCGCCATCGAGGAAATCTGGCTGAACGTGAAGGACGGCACGCCGATCAAGATCAGGCCGTGATCGGCCTGGTATCAGAAGTGCCGGTGGGGATTCATCCGATTATGGAGCACACCCGATATCTCCACGGTATCCCGCCGGATGCGATAGAAGATCACGTGCTGACCGGCCGGAAACGCCCGATATCCCCGCTTCACCTCGCCCCAGGCAGTTCCCAGGAACGGATCCTGGCGCAGTTTCTGAAATATGCGCTGGATCATTCTCAAATAGATGGTGGATTGCTCCAGCCCCCACATAGCAATCGTATAGTCGGCGATGCTATCGAGATGTCCGCTTGCCCTTTTTGTGACCCTGAGCGCTTTCATCGATCGCCCGCTGTATAATATCGTCGAAGAACTGTTCAATTTCTTCATCGGAGCGTAGCTCGATATAGCGGCCTTGCCTAATATCCTCTTCGCTCTCCTCCAGCTCGCGGATCAGTTGCCGGCGCAGTTCCTCGTCACGCTGGTCCTCGCGGATCAGGTCGCGGACATATTCGCTGGCATTGCCGTACTGGCCGGACTTCACCCGCTCGTCGACCCATTCCTTCATGAGGTCGGGCAGGGAAACATTCATGGTCGCCATGATCGATCTCCGTCAAACAGGGCCATCATAGCACCGATGGCAAAGTTTGCCAAAGACAGGGATCAGTGCCCCTCGAACTGGCACAGCGCCTTCACCGGGCAGCCCAGCGCCTCCAGCTTCCTCGCGCCGCCCAGCTCGGGCAGGTCGATGACGAAGGTGCAGCCGACCACGGTGGCGCCCACCCGCTGCAACAGCTTCACCGCCGCCTCGGCGGTGCCGCCGGTGGCGATCAGGTCGTCGACCACCAGCACGCGGTGGCCCTGCACGACGGCGTCGCGGTGGATCTCCAGCTTGTCGGTGCCGTATTCCAGGTCGTAGTCCTGGCCGAAGGTCTGCCAGGGCAGCTTGCCCTTCTTGCGGATCGGCACGAAGCCCACGGAAAGCTGATGCGCCACGGCGCCGCCCAGGATGAAGCCGCGCGCGTCGATGCCCGCCACCTTGTCGATGGCGGCGCCGGCATAGGGCTGGACCATCTCGTCCACGGCCTTGCGGAAACCCTGCGCGTCGCCCAGCAGCGTGGTGATGTCCCTGAAGACGATCCCCGGCTTGGGATAATCCGGGATGCTGCGGATGCGCGACTTGACCCAGTCCATTACGGCTTTCCCCCCAGGACGCGGCCAGCCACCGCGTCGAGCTTGTGCATCAGTTCAGGATCGCGCGCGGACGGCGCGGTGATCAAGGCCGTATCGAGGGCGCGGTCGCAGCCCTGGGCGCAGGGATGGACTGATTGTCCCATCCGGGCGGCCAGCGACCTGACCAGCGCCCGCGCCTTGCCGGCGTTCTCGCCGAGCACCCGGACGATGTCGCTGACCTGGACATGGGCATGTTCGGGGTGCCAGCAGTCGTAGTCGGTCACCATGGCGACGCTGACGTAGCAGATCTCGGCCTCGCGGGCCAGTTTGGCCTCGGGCATGTTGGTCATGCCGATGACGTCGCAGCCCCATTGGCGATAGAGCTCGGATTCGGCCAGCGACGAGAATTGCGGCCCTTCCATCGCCAGATAGGTGCCGCCGTCGTGCAGCGCGATCCCCGCGTCGCGGGCGGCCTGGCTGACGATGCCGCCCATGCGGCCGCACACCGGCTGGGCCAGGGAGACATGGGCCACGAGGCCGGTGCCGAAGAAGCTCTTGCGGCGGGCGAAAGTGCGGTCGACGAACTGACTGACCCTGACGAAGCTGCCCGGCGGCAGGTTCTCGCGCAGCGAGCCGCAGGCGCTGAGCGAGACGATGTCGGTGACGCCGGCGCGTTTCAGCGCGTCGATGTTGGCGCGGTAGTTGATCTCGCCTGGCGGAATGCGGTGGCCGCGCCCGTGGCGCGGCAGGAAGACCAGCCGGATGCCGCCCATGATGCCGGTGAAGAACTGGTCGGAGGGCTCTCCGAAGGGCGAGGCGACCGTTTCCCAACGGGCATCCTCCAGCCCGTCGATGTCGTACAGCCCGCTACCGCCGATGATTCCCAGAACAGGTCGTTCCCCCACGGCACCCCCCTCGGCGTCATGCCCTCGCTGGTCCGATCAGCGCGGAATCTGCTTTTCGACCTGGACGTCGACACTGCCCTGATCGGTGGGCGTGAACAGCAGGACCATGTCCACGTCCTTGCCGCAGCCGCTGACGGTCCAGGTCTCGTAATTGCCGTCCTCGACCTTGGGCTCGTAGCCCTCGGGCGGCCCCTTGGCGGTGTCGAGCAGGCCGCGCTTCTCGCAATTCGAGATCTTGGCCTTCTTGACGATGATCGGCCGCAGGTCGATGACGAGCTGCAGATCCTGGCCGGTCTCGCCGGGCGCCGCGGGATTGACCTGGAGCTGGCCTGCCTCGGTGACGAAAAAGACGGCGTTGAACAGCGACTGCCGGCCGCAGCGGGTGACCTGGAAACGCTCG
Organism: uncultured Bifidobacterium sp.; assembly: GCA_964630425.1. Taxonomy (GTDB): domain Bacteria; phylum Pseudomonadota; class Alphaproteobacteria; order SMXS01; family SMXS01; genus RI-34. The sequence goes on along the minus strand of CAZVVC010000140.1, from coordinate 5,582 downwards.
ATCCACTTGCCCGCCCGGGGAATCTTCGCGCCCGCGTCCATCTCGATGGGCTCGATGATCTTCATGGCATAGTTGCCGAGCGCGTAGCTGTCGGCGCATTGGCGGCCGACCGACGTATCCTCGCGCTGCGCGATGGCGATCTTCGCGTGGTTGTGAGCCTGGCTCTTCAGGAAACCGGCGAACGGCGTGTCCGGCTTCAGGTCCCCGGCCTTGCTGATCGGCTGCGCGGCCGCCCCCAGACCCATGGTCATGAGGGCGCCCAGCATGACTGCGCAAAGCCTGGGACGGATCACCTGCGGCGTCTCCTCGCGGGCTCGGCCTAGTGGCCGAGCACCCGCTTAGAGATGCGTTTGTAGCTGGCGAAAAGCAACCCGGAGGTGATCAGCAGGAACGTGACGATCAGGAAGCCCATGCGCTTGCGCTCTTCCAGCTTGGGCTCGGCCGCCCAGGCGAGGAAGGTCGTCACGTCATAGGCCATCTGCTCGACGGTCGCGGGCGGCTGGCCTTCGCCATAGGTCACGATGCCTTCCATCAGCGGCGCCGGCATGGCGATCACATGACCCGACTTGTACGGGTTGAAATGCCCGCCGTCCGGGATCTTGCCGCCGGCGAAATGCGCCAGTTCCTTGGCGGTCGGGTCGCGGTAGCCGACCAGGATGGAATACAGGTAGGACGCGCCGTTCGGGCGGGCCTTGACCATCAGCGACAGGTCCGGCGGCACCGCGCCGTTGTTGGAGGCCGCGGCGGCTTCCTGGTTGGCGTAAGGCGCCGGCATGTAGTCAAACGGCAGGCCGGGACGCTCCTTGACGTCGCCCGTCTCCATGTCGGGCTCGCCCATCACGGTGAAGCCCTTGGCGATCGCCTTGATCTCGGCCTCGTTGAAGCCGATGCCCGAAAGCTGGCGGAACGCGACGTAGTTCAGCGAATGACACGCATGGCAGACTTCCTTGTAGACCTGGAAGCCGCGCTGCGCCGCCTGGCGGTCATAATGCGCGCCGATGACCTTCTCGTGCGACCAGCCCTGTTTCGGGCTGATCGGCTTCTCGCCGTCGGTGGCCGCCATGGCCAGCGAGGGAACGACGAGGCCCGCGACCAGGGCGAGGCCGGCGAGGATGTTCTTCTTGTTCATTGTTCTTCCCCTCGCTCAGGCGTGTTTCGCCAGCACCGCCTGGGAAATGCTCTCAGGCAGCGGACGCGGCTTCTCGATGCGGCTCAGCAGCGGCAGGAGCACCAGGAAGTGGAAGAAGTAGTAGAAGGTCGCCACGCGGCCGATGATCAGCCAGGCGCCTTCCGGCGGATTGGCGCCGACGAAGCCCAGGGCGATCACGTCGATGACCAGCAACCAGTAGAACTGCTTGAAGATCGGGCGGAAGGTGCCCGAGCGGACCTTCGAGCGGTCGAGCCACGGCAGCGCGAACAGGATCAGGATGGCCGCGAACATGGCGATGACGCCCAGCAGCTTGTCCGGGATCGAACGCAGGATCGCGTAGAACGGCAGGTAATACCATTCCGGCACGATGTGCGCGGGCGTCACCAGCGGGTCGGCCTGGATGTAATTGTCCGGGTGGCCCATGTAGTTCGGCGCGAAGCAGATCACCGCGAAGAAGATCAACAGCAGCAGGGACACCATGAAGGAGTCCTTGGCCGTGTGATACGGGTGGAAGTCGATCTGGTCCTGCGGACCCTTCACGTCGATGCCGAGCGGGTTGTTGGAACCCGGGATGTGCAGCGCCCAGATGTGCAGGATGGCGACGCCGGCGATCACGAACGGCAGCAGGTAGTGCAGGCTGAAGAAGCGGTTCAGCGTCGGGTTGTCGACCGAGAAGCCGCCCCACAGCAGGGTCACCAGATCCTGCCCGATGAACGGGATGGCGCTGAACAGGTTGGTGATGACGGTGGCGCCCCAGAAGCTCATCTGGCCCCACGGCAGCACGTAGCCCATGAAGGCGGTGGCCATCATCAGCAGGTAGATCACGAGGCCAAGCATCCACAGCAGCTCGCGCGGCGCCTTGTACGATCCGTAGTAGAGGCCGCGGAAAATATGGATGTAGACGACGATGAAGAAGAACGACGCGCCGTTGGCGTGGGCATAGCGGATCAGCCAGCCATAGTTCACGTCGCGCATGATGTGCTCGATCGACGCGAACGCCATTTCCGTGTGCGGCGTGTAGTGCATCACCAGGATGACGCCGGTGATGATCTGGATGCCGAGCATGAGGCCGGCAAGGGAGCCGAAGCTCCACCAGTAGTTCAGGTTCTTCGGCGTCGGATAGGCGACCAGCGAACCGTGCAGCACGGTGAAGAGCGGCAGCTGCCGGTCAAACCATTTGACGAAGCCGTTCTTCGGCTCGAAGGGGCGAGATGGATGCATGGCTTTCCCTCTTTAGCCGATGCGAACGCGGGTATCGTTCAGGAACGTGTAGGCCGGCACCTCCAGATTGGTCGGCGCCGGGCCTTTGCGGATGCGGCCGGAGGTGTCGTACTCCGAGCCGTGGCACGGGCAGAACCAGCCGCCGAACGATCCCTGCTCGCCGAGCGGGATGCAGCCGAGGTGGGTGCAGACGCCGACCATGACCAGCCAGGCTTCGTGGCCCGGCTTGGTGCGCTCGGCGTCGGTCTGCGGGTCCTTCAGCTCGTTCAGCTTGACGGCATTCGCCTCCGCCACTTCCTTTTCGGTGCGGTGACGGATGAAGACCGGCTTGCCGCGCCACTTGACGCGGATGCTCTGCCCGACCTCGATCTTCGAGATGTCGACCTCGACGGTCGACAGGGCCAGCACGTCGGCCGAAGGATTGAGATTGTCGATCAGCGGCCATGCGGCGGCGGCGGCGCCGACGGCGCCGAAGCCGCCCGCGGCGACGAACAGGAAGTCCCTGCGCTTGACCCCTTCGCCGTGATGATCGCTGGTTGAATCAGTCGTGGACATTCAGACCCACCCGTTCTGGTTCTTTTTTCTGTATGTGGGGCATCCCCGCCCCTGATGATGGCAGGCGTGTTTTGGCACCATCAACGGCAATTGTCCAGACTGGAAGCGTGCAAATCTCTGCCCTCGCGGACGTCGACGCCGCGGCTTGACGCATGGCAGCTTCCCGCCCAACGTCGGCGCCATGCGGATGGCACTCTATCAGCCCGACCAGGCGCCGAACGTGGGCACGCTGCTGCGCCTCGCCGCGTGCATGGGCGTCGCGGTGGACATCATCGAGCCCTGCGGCTTCCCGTTCGGGCCGCGCGCGCTGCGCCGTTCCGGGATGGACTATCTGGCCCATGCCGAGTACACCGCCCACCGGGACTGGGGCGCCTTCCTGGCTGCGGGCCCCGGGCGCCTGGTGCTGCTGACGACGCGGGCCGAGACCGCCTATACGGCGTTCGGCTTCGCGCCGGGCGACGTGCTGCTGCTGGGCCGGGAGTCGGCGGGCGTGCCCGAGGCGGTCCACCGGCGGGCCGAGGCGCGCGTCGCCGTCCCGATGGCCGCCGGCTTGCGTTCGCTCAATGTCGCGGTTGCAGCGGGCATGGTATTGGGAGAGGCGTTGCGCCAGACCGGGGGTTTTCCGGCCGGCGGGTTTCCAGCAGCGGGGAGAGACCGATGACGTATGTTCCGGATGAACACAAGGTGCGGGCGCGCACGTGGTTCCACAGCCTGCGCGACCGCATCTGCTCGACCTTCGAAATGCTCGAGGACGAGTTGCGCGGCCCGCTGCGCGACCGGCGCGCCGGCCGGTTCGAGCGCACCGAGTGGACGCGCCCGGGCGGCGGCGGCGGCGTCATGGCGGTCATGAAGGGCCGGGTGTTCGAGAAGGTGGGCGTCAACGTCTCGACCGTCGAGGGCACGTTCTCGCCCGAGTTCGCCAAGACCATCCAGGGTGCCGAGGAGGACCCGCGCTTCTGGGCCAGCGGCATCTCGCTGGTGGCGCACATGCAATCGCCGCTGGTGCCGGCGGTGCACATGAACACCCGCCACATCATCACCACGCGCGGCTGGTTCGGCGGCGGCGCCGACCTGACGCCCATGTATCCCGACGACGCGGACACCGACCAGTTCCACGGCGCGCTGAAGGCGGCGTGCGACGGGCACGATCCGGCCTATTACCCGAAGTTCAAGACGTGGTGCGACGAGTACTTCTTCCTGAAGCACCGCAACGAGCCGCGCGGCGTGGGCGGCATCTTCTACGACTCGCTGAACACCGGCGACTGGGAGGCCGACTTCGCCTTCACCCAGGACGTGGGACGCGCCTTCCTCGACGTCTATCCGAAGATCGTCCGGCGGCACATGAACGAGGAATGGACCGAGGAACAGCGCGAGCACCAGCTCGTGCGCCGCGGCCGCTACGTGGAGTTCAACCTGATCTACGACCGGGGCACCACCTTCGGCCTGAAGACCGGCGGCAATGTGGACGCCATCCTGATGTCGCTGCCGCCCGAGGTGAAGTGGCCGTAGGCGCCGCGCCCGGGGACGCGCCGGTCAATCCAGCGCGTCCAGCCGCGCGAGCAGTTCCGCCTTGCCGGGCTCGAAGCCCTCTTCCACCCACTGGCGCTCCAGCGCGCGCAGCAGCTTGCCGACGCGCTCGCCCGCCGGGATGCCCTGCCGGACGAGGTCGGCGCCCTTGAGCGGGAAGGCCGGCGTCCGCCAGCCGTCGGCCAGCGCCACCAGACGGCGCCTGTCCACGCCGTCCGCCGCCCAGTCGAGCAGCGCGAGATCGCGGAACCGTTCGGCGCCGAGCCAGTAGAGCTGCGCCCGGGCCTCGGCGTCGGACAGCCCGGCCCGGAGATCGGCCTCGCCCGCGGCCATGCAGCGCAGCCGTTTCGTTTCCCGGGTCGACAGCTTCCAGCGCGCGCCGAGGCCGCTCAGGACCTCGGCGCGGCGGTTCGTCAGCGACGCCAGCCGCGGCAACGGGTCCGTCTCGCCGATCTCGACCAGGCGGGCCAGCCCGTTCAGCCCCGCGGCCTCGGGCAGCACCCGCGCCAGCACGCCCGCCTCGGCCATCGCCCGCAACGTCCCGGACGGACGGGGCGCCTCCAGCAGGCGGAGCATCTCGGCCCGCACCCGCTCGACCGACAGCCGGTCCAGGTCCGCCCGGCAATCGCGGCACGCCTCGAGCCCCGGCCGGTTCATCGCCCCCTTGCCGTACCAGGCATGGAACCGGAAGAACCGCAGGATGCGCAGCGCGTCCTCGTCGATCCGCCGGTACGGGTCGCCGATGAAGCGGACATGGCCGGCGCGCAGGTCGGGCAGGCCGTCCACCGGATCGTAGACCGCGCCGTCCGGGTCGCAATAGAGCGCGTTGAAGGTAAAGTCGCGCCGCGCCGCGTCCGCCGCCCAGTCGTCGGTATAGGCGACCACCGCGCGGCGGCCGTCGGTCTCCACGTCGACGCGCAGGGTGGTGACCTCGAAGGGCTTGCCCTTCACGATGGCGGTGACGGTGCCGTGGGCGATGCCGGTCGGCACCGCCTTCAGCCGCGCGGCCTCCAGCAGCCGCAGCACGGCCTCGGGCGGCTGATCGGTGGCCACGTCGATGTCGCGGACCCCGCGCCCCAGCAGCGCGTCGCGCACGCAGCCGCCGACGAAGCGCGCGGTGCCGCCCTCG
>CAZVVC010000139.1:6202-9242 GCA_964630425.1 uncultured Bifidobacterium sp. | reverse complement strand
GAAGTCGCCGTCCGCCGGGATCGGCAGGTGCCGGATCGCCGCGTCGGCGATGATGAAGCCGAAGGCGTGGATCGGATAGGACGGGTTCGGCACCAGGATCACGTCGCCCGGCGCGCTGATGGCGGACGCCAGGTTGGCGAGGCCTTCCTTCGAGCCGAGGGTGACGATCACCTCGGTTTCCTGGTTCAGCTCGACACCGAAACGGCGGCCGTAATAGTTCACGAACGCCTTGCGCAGGCCCGGCACGCCGCGCGACTGGGAATAGCGGTGCGTGCGCGGATTCTTCACCGTCTCGACCAGCTTGTCGACGATGTGCTGCGGGGTCGGCAGATCGGGATTGCCCATGCCGAAGTCGATGACGTCCTCGCCGCGCGCGCGCGCTGCTGCCTTCATCGCGTTCACTTCGGCGAACACATAGGGAGGCAGGCGCTTGATGCGATGAAACTCGGCGGACATGGTTCCTGACTTTCGGTTGGGATGCATTCTAATAGCAGGGTGCCGGATCAAGTCAAAGCGCATCCTGAGAGGCCGCGCGCGGCATATCTGACGTGCCGGAAAAACGGATGCGCGCGGCGCTTCCGCCGTTACTTTCCTAGGTAACAGCAATCCGATAAGCTGTAGGCCAAGGAACGGAGGATTGCCCATGACGGCGCGCGAAAACGGACCAAGCCATCTGGGTTACAATCTGGAACTGGCCGAGAACCTGGGCCAGATCGCCATCGAGTACCAGAAGATCCTCACCGAGTACCTGCAGAAGCCGCAGGCGCCGCCGGACGTCCCCGGCCTCGACGCCACCAAGATGGCCGACGCCTGGGTCGAGCTGGCGCAGGTCTGGATGAACAATCCATCGAGGATGATCAGCGCCCAGCTCGAGCTGTGGCGTGACATGACGGTGCTCTGGCAGAACATGGCGCTGCGGGCGATGGGGCAGAATCCCGAGCCGATCGCCAAGCCGGCGCCCGGCGACCGGCGCTTCGCCAACGAGGACTGGACCGAGAACCAGATATTCGACTTCATCAAACAGTCCTATCTGGTCACCTCGCGCTGGTTCACCAACACCATCCGCGACACCGAGGGCCTGGACGAGAGGACCCACAAGAAGCTGGAGTTCTTCTCCAAGCAGTTCGTCGACGCCATGTCACCGACCAATTTCGTGCTGACGAACCCCGAAGTGCTGCAGGAGACCTTCGAAAGCGGCGGCCAGAACCTGGTGCGCGGGCTGAAGAACGTGCTGCGCGACATCGACCGGGGCAAGGGCCAGCTCGCCATCTCGATGACCGATTTCGACGCGTTCGAGGTTGGTCGGAACGTGGCGACCACGCCGGGAAAGGTCGTGTTCCAGAACGACGTGATCCAGTTGATCCAGTACCAGCCGAGCACCGAGAAGGTGTTCAGGACGCCGCTGATGATCATGCCGCCCTGGATCAACAAGTTCTACATCCTCGACCTGCAACCGAAGAATTCGTTCATCCGCTGGGCGCTGGAACAGGGGCACACGGTGTTCGTGCTGTCCTGGGTGAACCCGGACGAGCATCTCGCGAAGAAGACCTTCGAGGACTACATGTTCGAAGGGCCGCTCGCCGCGCTCGACGCCATCGAGCAGGCGACGGGCGAGCGCAAGGTCAACGCCATCGGCTACTGCATCGGCGGCACCCTGCTCGCCTGTACCCTCGCCTACATGGCGGCCAGGGACGACGACCGGATCAACTCGGCCACCTTCTTCACCGCCCAGGTGGATTTCACCGAGGCGGGCGACCTCACCGTGTTCATCGACGAGGGGCAACTGGAGCAACTCGACAAGCAGATGGCCGAAAAGGGCTATCTGGACGCGAGCGCCATGGCCGGCACCTTCAACATGCTGCGCTCCAACGACCTGATCTGGTCCTTCGTGGTCAACAACTACCTGATGGGCAAGGACCCCATGCCCTTCGACCTGCTGTACTGGAACTCGGATTCCACGCGCATGCCGCAGGCGCTGCACTCCTACTACCTGCACCGCATGTATCACGAGAACCGGCTGGTGACGCCGGGCGGGATCGTGCTGGGCGGCGTGCCCATCGACCTTACCAGGATCAAGACGCCGATCTACATGCAGGCGGGCAAGGAAGACCACATCGCGCCCTACAAGTCGGTGTTCAAGGGCGTGAATCACTTCTCGGGACCGACCAAGTTCATGCTGGCCGGGTCCGGCCATATCGCCGGCGTCATCAATCCGCCAGCCGCGAACAAGTACAACTACTGGACCAACGACGCGAATCCGAAGGATCTGGACGCCTGGCTGGAAGGCGCCGTGGAGCATCCCGGCTCCTGGTGGCCGGACTGGCAGGCCTGGATATCCAAACGCTCGGGCAAGAAGGTTCCTGCCCGCGTGCCGGGCGACGGCAAGCTGGCGATCATCGAGGACGCGCCCGGCAGCTATGTGACGAGTTCCCGGCCGGCGGCCTGATCCACGTCTTCCCCGCGTGGAGCGGCTACAGCGCCACCCGGGTGAACTGGCCGTGCAGGTTCCGCATGAACCGCGCCAGCCCGTGCAGGTGCGCGGGATCGCCGGTGGTCAGGTAGCGCACCGAGCGTGCGCCCTGCCCGGCCATGGAGAATTCCGGCCGGCGGCGGAGGTAATCCGTCAGCGCCTCGGAGACCAGGTCCGGCTGCGACAGGATCTGCGCGCCGTCCGGCAGGCAGCGGCCGAACAGGTGGCGCACCAGCGGATAATGGGTACAGCCCAGGACGGCGGCATCGGGCCGGAAGCCACCGTGCCCGTCGAGCGCGCTGCGGACCCATCCGGCGATGACCGCATGGAGCTTTTCCTCCGGCGCGCCGTCCTCGATCATCCCGGCGAGGCCGGGACAGGCCTGCTGCACGATCGCGCAGCCGGGCGCCCGCTTCCTCACCTCTTCCAGATAGGCGCGGCTTTCGATGGTCTTCGACGTGCCGAACAGCACCACGCGCGGATAGCGCAGCACGTCGTCGAGCCTGACCAGATCGGCAGGGCTGCGTCGACCGCCGGCGCGGACCGGGTTGGCCGGCCAATCGACAGCTT
>CAZVVC010000139.1:0-6192 GCA_964630425.1 uncultured Bifidobacterium sp. | reverse complement strand
GCCAGGGCACGCCGGCGAGCGCCTCGACCATGGGCACCAGCACGCCGAGCACCCGGTTCTGCGGATGGTTGTAAGGCAGCCACGCCTGCTGGATGGTCCGCAGCGCCACCGAGGCCGCCGTGTTGCAGGCGATCACCACCAGCCGGCAGCCCGAGCGCATCAGGTAGTCCACCGCCTCGGTGGTGTATTCGACGATCTCGGCGTTGTCGCGCTCGCCATACGGCGCGCGGGCGTGGTCACCCAGATAGAGGAAGGATTCGCCCGGCAGCGCCTGGGCCAGGTTCTCCAGAACCGTCAGACCGCCCGAGCCGGAATCGAAGACGCCGATCATGGTGCCTCAGCGGCCCGTATATTCCCTGCCGCGCTGCACGTAGCCGAGCGTGAGCTTGCGGTGATGGACGATTTCCTCGGGTGTCAGGTCGCGCTTGTAGACGGCCGGGCGTCCCGTCCAGAGCTGGCCGGCGGGAACGCGCTTGTTCGGCGTGACCAGCGAGCCGGCGCCAATCATGGCGTTCTCCTCCACCGTCACATTGTCCATGACGGTGCTGCCCATGCCGATCAGCACGCCGTCCTCGACGGTGCAGCCGTGCAGCAGGCACATATGGCCGATCAGCACGTAATTGCCGATGGTGGTGCCGTATTTCCCCTCGGTCACGTGCACCACCGAGCCGTCCTGCAGGTTCGAGGAATGGCCCATCCGGATGCGGTGCACGTCGCCGCGCATGACGCAGTTGAACCAGATGGTGCAGTCGGCGCCGATCTCCACGTCGCCGACGATGCGGGCGCCATCGGCGATGAAGGCGCTCGGATCGACCTTGGGCAAGATGCCCTTGTACGCGACGAGCTGGCCGGCCATCAGGGGAACATGACCTGCTGCCCGAGGCCGGTGGCCTCGGGCAGGCCGAACATCAGGTTCATGTTCTGCACCGCCTGGCCGGAAGCGCCCTTCACCAGGTTGTCGATGGTCGAGACGATGATCGCCCGGCCGGGCCTGCGGTCGGCGGCCACGCCGATCAGCGCGTAGTTGGAGCCCAGCACGTGCCGCGACGCCGGCACCTGGCCATAGGGCAGCACGCGCACGAAGGCCTCGGCCTCGTACCGCACCGACAGCGTATCGTGCAGGTCCTCGGCGGTGACGCCGTCCGCCAGCTTGACATAGATCGTCGACAGGATGCCGCGGTTCATGGGGATCAGATGCGGCGTGAAGGCGACGACCGTGTCCCGGCCGGCGGCCTTCGACAGCTCCTGCTCGATCTCCGGGCCGTGGCGATGGCTGCCGACGCCATAGGCGTGGATGCCCGTGGACACCTCGGTGAACAGGCTGCCTTCCTTGGCCGCCCTGCCCGCGCCGGAAACGCCCGACTTGGAATCGATGACGATGTCGTCCGGGTCGATCTGTCCCGCCGCGAGCAGCGGCGCGAGCGGCAGGATCGCGCTGGTCGGATAGCAGCCGGGGCACGCCACCAGGTCGGCCGCCCTGATCCTGTCGCGCGCCAGCTCGGTGAGGCCGTAGACCGCCACCTTCTGGAGCGCCGGCGCCAGATGCTCGTGGCCATACCATTCGGCATAGGTGTCCACGTTCTCCAGCCGGAAGTCGGCCGACAGGTCGATGACCTTCACCGGCTTCCTGATCTCGGCCACGTAGTCCTCGCGGCGCTCGATCACCAGCTCGTCGATCAGCGTGTGGCCGGTCCTGTGCATCAGGCCCTTGATGACGTCCTGGGTCGTGCCGTGCGGCAGGCAGCAGAACACCACGTCCACTTCGACGCCGGCCCATTCCACCTGCTCGATGCTCATCAGGTCCGGCAGGTCGAGGAAGCCGAACTGCGGGAAGACGTTTTCCAGCTTCTCGCCGGCGCGGCGGTCGGCGGTGAGCACGACGATCTCGACATTGGGGTGCTGGCTGAGAATGCGGACGAGCTCGGCGCCCGTATAGCCGCTGGCGCCCAGAATGGCGGCCCTGATGGTCTGTGTGCTCATGGTCCTGTCCCGTGCTTGGGGTTGCGCGAAACCTAGGAGGCTGCCCCACGGTAATCAAGCGCAACGCCGTGACATAAGAAAAAAGGGCCTCCCGCCAGCGCGGAAGGCCCCATTTTCGAACTCTGGCCTGCGCGCTTAGCGCTTCGAGAACTGGAAGCTGCGGCGGGCCTTGGCCTTGCCGTACTTCTTACGCTCGACGACGCGCGAGTCGCGGGTCAGGAAGCCCACCTCCTTCAGCGGCTTGCGCAGCGACGGCTCGTAGAGCGTCAGCGCCTTGGAGATGCCGTGGCGCACCGCGCCGGCCTGGCCCGACAGGCCGCCGCCGATGACGGTGGCGAACACGTCGTACTGGTTCTTGCGGTTGGCCACCTCGAAAGGCTGGCGCAGGATCATGCGCAGCACCGGACGGGCGAAATACTCGTCCTGGTCGCGGCCGTTGACGACGACCTTGCCGGAGCCCGGCTTGATCCAGACGCGGGCGACCGCGTTCTTGCGCTTGCCGGTGGCATAGGAGCGGCCCTGCGCGTCGATGACCGGCTCGTACTTGGGAGCGGCATCCTGCGTGGTCGCGGCGCCGAGATCCTTCAGATCCGTGATGGTATCGGACATTACGCGTCCCTCTTGTTCTTCGGGTTCTTGCTGGCGAAGTCGTACACGGTGGGCTGCTGTGCCTCGTGCGGGTGCGCCGGACCGGCATAGACGCGCAGCTTGCGCATCTGGTCGCGGCCGAGCGGACCGCGCGGGACCATGCGCTCGACGGCCTTCTCGATCACCCGCTCCGGATGGGCGCCGCCGAGGATCTTGCCGATGGTGCGCGACTTGATGCCGCCCGGATGGCCGGTGTGCCAGAAGAATTCCTTCTGGGTCAGCTTGCGGCCGGTCAGCGCGACCTTCTCGGCATTGATGATGACCACGTGGTCACCGCAATCCATATGCGGGGTGTAGGTCGGCTTGTGCTTGCCGCGAATGATCTTCGCGACCTCGGATGCGAGACGGCCGAGCACGACGCCTTCGGCGTCGATCACCAGCCACTTCGCCTCGATATCGGAGGGTTTGGCGGAATAGGTTTTCATCTTCGGTCCTTGTGTGGGAGACGCCCTGCGCCTCTGGATCGTCGGCGGCGGAGTATGGCGATTTCATGGACCAAGTCAACCGGACGACGTCAAAAATACCCTAATAGAATCAGTGTATTATAATTATGGTATTTTAATACCACAAAGCCGGGCGCTATTTCGGGGACTTGTGGCGGGTTTCCTGCCCGATCCAGTCCAGATACGCCGCATCGGCGGCCGCGATCGGCCAGGCGACGATGCACGGCACGTCATAGGAATGCATCTCCCTCACCCGTGCCGCCAGCGCGTCGAACAGCGCGGCGCGGGTCTTGGCGATGAACGCCACCTCGGCGTCGCGCCGGATCGCGTCCTCCCAGCGGTAGACCGAGCGGATCTCGCCCAGGACGTTGACGCAGGCGGCGAGCCTGCTTTCGACCAGCGCCGCCGCGATGCGCTCGGCCTCGTCCCGCGACGCGGCCGTCATGTAGACCGAGATGTATCCGCTCATCGCCTGATCCTGTGCAGGGCATAGAGGACCGCGGTGACGAGGATCAGCCCGCCGGCCTGATGGAACACCGCGAGCCAGGCGGGGACATAGGGCAGGACCACCACGGTGACGATGCCCGCGACCACCTGGAACAGGGTCGCGGCCGCCAGCAGATGGGCCGGCCCTCCCCGATCGCGGTTCCGCCACCACCATAGGCCGACCAGCAGGGCGATCAGATAGGCGATCATCCGGTGGTTGAACTGGACGATCCGGTGATCCTCGAAAAGCCCCGGCCAGAACGGCGGGTTGCTGTAGATGTCGGGCGGGATGAAATGGCCGTTATCCATCGCCGGCCAGGTGTTGTAGATGAAGCCCGCGTCGATGCCGGCGACGAACGCGCCGGCCAGGATCTGGAGCGAGACCAGGCCGAGCAGCAGCAGGCAGAAACGGTCCAACCGCCCCGTCACCGGACGCAGCAGGCCGAACAGCAGCCAGACGATATAGCCGTAGATCGCGAAGGCGATGCCGAGATGAGCCGCCAGCCGGTACTGGCTGACGTCCGGCCGGTCGACCAGCCCGCTCTTGACCATGTACCAGCCCATGAAGCCCTGCGCCGCGCCGAGGGCGAGCAGGCCCCAGAGATGGGGCTTCAGCGCGGCGGGAATCTGCTTGCGCCACAGCATCCAGAAGAAGGGCAGCGCGAAGACCGCGCCGATCAGCCTGCCGAGCAGCCGATGCAGATATTCGAACCAGAAGATGGTCTTGAAGTCGGACAGCGTGAAATCGCTGTTCTTCTTCTGGAACTCGGGGGACGTCTTGTACTTGTCGAACTCGGCGACCCAGGCCTCCTGGGAAAGCGGTGGCAGCGTGCCGGTGACGGGACGCCATTCCACGATGGACAGGCCGGATTCGGTGAGCCGGGTGACGCCGCCCAGCAGCACCATGGCGAAAACCAGGACGGCGACGGCAAGAAGCCAACGGAAGATGCGGGTATGGTCGGCGGGGGTCAGGCCAGGGCCTGTAAGCATGATGCGGGCCTCGAAGTGATCGGGGCCGGCAGGGAGGCCGGCCCCTTTACTGGTCGGAGTGGCCGGATTTGAACCGACGACCCTCACACCCCCAGTGTGATGCGCTACCAGGCTGCGCTACACTCCGATAGGAACTCCGGCGGGAGCGTGAACCCCTGCCGAAAGCGGGCGCACTATAATGCCAGCCCGCGACGGGATGCCAGCCCTAAAGTTGGGTATTCGCTGACTGCCTTCGTGCCCTGCTCAAATCCCACCGTGTCCCTGAGCTGTCGAAGGGCCTTGCATCAGCGTTCGTGCAAGGCCCTTCGACAGCTCAGGGACACGGAGAGGGTAGTTCTCGCATCAAGAGGGAGCGCGGCGCCGCGCTCGCGATGACAGGAGAGAAACCTACTGCGTCAGCAGGCCGCGGATATCTTCCAGTTCGGCGATGAGCCGTTCCAGGTCGATCTCCCCGTTCTGGGATGCGGCGGCTTCGGCGGCGGCTTCGGCGGCCGGCGTGTCCGCGGGCATGGAAGCCGCGGCGGCGAGCGCGGGCGCGGCGGCCTCCTCGCCCTTGGCGCCTTCGGCGACGGCGCGCACGCCCCGCTCCTTCAGCACCTTCTGCACGCCCTTGATGGTGTAGCCGTCCTCGTACAGCAGGCGGCGGATGCCGCGCAGCAGGAGCACGTCCTCAGGGCGGTAGTACCGCCGGCGGCCGCCGCGCTTGAGCGGGCGGATCTGGGTGAACTTGCTTTCCCAGAACCGCAGCACGTGCTGCGGCACGTTCAGTTCGTCCGACACCTCGCTGATGGTGCGGAACGCATCCGGTGATTTCCGGGGCGGGCTGCGCCCGTCGCTATTTTCCTGACCGAGTGTCATTCAATCGTGGTTCAAGAGGGTTTCGCCGCGCCTGCGACAATGGATTTGAGGACCTGGCTGGGGCGGAAGACCAGAACCCGCCGCGGCCCGATGGGCACTTCCTCGCCGGTCTTGGGGTTGCGGCCCGTGCGACCGCCCTTGCTGCGCACGACGAAACTGCCGAAAGACGAGATCTTTACGCTTTCACCTTCAACCAGTTTGTCGGAGATGATGTCCAGCACCCGCTCGACCAGCTCGGCCGACTCGTTACGGGACAGGCCCACCTCCTGGTAGACGGCTTCGCTGAGATCCGCGCGCGTTACGGTCTTTCCGCTCATCACCCATATCCCCCAATGTGACGGGGAATAGGTTAGGCAAAGCCGTTAAGTCAGTCAATATAAAAGGAAATTCTGGGCACCTGAGACGGTGCTTCACTTGCCGGTTAGGAAACGGAGGCGCGGTCTACCAGCGGACGAGGCTGGCGCCCCAGGTGAAGCCGCCGCCCATGGCCTCGAGCAGCACCAGATCCCCGCGCTTGATCCGGCCGTCATGCACCGCCTGGTCGAGCGCGAGCGGCACGGAGGCGGCCGAGGTGTTGCCGTGGTCGTGCACGGTCACGACCACCTTCTCCGGCGTCACGCCCAGCTTGCGCGCGGTGGCGTCGAGGATGCGGCGGTTGGCCTGGTGCGGCACGATCCAGTCGATATCCGAAGGCGATAGGTCCGTTCCCTCGAACACTTCCTGAACGATATCCGACAAATTGTTGACCGCGTGCTTGAAAACGTCCTTGCCGCGCATCCGCAGCTTG
>CAZVVC010000138.1:0-9285 GCA_964630425.1 uncultured Bifidobacterium sp. | reverse complement strand
CTCCATACCTGGCATTGGGTCAGCGCGGCGCTCTGCCTCGTCGGCATGCTGCTGTTCGCGGTGACCGGCATCACCCTCAACAACGCCGCCCATATCGACGCGACCCCGACCGTCATCAAGCAGTCGGCCGAGTTGCCGGAGTCGCTGCGGAAGGACCTGACCGCCCCCGAGGGAGACAAGGGACCGCTGCCGGCCCCGGTCGCCGCCTGGATCGGCGACACCCTGTCGGTGAAGGTCGCGGACGTCGCCGGGGAATGGTCCGACGGCGAGGTCTACGTGCCCCTGCCCCGGCCAGGCGGCGACGCCTGGCTGAGTATCGACACCGAAAGCGGCGAGGTGAACTACGAGCTCACCAGCCGGGGCGTGGTCTCCTATCTCAACGACCTGCACAAGGGCCGGCACACCGGCCTGGCGTGGAGCTGGTTCATCGACCTGTTCTCGGTCGCCTGCATCGTCTTCACCATCACCGGGCTTTTCCTGTTGCAGCTCCATGCCGCCAAACGGCCGATCACCTGGCCCACGGTCGGCGCCGGCGTGGTCATTCCGCTGCTGCTCATCATCCTGTTCATCCACTGAGGAGGCATAACGCGTGCGCATCGTCCTTCCCGCCGCCCTGGCCGGCCTGATCGCCACTCCGGCCCTCGCCGCGGACCTGACCGTCAGTATCCAGATCCCCGAGATGTCCGTGGCCGAATACCACAAGCCCTATGTGGCGGTGTGGATCGAGGGCGCCGACAAGAGCATCACCAACCTGGCCGTCTGGTACGACGTGAAGGCCAAGGACAACAAGGGCAACGAGTGGCTGAAGGACCTGCGCCAGTGGTGGCGCAAGATCGGCCGCGAGACGACCATGCCCGCCGACGGCCTGAGCAGCGCCACGCGCGCGCCCGGCGAGCACACACTGGACTTCAGCGGCTCCAACGAACCGCTGAAGAACCTGAAGCCGGGCCAGTACACGCTGGTCGTCGAGGCCGCCCGCGAAGTCGGCGGCCGCGAGCTGCTGAAGGTCCCGTTCACCTGGCCCGCCGCGTCGGCCGCCTCGGGCAGCGCCCAGGGCACGACCGAGCTGGGCGCCGTCAAGCTCGAGCTGAAACCGTAAGCACCGGAGGAAACCACCATGAGGATGTCCCGTAAGGCTGCCGCAGCCATCGCCCTGGCCATCGCCGCCGCGTTCCCGCTTTCCGCCCACGCGCACCGCGCCTGGCTGCTGCCCTCGGCCACGGTCCTGTCGGGCAGCGAGCCCTGGATCACGGTCGATGCGGCCATATCCAACGACCTGTTCTATTTCGAGCACCATCCCATGCAGCTCGACAGCCTGAAGGTCTTCGGCCCCGACGGCGCCGAAGTGCAGGCGCAGAACCAGGCGACCGGCAAGTTCCGCAGCGTGTTCGACGTGCAGCTCGCCAAGCCCGGCACCTACCGGATCTCGGTGGCCAGCGACGGCCTGATGGGCCGCTACAAGCTGAACGGCGAGACCAAGCGCTGGCGCGGTTCCGTCGAGAAGCTGGCCGAGATCCCGGCCGAGGCGACCGACCTGGAGATCACCGAGACCCAGCGCCGGCTGGAGACCTTCGCCACCAGCGGCGCGCCGAACGAGGCGGCCCTGAAGCCGACCGGCAAGGGCCTGGAGCTGGTCCCCGTGACCCATCCCAACGACCTGTTCGTGGGCGAGGAAGCCAGCTTCAAGCTCGTCATGGACGGCAAGCCCGCCGCCGATCTGGAGGTGACCGTCATCCCCGGCGGCATCCGCTATCGCACCGAGCTCAAGGAAGTGACGCTCAAGACCGATGCGGAAGGCACGTTCAAGGTGACCTGGCCCGAACCCGGCTATTACTGGATCAGCGCCTCGGTGCGCGACGCCAAGCCGAGCACGGAAAAGGCCAAGAGCCGCAGCGCCAGCTACGTCGCCACGCTGGAAGTCCTGGCCCAGTAACGACCACTTGGCCCGCCGCGTCCTGATCCCGCTGGACCTGGACCCGCCGGCGCCGCCGGCGGGCAGCCGGGTCCACGCGCTGTCCGGCGAGAGCATGGGCACCACCTGGTCGGTGAAATACGTGGCGGAGGAAAGCGCCGTCGCGCTCGATCCCGCCATCCGCGCGGTGCTGGCCAGTGTCGTGGCCGAGATGAGCACCTGGGAGCCGGACTCGACCCTCTCCCGCTTCAACGCCGCGCCGCCGGGAAGCTGGCACGAGCTGCCCGCCGACCTGTTCACCGTGATGGCGCGCGCGGTGGAGATCGCCGACGACAGCGGCGGCGCGTTCGATCCCACCATCGGCCCGGTCGTCAACCTGTGGGGCTTCGGCCCCGATGCCGCCGGCCGCTCGGTGCCGGCGCCCGAGCGCATCGCCGCCGCGCTGGCGCGCTGCGGATGGCAGCGGCTGGAGCTGGACATGAGGGCGCGCCGCGCCCGCCAGCCGGGCGGCCTCTATGTGGACCTGTCGGGCATCGCCAAGGGCTATGCCGTCGACCTGGTGGCCCGGCGCCTGCGCGGCGCGGGCATCGACTCGTTCCTCGTCGAGGTCGGCGGCGAACTGCGCGGGCTGGGCGTGAAGCCGGACGGCGCGCCCTGGTGGGTGGCGCTGGAGACGCCCGCCGGCACGGTGTCGGAAACCGTCGTCGCGCTGCACGGCCTGTCCTGCGCCACGTCGGGCGACTACCGCAAGTTCTTCATGGACGGCGCTGTGCGCCACAGCCACACCATCGATCCGCGCACCGGATGGCCGGTGCGCCACGACCTCGCCAGCGTCACCGTGCTCCATCCCGACTGCATGACCGCCGATGCGCTGGCCACGGCTCTCGGCGTCATGGGCGTGGAGGATGGCATGGTCCACGCGCGCGAGCGCGGCATCGCGGCCCGCTTCCTCGCCCGGGCCGAGGGCGGCTTCACCGAGCGCACCACGCCCGCCTTCGACGCCATGCTGGGCTGAAAACGAAACGGCCCGCCGAAGCGGGCCGTCCAGGGTCATCCGTCGCCGGATCACATGGTCATGATGGGACTGTCGCCCGGCTTGAACAGCTCGTGGGCGCGCTTCCACTGGGCGAAGATGCCCAGGATGTGCTTGGGATCGCCATGCAGCTCGGTGAAGCCGCCATTGACCGAGCGGGTGTCGAAATAGCAGGCGTCCACCTCGTCCGCATAGAGGCGGCACGCATCGACGAAACCGGCGTCCTGCATCCGCTTGTATTCCGCCTCGAAGTCGTGGACCAGCAGGCCGATATGGTGATAGCCCTCCTCGCCCGCCTTGTACATGTCGCGGTAGATGGACGGCTTGTCGTCGTGCTGCTGGATGAACTGGATCATCATGTCGCCCAGATAGCCGAACGCATAGGACACGTCCGCCTCGATGTCCTGGCCGCGGTAGTGGAACTTGTCGGTCTTGTGGTGCGGGACCATCACGAACGGCCCCGCGTAATAAAGCTTGGCCCACTTGTTGATCGAGGCTTCCAGGTCGTTCACGTAGTACGCGTACTGGAACAGCGGATACCGGGACAATAACGACGCCATCTGAATGTCTCCCCTTTGATGAACGGTCTTCCGAGCCGGACTGTTGCATCAAAATCCGGTGCGGGAAAGCCGATTCCGCAGCCTTACAGTCATGGACGCTTGTCTTTTCCCACGCCGGAAACGGGGCAGCCATGAGAATTCGCCCGTACGAAACGCTAGCGATTGTCATTTTCAATACTTATATAAAAACCATTCATCTAGCTGGTTTTAGGAGCCTCACCGGCCCCCATGGCGGCTAGATGCGTTCGAGTCGCGGCGCGATCCGCGGAAGAAGGAGGGGGCAATGCTTGTCTGTGGCGAAATCCGGACCGATTTGCGCTAAATTCCGCTGCCGCCCCGTCCGCAAACCTGGCCAAGCACATTCATGAACGCTTCCGACCTCCGTCATTCCCGCCGTCACCAGGCTGCCGCGCTGGCCGTGCTCGTCGCGCTGGCCGCGCTACTCTGGTGGTTCTTCGGACGCGGCGCGCCCGAGAGCCCGCCGCCGCCGCCCGTGCCCGTCGGCGTCATCAAGGCCGAACAGCGCGACGTGCCGCACATGGCGAGCGGCATCGGCACCGTGGAATCGCTGCATAACGTCACCCTGCGCCCGCAGGTCGAAGGCGTGCTGGCCGACGTGCTGTTCGAGGAAGGGCAGACCGTGCGCAAGGGCGACCTGCTGGCGCGCATCGACGACCGCTCCTTCGCGGCGGCCCTGGCGCAGGCGCAGGCGGAAAAGGCCCGCAACGAAGCCCAGCTCCGCGCCGCCGAGCAGGATCTGGCCCGATACCGGAACCTGGTGAAGGAAGAGGCGATCTCGCGCCAGACCGTCGAGCAGCAGGAAGGCAGGGTCGGCGAGCTCGCGGCCGCGGTGAACGCCAACGACGCGGCCATCGCCGCCGCCCGGGTGCAGCTTTCCTATACCCGCATCACCGCGCCGGTCAGCGGCCGCATCGGCCTGCGCCGCGTCGATCCCGGCAATCTGGTGCGGGCCACCGACACCGAAGGCCTGGTGACGGTGACGCAGATCGCCCCGATCTCGGTGATGTTCTCGCTGCCCCAGACGCTGGTGCCCAGCATCCAGCCGCTGGTCAGGCAGTCCGGCGGCGCGTCGGTCACCGCCTATGACCGCGACAACGGCACCAGACTGGCCGAAGGCCGGTTGAGGATGATCGACAACCAAATCGACACGGCCACGGGCACCATCCGGCTGCGCGCCGAATTCGCCAACGAGGACGGCTCGTTGTGGCCCGGCCAGTTCGTCACCGTGCGGCTGCAGATCGGCCAGAGCCCCGCCGCCGTCGTGCTGTCGCCCCGCGCGGTCAAGCAGGGGCTCGAAGGCCCCTTCGTGTTCCGCGTCACCAACGGCAAGGCCGAGGTGGTGCCGGTCGAGGTCGGCTACAGCACCGACGAGGCCGTGGTCATCGCCAAGGGCGTGTCGCCCGGCGAGATCATCGTCTCGGACGGGCAGTCGCGTCTCAAGGACGGCTCGGCCGTGAAGATCGTCGACGGCAAATCCGGCAACGCGGTGGCGGAGGACGGCAGGTGAGCGCGAAGCCGGGCATATCGGCGTGGTTCATCCGCCACCCCATCGCCACCTTCCTGCTGTCGCTGGCGCTGGCGGCATTGGCCGCCGTCGCGTTCCCGCAGCTTCCCGTGGCCCCGCTCCCGCAGGCCGAATTCCCGACCCTGAGCATCACCGGCCGCCTGCCGGGCGCGAGCCCCGAGACCATGGCCTCGGCCGTGGCGACGCCGCTCGAGGCCGAGCTGACCGCGGTGCCGGGCATCACCGAGATGACCTCGTCGAGCGCGCTGGGCGTCACCACCATCACGCTGCAATTCACCCTGGACAAGAACATCGACGTGGCCGCGCAGGAAGTGCAGGCCGCCATCAACTCCGTCGCCGGCCGATTGCCGGCCGACATGCCCAACCTGCCCACATGGCGCAAGGCCAACCCGGCCGTCGCGCCGATCCTGATCCTGAGCGTGCAGTCCAAGCTGATGCCGCTCAACGAGCTGAGCGACCTCGCCGACACGCTCATCGGCCGGCAGATCAGCCAGGTCGACGGCGTGGGCGACATGTTCTTCAGCGGGCAGAA
Source organism: uncultured Bifidobacterium sp. (assembly GCA_964630425.1). Taxonomy (GTDB): domain Bacteria; phylum Pseudomonadota; class Alphaproteobacteria; order SMXS01; family SMXS01; genus RI-34. Next base: position 3,702 of record CAZVVC010000138.1, on the reverse strand, counting down.
GAAGCCCGCCATCCGCATCCAGGCGTCGCCCGAGAAGCTCGCCGCCTACGGCATCACCCTCGCCGACCTGCGCGAGGTGATCCGCAGGGCCAGCGTCAATCAGGCCAAGGGCGCGATCTACGGCAGCGACCGCGTCTCGACGCTGGAGACCAACGACCAGATCTTCACCCCCGGCGAATATGACGACCTGCCGGTGACCTACCGGGACGGGCGGCCGGTCCTGCTGAAGGACGTCGCCAAGGTCACCCTGGGCGCCGAGAACGACTACGTCCAGGCCTGGCAGTATGGCGAGCCCGGCGTGAACTTCATCATCCGCCGCCAGCCCGACGCCAACATCGTCGACACGGTCGACCGGATCATGGCGGCGCTCCCCAGCATCCAGTCCACCCTGCCCGCCAGTGTCGAGATCAAGGTGCTCAACGACCGCACCCGGACCATCCGGTCGACCCTGCACGAGGTGGAGATCACCCTGATGGTCACCACCATCATGGTGGTGCTGGTGATGGGCCTGTTCCTGCGGCAGCTTTCGGCGACGCTGATCGTCGGCGCGGTGCTGGGCGTGGCGCTGATATCCACCTGCGCCGCCATGTACCTGCTGGGATTCAGCCTGAACAACCTGACCCTGGTGGCGCTGGTCATCGCCGTGGGCTTCATCGTCGACGACGCCATCGTGGTGATCGAGAACATCCACAGGCACCAGGAAGCCGGCGAGAGCATGGTCGAGGCCGCGCTGCGCGGTTCCTCGCAGATCGGCTTCACGGTGGTGTCCATCAGCTTCTCGCTGATCGCCGCGTTCATCCCGCTGCTGTTCATGGGCGGCATCGTCGGCCGCCTGTTCCGCGAATTCGCGCTGACGGTGACCGCCGCCATCCTGATCTCGGTGGTCGCGTCGCTGACTCTCGCGCCCATGCTGGCGTCGCGGTTCATGAAGCCGCAGCAGCACCACGAGGGAAAGGCGGGTTTCTCCGAGCGGCTGGTGAGCAGCTATGCCCGCGGCATCGACTGGGTGCTGCGCCACCAGAAGTTCATGCTGGGCGTGTTCGGCCTGACGCTGGCCGTCGCCGTGGGCAGCTACGTCGCCGTGCCGAAGGGCTTCTTCCCGCTGCAGGACACGGCCTTCGTCTACGGCACCACCCAGGCAGCCGACGACGTGTCCTACGAGGACATGGTGAAGAAGCACAGGCAACTTGCCGAGATCATCGGCAAGGATCCCGCGATCATGCAGTTCGGCATGACCGTGGGCGCGACCGCCGGCAGCACCAACCTGGCCAACGGCCGCTTCTTCATCGTGCTGAAGGACCGCGGCGACCGCGACGTGGATTCCGAGGGCTTCATCGCCCGGCTGCGCCCACAGGTCGCCCAGGTACCGGGCATCATGCTGGTGCTGCGCTCGGCCCAGGACATCAACATCGGCGCCGGCGGCGGCAAGGCGCAGTACCTCTACGTGCTGCGCGGCAACGACAGCGACCAGCTCGGCATCTGGGCCAACCGGCTGACCGAGCGGCTGGCCGCGATCCCCGGCTTCGCCGACGTGTCCAACGACCTGCAGATGGGCGCGGCGGTCACCCGCATCACCATCGACCGCACCGCCGCCGCCCGCTTCGGCATCGCCGCCGAGGACGTGGACCAGCTGCTCTACAGCGCCTATGGCCAGCGGCAGATCAGCGAGTTCCAGACCGAGGTCAACCAGTACAAGGTGATCCTGGAGATCGACCAGGACCAGCGCCGCACGGCCGAGAGCCTGAACTATTTCTACCTGCGCTCGCCGCTGACCGGGCAGATGGTGCCGCTGGCCTCCATCGCCAGGGTCGAGCCGCCCAAGGCCGGCCCGGTGCTGATCACCCATGACGGCATGTTCCCGTCGGTCAACATCTCGTTCAACCTGACCAAGGGCACGGCGCTGGGCGACGCGGTGAAGCTGGTGGAGCAGGCGCAGGCCGAGCTGGCCGTGCCCCAGTCCATCACCGGCTCGTTCCGCGGCAGCGCCGAGGCGTTCCAGAGTTCGCTGGCCAGCCAGCCCTACCTGATCCTCGCCGCGCTGCTGGCCGTCTACATCATCCTGGGCGTGCTCTACGAGAGCTTCGTGCATCCGCTGACCATCCTGTCGACCCTGCCGTCGGCGGGCATCGGCGCGATCCTGTTCCTGTGGCTGCTGGGCTTCGACTTCTCGATCATGGCCATGATCGGGCTGGTGCTGCTGATCGGCATCGTCAAGAAGAACGGCATCCTGATGGTGGACTTCGCGCTGGAGGCCCAGCGCGACCACGGCCTGTCGCCCGAGGAGGCGATCCGCCAGGCGTGCCTGGTGCGCTTCCGCCCGATCATGATGACCTCGATCGCCGCCGCGCTGGGCGCCGTTCCGCTGATGCTGGGCATCGGCACCGGCGCCGAGCTGCGCCAGCCGCTGGGCATCGCCGTGATCGGCGGCCTGCTGGTCAGCCAGGCGCTCACCCTGTTCTCGACCCCGGTGATCTACCTGGCGCTCGACCGGCTGTTCGGCGGCGCGGCCCGGCGGACCGATCCCACCATCACCGCACCGCAGAGCATCACGCCATGACCCTGCGCGGCATCCTCGCGGCCTGCGTCGCCGCGGCCGGACTGGCCGCCTGCGCCGCCAATCCCCGGCCCCTGCCCGTCGCCGAGATGCAGCAGGCATGGGAAGGCGCGCCCGACGGCGTCCGCGCCGGGCAGGTGGCGCCCAGGGCATGGTGGCGCGACTTCCGCGACCCGGTGCTCGACACGCTGATCGACCTCGCGCAGACGCGCAACCTGGACCTGCGTCTGGCCGAAAGCCGGGTGATGGAGGCCCGCGCCCTGCGCCGGGGCGCCCGCGCCGAGCTGTTCCCCGAACTGACCGGCGCGGCCGGCGCCGAACGCAGCCGCCAGCGGCCGAACAGCGCCAATGGCGGGCCGCCCCAGACCTCGAACAGCTTCGGCCTGTCGCTGGGCGCGACCTGGGAGGCGGACCTGTTTGGCCGGCTGCGCGCCGAGGCCCGCGCCGCCGGCGCCGACCTCACGGCCACCGAGGCCGACCGCGACGCCGTGCGCCTGACCCTGCTGGCCGAGGTGGCCCGGACCTACATGGAATACCGGCTCTGGCAGGCGCAGTCCGTGCTGGCCGAGAAGAACGCAGAGGCCCAGGCCGGCACCGTCCGCATCACCCGCGCCCGCTTCGAACAGGGCATGGGCAGCCGCCTCGACCTGGAACGCACGGTGGCGCAGCTCGCCCAGACCCGCGCCACCGTCCCGCAGGCCCGCGAGCAGGCGGAATCGGCGCGCCACCGGCTGGTGCTGCTGCTCGCCATGCGGCCCGAGGAACTGGCCGCCATCGTTCCGGACAAGAGCCCGCTGCCCGATGCCGACGCGCTCGATGTGCTGGCCGCGCCGACCCAGGTGATCGCGCTGCGCCCCGACGTGCGCGCCGCCGAGAGGCGGCTGCTGGCCGCGGCCGAGCGGGTGAAGGCGGCCGAGGCGCTGCGCTATCCCCAGATCACCCTGTCGGGCCTGCTGGGCGTGCAGAGCGACCGGATCGGCGACCTGTTCAATCCGGGCACCCGGATCTGGTCGGCCGGCGCCGCCCTGCTCCAGCCGCTGTTCGACTTCGGCCGCATCCGCGCCAACATCGACGCCGCCGACGCACGCCAGGAACAGGCCTATCTGAGCTACGAGCTGACCGTGCGCACCGCATTGCAGGAGGCCCAG
>CAZVVC010000137.1:6082-9316 GCA_964630425.1 uncultured Bifidobacterium sp. | reverse complement strand
TCCTCATGGCAAAACCATACTTCAGGGAGGACCACTTTTCAGGGGGCAGGCCAGCCATGGAAGAAGAAACTCGACCGAAAACGTCCGCGCGCAAGCGCGCCGACGAAATCAAGCCGTTCCGCTGCAAGCATCTGATCGCCGTGCTCGAGAATCCGACCGATGTGAAGAACATCGGCACGGTGATCCGGAACGTGAACGCGCTTGGGGTCGAGAAAGTCTATGTGGTCGATCCCCGCCGGTCCCTGCCCGAGGACTGGCAGGATTTGCGCGATCGCAGATCGGTTTCGAAGACCTCCGTCTCGGCCGTGAAATGGACGTTCGTAAGGCGTTTCGACAGCACCGACGAATGCTTTGACCACCTTGAAAGAAAGGGGTTCAAGTCGATCGTCACGTCGCCGCATGTGAAAGGAAAAACCAGCATCTTCCTCCACGAAGGCGACTATACGGTTCACAGCAAGCTCGCCGTCTGGTTCGGCAGCGAGGCGACGGGGATCAGCGACCGCGCCATCGAAAGAAGCGAGATGTGCGTTTCCATTCCGATGTTCGGCATGATCGAGAGCCTCAATCTCGGAACGAGTTCGGGCATCGTCTTGTACGAAGTCGCGAAGCAGAGGCGCGCGTATCAGAGCAAATACAGGTTGCGCGATCGCAGGGGCGAGCGTTCCACTCCCTTGCCAACCGTCATGACCCCGAAGACCTAGCCGGCTGCTATCCGCGAAAGGTCGTCACCGGGCTGATGGAGGCGAAGGCGGCCGGCATCCGCCTGCGTCGTGCAGGGATGCCTCAGGCGGCCTTGCGCCAGCCTCGCACTTCCGGCAGCACCTTTTCCGCGAACAGGCGCATGCTGCTCTCGGCGTTCTCCAGGGTCATGCCGCCATAGCTGACCTGCACCGTCAGGTCGAAATCGCCCAGCGCCTGCCGGCGCTTCTCGAGCTTGTCGAGAATCTGCTGGGGCGTGCCCCAGGTGTTGATGTCGACGAAGGCGTTGGCGGCGTCCTTCATGCCGGTGTCGCGCAGGATCTCGGCGTTGGTGGCGTAGTCGCCGTAACCCTTCATGGTCCTGAAGTGGTCGCCGGCCATGTCGTAGTGCTCCATGACCGTCAGGTAGTAGTTGGCCATGTGCTCGCGGGCGAGCGCCTCGGCGCGCTCGGCGCTTTCGTCGCAGCACATGAAGTCGACGCACACCGGCGACGGCGCGGTCCGGCCGTGATGCTGCCGGTAAAGCGTGCGGTAGGCATCGAAGTGGCCGGCCATCTGCTCCCACGGCTTCTGGGCGAAGCTCATCATCTTGCCGCCCAGGCGCGCGCAGACCGGAACGGAGTCCGACGACATGGCGACGCAGTAGAAGCGGTCCTTGAAGGTGGCGTAGGGCGCCGGGCGCACATCGGTCCGCATCTGCGGGTAGTGAGGGCCGGCGCCTTCGACCACGCCGCTTTCCAGGCCGCGCAGGATCAGCTCGGCGGCCTCGTCGAAGCGGTCGCGCGCCTCGTTCATGGAGATGCCGAAGCGATCGTATTCGCGCTTGGCGAGGCCCCGGCCGATGCCGAACAGGGCGCGGCCGTTGCTGAGGTGATCGAGCATGATCATCTTCTCGACCACGCGCAGTGGGTTGTTCCAGGGCAGGATGACGGCGCCGGTCAGCAGCCCGATGCGGCTGGTCCGGGCCGCCATGTAGCTGAGGAACTGCATGTTGTCGGGCGCCATGGCGTAGTTGAAGAAGTGGTGCTCCACCGCGCCCAGCGTGTCGAAGCCCAGCGGCTCGGCCAGTCCCGCCAGATGGATGTCGCGCGCATAGACGTCATGGTCCGTGTCCCGGTCCATGAAGTTCTGGAAGACCATCAGCAGGCCAACTTCCATCGTCCACTCCCGATTTCCCGTTTGCGTCCTTCCCCAAGGGCGTCACAAACAGGCTAGGCCGTTTGTTCCCATCTAGCAAACGGACTCGCGGATGTGGTCTCATCGGCGGATCGGCGGCGGGGAGGACATCATGGGACGTCTCGACGGGAAGGTGGCGCTGATCTCGGGCGGCGCCAGCGGCATCGGCGCCGCGCATGTGCGGCTGTTCGCGCGCGAGGGGGCGAAGGTCGTCTCGGGCGATATCCAGGAAGAGCGGGGCGCCCGTATCGTCCGGCAGGCGAACGAAGCCGGCGGCGACGCCGTGTTCGTGCGGCTCGACGTGACCAGCGGCGAAAGCTGGGACGCGGCGGTGGCCGCCGCGCTGGCGCGGTTCGGCGCGCTCACCACGCTGGTCAACAACGCCGGCATCTATCATCCCGGCGGCGTGACCGAGGAAACCGACGAGGGCTGGCGGCGCATGATCGCCATCAACCAGACCGGCGTGTGGTACGGCATGAAGGCGGCGATGCCGGCGCTGGTGAAAACGGGCAATGCCGCGGTCGTGAACATCTCCTCGCTCTACGGCATGGTCGGCAGCCCGGGATCGCTGTCCTATCACGCCACCAAGGCGGCGGTGCGGCTGATGTCCAAGTCGGCGGCGCTGGAATACGTCAAGCAGGGCGTGCGCGTGAACACCATCCTGCCGGGCCAGATCCAGACCCCGATCTTGGGCGACCTGACGCCCGAGATGGACGCGGCGATCAAGGCGTCGATCCCCATGGGACGCATGGGCGATCCCGAGGACATCGCCTGGGGCTCGGTCTATCTGTGCTCGGACGAGGCCAAATACGTGACGGGCGCCGAACTGGTGATCGACGCGGGCTGGAGCATTCCCTGACCGGGAACAGCCATCATGCGGCGCCGGGGCGGCCCGCGAAACGAAGGGACGCGGCATGGTGAATTTCGGCCTTTGGTACGACTTCCGCAATCCGGCGCCGTGGGCGATCCCGTCCGAGCGGTTCCATGCCCAGGCGCTGGAGCAGATCGTGGCCGCCGAGCGGGCGGGCTGGGATTCGGTCTGGCTGACCGAGCACCATTTCGTCGAGGACGGCTACACGCCCTCGCCGCTGGTGATCGCCGCCGCCATCGGCGCCAGGACCACGCGGCTGCGGATCGGCACCAATCTGATGGTGCTGCCGCTGCACGATCCCATCCGCATCGCCGAGGACGCGGCGACCGTCTCGCTGCTGACCGGCGGACGGTTCGACCTGGGCGTGGGCGGCGGCTATCGCCAGGTGGAATTCGCCCAGTTCGGCCGCGAGGTGCGGCACCGGCCCAGCCTGATGGAGGAGGCGGTCGCCATCATCCGCGGCGCCTGGAGCGGCGAGCCCGTCGACT
>CAZVVC010000137.1:0-6072 GCA_964630425.1 uncultured Bifidobacterium sp. | reverse complement strand
GCTGCTGATGGGCGGCCTCAGCCCGCCCGCCATGACGCCCGCCGCCGCCCTGGGCGACGGCTTCCTGTCGACCGGCGGCATCGGCCACGACGTCTATGCGCGGGCGCTCGCCGACCGGGGCAGGCGGCCGGAGGACGGCGCGATCTATGCCGGCCACTGGGCCATCGTCGCCGACGACCCCGAGCGCGAGGCGGACAGGGTGGCGCCGCACGTGCTCTATCAGGCCAACGCCTATATCGGCTGGGGCGCCTTCGGCCCGCCCGAGGCCACGCCCCTGTTCCCCGACGGCCGCGCCGCCATCGAGGGCGGCCTCTACGAGCTGTGGGACGTGGAAACGGCGGTGCGCGAGCTGACCGCGCTATTGACGGCGTGGCCGCAGATCAGGGACGTGCATTTCTGGGCCAAATTCCCCGGCGAGAGCTTCGACGACGGCTGGAAGCGGGTGGAGACGCTGGCCAGCCGCGTGCTGCCGAGAGTGAAGGCGGCGGTGGCCGGTGGGCATTGATATCCGGGTCCGCTGGAATATTTTCCCCTGTAAGGGAAGAATTATGGTAGATTCTCTTCCGGAAAGAGAACGAAGATGCCCCGAACAGGTCATGTGTCCAGCGACGTCCTTACCGTGAACGAGGTTGCCCTCCTGGCGGAGGCCCCCGAGCGTTCGGTGACCAAGGCCTTGGAGGAAGGGGTTCTGTCCGCCCGCAAGGCCTCTGTCCCCTCGATGCGGCTCGAAACCAGCAGGAAGGTGCTCGATACGTGGTCGGTTTTCTATGTCGGGCTGTTGCATGACCTGCGCGAAAGCGGTTGGTCGGTGTCGCTGGACGGCAAGAAGCGGATCGCGATCTATGCGTCGCGTCTTTCCCCGGACAAGGAAGGCCATGACCTTGAGCTTGGTGGGCCGATCGTCCTCAAATGGTCGAAATGCAGGTCGCTGATGCGCCGCCGCATGGCGACCGCCCACAGATATGTCGAAGTCCGCAATCGGTGGATCGTCTCCGACGATGCGATCCAGGGCGGGACTCCCGTCATCAGGGGCACCCGCATGACGGTGTATTCGCTGCTGGGCCGGGTCAACGCAGGGGAGGACCTTGACGAGATCGCCGCGGAAAATCCGGATATCCCGCGCGAGGCGCTCGAAGCGGCCTTGCTGTTCGCGAAGGCCAATCCCATGCGAGGCCGGCCAGCCGGACGCCCGTGGCGCAAGGTGGCCTGAGGTTCTTCATCGACGAATGTCTGTCGCCGCGCATCGCGGAGAGGCTATGCGAACAAGGTCATGACGCCTCTCACCCTTTGCACGTCGGGCGAAGGGGAGAACGGGACGATACCGTCTTGCGGCGCTGTATCGATGAAGATCGCATCATCGTGACCGAAAACGCCGAGGATTTTCGGAATCTGGTCGCGACACAGGAGGTTCATCCGGGGCTGATCATCCTGCCGTGTCTAGGCCGCGAGATGATCTGGCAGCTGCTGATCGAGGCGATTGAGCAGCTTGGGCGCAGGGGCCGGATCAACGATGTCATGGTCAACCACGTCCTCGAGATCGACGGCGACGGCTCCGTGAGGTTGTTCCCTTTGCCGGAGTGATCCCTAGCGTCCCCGGTCCTCGACCATCGCCGCCTCGTTGACCGCGACGACGGTCTGTTCGTCGTCGGTCAGGCGCACATACCGCCAGTCGCCCTTGACGTACCACAGCAGGGTGACGGTGGTGATGACCACGTTGGAGATGGGGAACGCCCACCAGATGCCCTCGTGTCCCAGCGCGGTGTGCTTGGACAGCACATAGGCGATGGGGAACATCAGCACCCATTGGGACACCAGGGCGATGACCATCGTCGCCATCATGTTGCCCGAGGCGCGCAGCACGCCGATCAGGCAGAGCTGGAGGCCGACGAAGCCCCAGGCGAGGCACTGGATGCGCACGAAGGACGAGCCGTCGGCGATCACGCCCTGGTCGCCGGGGATGAAGACGGCGATGATGCCCGGCGCGAAGATGAAGGCGACGACGCCGAAGAAGGTCAGCGCGCCGAAACCCAGCATGGAGCCCACGCGGGCGATGTGGCTGGCGCGACGGGGATTGCGCGCCCCGATGTTCTGGCCGACCAGCACCGAGATGGCCATGGACAGGCCCATGGCCGGGATCAGCACCACCTGGAAGATGTTGCTGCCGATGTTGTAGGCGGCCATGGTCTGGGTGCCGAAGCTGGCGACGAGCACGAACAGCATGTTGACGCCCAGCGCCCGGGTCGACATCTCGATGGACGAGGGGAAGCCCAGCAGGAAGGCGCGCTTCATGTAGACGAAGTCCGGCTTGAAGTCGGACCAGGCGACGTGGATGCCGTAGCGGCCGCTGAACAGCACTCGCATGGCGATGAGGGCGGCGATGCCCTGGGTGAGGATGGTCGCCAGCGCCGCGCCGGTCACGCCGGAGCCGGGAACCGGGCCCCAGCCGAAGATCAGCAGCGGGCACAGCATGGCGTTCAGGACGACGGTGCCGAAGATGATGTAGAGCGGCAGCTTCGCCTCGCCCACGCCGCGTAGCACCGCCTGGAACACGGCGAAGCTGAAGCTGAAGACCAGGCCCAGGAACGCGATGCGCATGAAGCTGAGCGCGGCGGGATAGACCGCCGCCTCGACGCCCATCAGCCGCAGGATGCCGGGGGCGAGCGCATAGCCGCCCAGGCCGAGCAGCAGCGAGATGCCGGCGACCAGCAGCATGGTCTGCGCGGCGACCCGGTTGACCATGGGCTGGTTGCGCGACCCCACATACTGGGCGATCAGCGTCGATCCGGCGATGGAGAAGCCGGCGCCCAGCGCGAACATCAGGAACATCATGGGAAAACTGACGCTGACCGCCGCCACGGCCTCGCGGCCCAGCCGGCCGACCCAGAAGGCGTCGATCAGCGTGTAGGCCGACTGGAGCAGGTTCCCCAGCACGATCGGGATCGCAAGGGTCAGCAGCGAACCCAGGATCGGTCCTTCATAGGCCGATGCCGACCGGCGGTTGAGGGGAAGCGTCATGATCTTGCCGAAAGGCGGAAAGGTGATGCGGGAGATAGGCGCCGAAACGCGTGGGGCAAGGCACGGAAACCCGGCGTCATGCGGTGATCGCCCGTCCGCGCCCGGCGGTCTTGGCGGCATAGAGCGCCCTGTCGGCGTCGGCGAGCAGCCCTTCCCACTGGCTGCCCGGCGTGCGTGCGGCGATGCCGATGCTGATGCCGAGCGGCGCGCCGAGGCCGTCCGGCCTGGGGAGGGCGGCGACGGCGAGGAGCAGCCGGTCCGCCAGGACGCGCGCCTCGGCCGCGTGGGTGTCCGGGCAGACGATGCAGAACTCCTCGCCGCCCTGGCGGCCGATGATGTCGGTCTGCCGGCAGTTGCCGGACAGGGTCTCGGCGATGGCGGCGAGCACGCCGTCGCCCGCCTGATGGCCCAGCGTGTCGTTGACGGACTTGAAGTGGTCCACGTCGATCAGCAGCACCGCCACGTCGCGCGGGCCGGCGGCGAGCGCCCGGCGCCCTGCCTCGGCCAGGGCGCGCCGGTTGTAGATGCGCGTCAGGTCGTCATGGGTGGCGAGATGCTCCTTCTGGGCCACGGTGCGCTGGAAATACATCAGCAGCGTGCCCACCGACGCGAGAATGCTGGTCATCAGCGGCACGAGATAGAGCAGCAGCACGTTGACCGGGTGGTCGCTGGTGGGCGACGCGGGCGCGCCGCCGATCACGAAATACACGGCGCGGACGGCGAGGGACACGAGCGCCACCGCGTAGGAGCCCGCGACCATCGCGCGGCCCACCGTCAGCGGCGATCCGTCGCCGCGCCATGCCTCGCGGATGATGAGGGACGTCCCGACGATCACCGCCAGCGCGAAGGCCAGAATCCGGGGCGTCTGGGAATGGGTCATCAGCAGCAGGCCGCCGACGCCGACGGTCATGCCGGCGATCAGCCATATCCCGATCACCGACCGGGGACGCCCGAAGAACAGGTTGAGGCCCCACCAGAAGCAGACGCCGCCGGAAATCACCGTGACGCAGGCGACCCAGATGCCGAAGGAACCCACGAGGCCGTAGAGCGGCATGGTCGAGCCGATGCCGACGAGGATGGCGGAGGCGGCCCAATAGCCGGTGCAGGCGTCCCGGCGGGCCGCCAGATACAGGCCGAACATGAAGAGCGCGATGGTGATGCGGGCGATGCCCACGGCCGCGCTGGCGGTAACGGCCTGAAGTTCCATGAATGCCCCCTGCGGGCGCGAGTCTAGTCGCTTGCCGGGATGTTGGAAAGCGCGGCGCGGCGCGGACCGGTCAGCCCGCCAGCATCCGGTTTCGCCCGGCCTGCTTGGCGCCGTAGAGCGCCTGGTCTGCCTGCCGTTGCAGCATGTCCCATCGGTCCGGCCCCGCGTCCGGGCCGCTGGCGGTGGCGATGCCGATGCTGATGCTGAGGCGGCGGGGCAGGCCCGGCGGCGGCGCGATGTCCGCGACCGCGCGCAGCAGCCGCTCGCCAAGGCGCGCGGCGTCGGCCGCATCCGCGCCGGGGCAGACGATGCAGAATTCCTCGCCGCCGTGGCGGCCGACGATGTCGCCGCGGCGGCATTCAGCGGCCAGGCATCGGGCGACCGCATGGAGCGCCCTGTCGCCGGCCTCGTGGCCCAGTGTGTCGTTGACCGACTTGAAATGATCGACGTCGATCAGCAGCAGCGAGACCGGCCGGCCCGTCCGCGCCGCCGCGTCCAGCGCGCGCATGCCCTGCTCGGTCATGGCCCGGCGGTTGTAGAGGCGCGTGAGCTCGTCGTGGCTCGCCAGGTAGTCCTTCTCGTCGATGGTGCGCTCGAAATACATCAGCACCGTCCCGACCGAACTGAGCAGGCCGCCCGCCATCGGCAGCAGGTAGAGCAGCATGACGTCGAAGGCGTCGTCGGTCAGCGCGGTCACGCCGGCGCCGGTGCCCAGCAGGACCGAGGCGCGCACGATGATCGGCAGAAGCGTGACCGCATAGGCGGCGATCACCAGCCGACGCCCCACGGTCATCGGGGCGCCGGCGCCGCGCCACACTTCGCGGACGATCAATCCCACCGCGACCGTCACGGCGGCCGCGAAGCAGACGATGCGCAGATGCGCCTGCTCGCCCAGCGCGAAGGGCGCGCCGGCGAGAACCGCATGGCCCAGCATCAGCCACCAGCCGGCGGGTCCGACCGCGCGGCCGAAGAAAACGCGCATGCCCCACCACATCCAGACCAGGCCGGCGACGATGGCGCTGGTGCCGAGCCAGACGGCGGTGGGGCGCAAGCCGGTGCCCATGAAGGGAAAGGGGATGGTGACGCCGATGGCGACGAGGGCGCTGGCGACCGCCCAGTAGCGCGTGCAGGAATCGCGCCTGGCCGCCACATAGAGGCCGAACATGAACAGGGCCACCGCGGTCTGCGTGACCGCGAATGCCACGCTGCCCGTCAGCGCCTGCAGATCCACGCGATGTTCCCCCAGCGACCGGGTTCCCCCAGCGACCGGCGGATGATACGCCGCGCCCGCCCGCGCGTCACGCCGGATGGTGGCGGCCATCGTCAGGCGGCGCGTTTGCCGCTATGGTGGCGGGAAGGGCCGGTGCGGAGGAAGCATGTTGAAGACGCCGACGATTTTGGAGCGGCGATGAACGGGCTGCCCGGTCTCCTGCGCCGGATGCTGCCCGGGGAAAAGGCGGAACTGGGCGCATTGGCCGCGATCTTCGCGGCGGCGGCCGGCGTGCTGTGTTTCGCGCTGATCGCCGGCGAGGTGCTGGAGGGCGACACGGAGGCGTTCGACAGGACCATCCTGCTGGCGTTCCGGACTCCGGCCGATCTCGCCGTGCCGATCGGGCCGTCGTGGATGGCCAGCGCCATCCGCGACCTGACGAGCCTGGGCAGCACGGTGATGCTGACCCTGATCGTGGTGGCCGTGGCGGGCTACCTGCTGCTGGACGACAAGCGCGAATCCGCGGTGCTGGTGCTGGTCTCGGCCATCGGCGGCACGCTGCTCGAACAGGCGATGAAGGCCATGTTCGGGCGGGAGAGGCCCGAGGTGGCGCGGGAGACTGCCGGAAAGTAAAAACAGA
>CAZVVC010000136.1:0-9449 GCA_964630425.1 uncultured Bifidobacterium sp. | reverse complement strand
CCGTAAGCTTACCAGATGACAGCCCTGATAACTTACAAGGGCTCTCGGTGTTGGGTGAGGATTCAGGGATGAATCAGACCGGGCCGGGTGCCCCTATGAGGCCTGCCGCAGGATCGCCCTCAGCCCCTCCCGGTAATTCGGATAGGCCAGGGTCACGCCCAGCTCGCGCTTCATCCGGTCGTTCCGCACGCGCTTGCTTTCCTCGTAGAAGCTGCGGGCCATGGGCGTCAGGTTGGCCTGGTCGATGGGGGTCAGGGGCTCCACCGGCACGCCCAGCAGGTCGCAGGCGTAAGCGGTGACGTCCTGGGGCGGCGCGGGTTCGTCGTCGCAAAGGTTGTAGACGGCGCCGGGCCTGGGCTGGACCATGGAGGCGATGAGGGCGGCGGCCAGGTCGTCCACATGGATGCGCGAGAACACCTGGCCTTCCTTGAAGACGCGGCGCGTCCGTCCGGCCCTGACCGCGTCGATGGCGCTGCGGCCGGGGCCGTAGATGCCCGGCAGCCTGAACAGGTGGACCGGCACGCGGCCCATCTCGAAAAGCCCCGTCCAGCCCATCTCGGCCTCGGCCCGGCGCCGGCCGCGCGGCGTGGTGGGCGAGCGCGGCGTGCTCTCGTCCACCCAGTCGCCGCCGCGGTCGCCGTACACGCCGGTGGTCGAGAGGTAGCCGGCCCAGGCCAGCCCGGGCAGCGAGGCGATGTCGGCGGCATGGTGGCGCAGCGCCGGGTCGCCCGAGTCCGACGGCGGGACCGAGGCCAGGAGATGGGTCGTGCCCGCGAGCGCGCGGCGCGGGTTCTCGAGCGGGCGGTCGCCGTCGAACGGGAAGACCTCGAAGCCTTGCGCCTCCAGCGCGGCGGCGGTTTCGGCGCCGCGGCAGGTGCCCGCCACGTGCCAGCCGTCGGCTCGGAGCTGGCGGCCGACGATCTGCGCCGTATAGCCCAGGCCGAAGACGAAGAGTCGCTTCACGGTGTCCGATCCCCTATATGTTCCCCAGCCCGAAGGCGCTTGCGCCACAGCTTAGAAGCCATGCCCCGAAACCCACAAGGCTCTCGCTTGAGACATCTCCTCGCCCTGCTGGGCGCCGCCGTCGCCGCCGCCGCGGCCTTTCCCGCCCAGGCCAGCAATTACGCCGAATGCATGAAGCTCGTCGACATGGCGCCCAAGCGCGCCTACGAGCTGGCCGCCCACTGGCGCGACTACAGCGGCGGCATCCCGGCCGAGCACTGCATGGCGCTGGCGCTGTTCGCCCAGGGCGAATACGAGAAGGCCGCGACCATGCTGGAGCAGCTCGCCCAGCGCGCCCGACAAATGGCCAAGACGCCGGCGCAGCAGGCCGCCGCCGAGGTGAAGCTGGGCAAGGACGGCAAGCCGGTCCCGGCGCCCGAGGCGCTGCCGCCGGGGCTGCCCATCGACCTGCTGGCGCAGGCGGGCAATGCCTGGCTGATGGCCGAGAAGAACGACAAGGCGTTCACCCTTCTCTCCGATGCGCTGTCCTCGCCCGGGATCAACGACGACCAGGCGGCCGAGATCCTCATCGACCGGGCGCGCACGCGGGTCGAGATGGGCAATCTGGAAGGCGCGGTGAAGGATCTGGACGATGCGCTGCGCCGGGGCGGCCCGCGCACCCAGGCCTATTCCTACCGGGCGGCGGCGCACCGTGCGCTCGGCCATTTTCAGTCGGCGCGCGAGGACATCGACAAGGCGCTGATGCTCGATGCCGAGAACGTGGACGCGCTGCTGGAGCGGGCGAACCTCAACCAGGCCATCGGCAACAGCGAGGCCGCCGTCGTCGACTGGATCCAGGTGACCAAGCTGGCGCCCGGCACCGAATCGGCGCAGGCGGCGTCGGCCAGCATCGCCAAGATCCGCGCCGGCGTGACCGGGGATGAGCCGGCGCAGGCTACGCCGTCCACTCCCGCCGCACAGCCGGATCCGGCTCGCAAGGCAGCCGCGCCTGCCGCCGCTCCGACACGGCCGGCGCCGGCGCCAGCGCCCTGAACGCCCAGACGGCCATCGCGCGCACCAGCGGCGAGGCGTCGTCCAGCAGGGAATCGACGACCGGCAGCGCCGCCGTCTCGCCGCTGTTGCCCAGCGCGATCAGCACGTTCCTCACGAAGCGGTCCCGTCCCACGCGCTTGATCGGCGAACCCGAGAACAGCGCGCGGAAGGCCGCGTCGTCCAGCATGGCCAGATCGGCGAGCCGCGGGGCGGTCAGCTCCTCGCGCGCGTGGAAGGCCGCCTCGCGGGCGGTGCTGGCGAACTTGTTCCACGGACAGACCGCCAGGCAGTCGTCGCAGCCATAGATCCGGTTGGCCATGGGGCGGCGGAACTCCTCGGGGATGTGGCCGCCATATTCGATCGTCAGGTAGGAGATACAGCGCCGCGCGTCGAGCTGGTAGGGCGCCGGGAACGCACCGGTGGGACAGGCGTCGAGGCAGTTGCGGCACTGGCCGCAATGGTCGGGCTCGGCGGAATCGGCGGGCAGGTCCAGATCGGTGTAGATCGAGGCGAGGAACAGCCACGAGCCGAAGCCGCGCGACACCAGGTTGGTGTGCTTGCCCTGCCATCCCAGGCCGGCCGCCGCCGCCAGCGGCTTCTCGGGCACCGGCGCGGTGTCGACGAACACCTTGAGCTGCGCCTTGTGCGTCTCGCCCAGCCAGCGGCCCACCCGCTTGAGGCGCTTCTTGATGAGGTCGTGATAGTCCCGGTTGCGGGCATAGACCGAGATGACGCCACGCTCGCGCCGGGAAAGCCGCGTCATGGGATCGTCGTCGGGGCCGTAATTGACGCCGGCCACGATGATGCTGCGCACTTCCGGCCACAGCGTCAGCGGGTCGCCGCGCCGGTCGGCCTTTTCCTCCATCCACGCCATGTCGCCGTGGCGGCCCTCGCCGATGAACCGGCGCAGCCGCTCGGGCACCAGCGGAATGCTGTCCGGCGTGGTGACGGCGGCCACGTCGAAACCCTCGGCCAGCAGCCGGTCGATGATCTCCCGCTTCAGCGCAAGCCCGGGCGAGGTTTCAGAAGTCGAGGTTGTCATAATGGGCGGGCGGCGACAGACCCGGGATCCGGTCCATCAGCACGGGCCGGAAGCTGGGCCGCGACTTGACCCGCACATACCAGTCCTTCGCTTCCGGATGGGCGTCCCACGGCACGTTGTCCAGATAGTCCACGCAGGACAGATGGGCCGCCGCGGCGATGTCGGCCAGCGAGAATTCGTCGCCGCCCAGCCAGCGCCGCCGCTCGGTCAGATAGGCGATGTAGTCCATGTGGTAGCCGATGTTGTGCAGCCCGGCGCGGATCGCGCTGGAGTTGGGCGTGCCCATCTTCATGAACCGCTTCATGACCTTCTCGGTCACCAGGTTGTCGGTCACCTCGCGGTGGAACTTCTGGTCGAACCAGCAGACCAGACGGCGCACTTCGGCGCGGGTCAGGGCGTCCTTGCCGTACAGCGATTTGCCCGAAACGGTCTCGTTCAGGTATTCGCAGATCACCGCGCTGTCGGCGATGACCGTGCCGTCGTTCTCGACCAGGACCGGCACGGTACCCGCCGGATTGAGCGCCAGGAACTCGGCCCGGCGTTCCCAGACGGGCTCGATCACCAGCTTCACCTCGAGGCCCAGCTCGCCGAGGGCGATGCGGACCTTGCGGGAGAAGGGGGACAGCCAAAGATGGAAAAGGCGGGGAGTCACGCTCGAACAGGCTCCGTCACACATGCGGCGGGCGGCAACGCGCCGGACAGAACAGAACGCATATGGAACCCTCCCGCGACGCGAACAGACACTAGCACAACAGCCGCTCCGGCAACAAAGCGCGGAAAGGGATCAGGCCGCTTCCGCCGGCTTGTCGAACTCGCCCAGCCTGCGGAACCGCGCCAGATAGCCCGCCACGATGGCTTCGGCCGGCGTCGGCTCGATGCCCAGATCGCGCAGCGTGAGGGCGCCGGTCACCACGTTGTCGTGCTTCAGCAGCTCCACCTGGTCCATGGTGAGCGGCGCGTTGGGCAGGATGCCGGTGAAGAACGCCATCAGCTTGGCGACGCCGAAAGGCACGGGCACCAGGCACCGGTCGCGGCGGATCTCGGTCAGCACCAGCTCCAGGATCTCGCGGAAGGTGTATGTCCGGGGGCCGCCCAGCTCGTAGGTCCGGCCGGCGCAGGCGTCCGATGCGGCCGCGGCGACGATGGCCGCCGCCACGTCGCAGACATAGACCGGCTGGAAGCGGGTCCTGCCGCCGCCGATCAGCGGCAGCGCCGGCGAGAGGCGCGCCAGCGAGGCGAAGCGGCTGAAGAAATCGTCCTCGGGCCCGAACACGATGCCCGGTCGCAGGATGGCGGCGGACGGGAAGGCGGCGCGCACCGCGTCCTCGCCCAGGCCCTTGCTGCGCGCATAGCGCGATTCGGCGCGCCGGTCGGCGCCGATGGCCGAGACATGGACGAGCCGGCGGACACCGGCGGCCGCGGCCGCGCGCGCCACCGTTTCGGCGCCGTCCACATGGATCGACTGGAAATCCTGGTGCCCCGAAGGCTGGAGGATGCCGACGAGATTGACCACGGCGCCCGCGCCGTCGACCGCGCGCACGACCGAGGCGGCGTTGCGGACGTTGGTCTGCAGCAACTGGATCTGGCCCACGTCTCCCATGGGCTTCAGGAACAGCGCCTCGTTGGGAGAGCGAACCGCCACGCGGATGCGATGCTTCTGCTTGGCAAGCTGGCGAACGACATAGCGGCCGATGAAGCCGGAGCCGCCGATCACCGTCACAAGTTCACGAGTCATGGAGTCTCTATGCGCGCGGGTGGAGATTTGGCCGCTAAAATACCGCCCGGCGGCAGGATTGCTACCTGAAACTTCCCGCCCCGGGCCGCAAGACGGATGTGTTGCGCGATAGTTGCGATTGGGTTGTTGACAAGCACCGTGCCGGGCAATAGGAACTGCGTCCACCGTGAAACACACGGGATTGCCCAGGTGGCGGAATTGGTAGACGCGCTAGCTTCAGGTGCTAGTGATCGCAAGGTCGTGGAGGTTCGAGTCCTCTCCTGGGCACCAATCGCCGGAAATCAGCGGAAATGACGGTCACCCTGCATCGTGGCGATCTTCCGACCGGACTCGATCTGGGGTCCTCCGTCGCCATCGACACCGAGACGATGGGCCTGAAGACAGGCCGCGACCGGCTGTGCCTGGTCCAGCTTTCCTCGGGCGATGGCACCGCGCATCTGGTGCAGATCCCGCAGGGCGCGGCCGACGCGCCCAACCTGAAGGCGCTGCTGGCGGACCCCGCCGTGCTGAAGCTCTTCCATTTCGCCCGTTTCGACCTGGCGGCCCTGTTCCACGGGCTGGGCGTCATGCCCGCGCCGGTCTACTGCACCAAGATCGCCTCGCGGCTGGTGCGCACCTATACGGACCGCCACGGGCTCAAGGAGCTGTGCCGCGAGCTGCTGGGCATCGACCTGTCGAAGCAGCAGCAGAGCTCGGACTGGGGCGCCGACCAGCTCAGCGACGCCCAGCTCGCCTACGCGGCCTCGGACGTGCTCTATCTGCACCAGATCAAGGCCCAGCTCGACCGCATGCTGGCGCGCGAGGGCCGGACCGCCATCGCGCAGGCCTGCTTCGACTTCCTGCCGACCCGCGCGCGGCTCGATCTCGCG
The DNA here is from genome assembly GCA_964630425.1 of uncultured Bifidobacterium sp. Taxonomy (GTDB): domain Bacteria; phylum Pseudomonadota; class Alphaproteobacteria; order SMXS01; family SMXS01; genus RI-34. The sequence goes on along the minus strand of CAZVVC010000136.1, from coordinate 3,808 downwards.
GGCTGGAGCGAAGAGGACATCTTTGCGCATAGCTGATCGCTCGCGGCCCGCCGGTCGCGGGTTCGCCTTGATCGCCGCCGTCATTGCCCATAGATAATGCCGCAGACGCAAGTCCGCCCTATCTCCAGATCAGGGCCGGCTTTGTTGGAGGGATTGCCCGTGGAGCAGCGCTACGACCTCCTCGCGAACCGGGAGGACAGCTACAGCCGTTACGTGCGGCTGATGAAGCGCGTCCTGCCGGCGGGGGCGGCGCTCCTCCTGCTCGGCATCCTGATGCTGCCGGCGATCCGCGGCTCGAGCAGCGGCTTCACCCTGGCGTTTTCCGAACTGAAGGAATCCGACGACAAGGCGCGCATGGTCGCGCCGCGCTTCGTGGGAACCGACACGAACGACCGGTCGTTCTCGGTCACCGCCAATTCGGCGTATCACGATGCGGCGAGCGACGAGCTGGTGACCCTCGATACCATCGCCGCCGACATCAAGTCGAAGGACGGTTCCTGGGTCTCGGTGGATGCGCCGGTGGGCACGTTCCATACCAGGTCCGAGGTTCTGGATTTGACCGGGCAGGTGAATGTATTCTCGGACTCGGGCATGGAAGTGCACACGCCGAAGCTCACGATGGACCTGGCCAGCGGCAAGGGCGTCAGCAACGAGGCGGTCCACGGCCAGGGTCCGTTCGGCAAGTTCCAGGCCGGCGGCCTCGACGTCGACACGAAGAGCGAAAACATAACCTTGCGCGGTGGGGTCAAGATGACGGTCTACCCCCGCGCGGTCGACTAGGGCGGCACGATGGCCAAGATGACGAGCACCGCAACTTCCCGACTGGCGCTGGCGCTGCTGCTGGCGGGCGCGGTCGCGGTGCCGGCCGCCCTGGCGGCCAAGACCGGGTTCAGCGGGCACGACAGCAAGGACCCCATCCAGTTTTCCGCCGACCGCCTCGAGGTCCAGAAGGAAGGCAGCGTGGCCACCTTCATGGGCAAGGTCGAGGCGGTGCAGGGCGACATGACCCTGCTGAGCGACGAGGTGCGGGTCTATTACGAGGGCGGCGGCAAGTCCGGTTCCGAGGCCGGCGTGGGCGGTTCGGTGAGCCGAATCGATTCCCGCGGCAACGTGCGGATCAGCTCGCGCGGCGACACGGCCGAAGGCGACTGGGCGGTCTATGACGTGCCCCGCCAGCTCGTGACCATGGGCGGGCGCGTGATCGTGCACCAGGGCGGCAGCGTGGTGCGCGGCTCGCGGCTGGAGTTGAATCTCGATTCGGGCCAGACGCGCGTCATCGGCGCGTCGAGCGCCCAGGGCGAAACGCGGGTGCGCGGCGAGTTCACGCCCGCGACCGACAACAAGGGCGGCGGCAAGTCGAACGCCGCTCCGAAGCAGGACTAGGACGGTCCATTGACCAGTGAAGGCAAACTGAAGCCCGGCGATCTGTTCGAGCAGGGTCCGTCCCGGGTGTTCGACACCATCGCGGCGGCCGTGCGCGACGACGGCGTCGTGCCGCCGCCGGTCGATCCCGCCACCGCCCGCGAAGGGCTGTATGTCTCGGGCATCAGCAAGAGCTTCAAGGGCAGGCCGGTCCTCAAGGGCATCAGCCTCGACGTCCACCGGGGCGAGGTGGTGGGCCTGCTCGGCCCCAACGGCGCGGGCAAGACGACCTGCTTCTATTCGATCGTCGGCCTGATCCGGCCCGACGCGGGCGAGATCACGCTCGACGGCCTCGACGTGACGTCGCTGCCCATGTACCGGCGCTCGCGCCTCGGCATCGGCTATCTGCCGCAGGAAGCCTCGATCTTCCGCGGCATGTCGGTGGAGAACAACATCATGGCCGTGCTGGAGCTGGTCGAGCCCGACCGCAGGAAGCGCGAGGAGACGCTGGACAACCTGCTGAACGAGTTCGGCATCCAGCGGCTGCGCCACTCGCCGGCGCTGGCGCTGTCGGGCGGCGAGCGGCGCCGGGTCGAGATCGCGCGGGCCCTGGCGGGCAAGCCCAACATCATCCTGCTCGACGAGCCGTTCGCGGGCATCGACCCCATCGCCATCGGCGACATCCGCGACCTTGTCGCCCACCTCAAGGATCGCGGGATCGGCGTGCTCATCACCGATCATAACGTTCGGGAAACCTTCGACATCACCGACCGCGCGTATATTATCTACGACGGCAACGTGCTGATGAGTGGTACACCCGACGAGATCGTTGCCAACGAGGACGTCAGGCGGGTGTATCTGGGAGAGAGATTCAGCCGGTGACATGTCACGCCCTGCCTCGCGGCGGCGCCGGGCGTCACGGCGGGTGGGAATGAATGGCGACCGGATTGCGGCAAGTCCTGCGGCAAGGCCAGCAACTGGTCATGACGCAACAGTTGCAGCAGGCCATCAAGCTGCTCCAGCTCTCCAGCCTCGAGCTGGTGTCGTTCGTCGAGCAGCAGGTCGAATCGAACCCGCTGCTCGAATTCGACTACGCCTCCGACGCGGCCGGGACGCCGCCCGAGGCACCCGCCGACGCGGACGCGCCCATCGACGGCCGCCACGACGACGTGTTCCCCAACGACGACAGGGACCTGACGCCGCCGCGTCCGGCCGATGACGGCATCCAGGCGCTGCCGGCCAGCCCGTGGACGGGCGACGGCGGCGGCGACCCGTCGTTCCCGCTCGACGCGACGGCGCGCCTCGCCGTGCCCGCCACCCTGCGCGGGCACCTGTCGGACCAGCTCGGCGTCACCATCGACGATCCGCGCCGCAGGATGATCGGCCACTATCTGATCGACATGGTGGACGAAGCCGGCTACCTGCGCGAGCCGCTGACCGACGTGGCCGAACGGCTCGGTTGCCGGGTCGCGGATGTCGAGGAGGTGGTGGCCGTCCTCCAGCAGTTCGATCCGCCGGGAATCTGCGCCCGCAACCTGTCCGAATGCCTGGCGCTGCAACTGCGCGACCGCGACCGCTACGATCCGGCCATGCAGACGCTGGTCGAGAATCTGGAGGCGCTGGCCGAGGGCAGGACCGACTGGCTGAGGCGCCAGTGCGGCGTCGGCGACGAGGATTTCGCCGACATGCTGATGGAGCTGCGCTCGCTCGATCCGAAGCCGGGCCTGGCCTTCGACAGCCCCCAGGCCGAGCTGGTGGTGCCCGACGTGCTGGTGTCCCGCCGGGCGGACGGCTCGTGGGGCGTCGAGCTCAATCCGGACGTGCTGCCCCGGGTGCTGGTCAACGCGCATTATTACGCCGAGGTGCGCGGGGCGAGCCGCTCCAAGCAGGACCGCGCCTATCTGTCCGAGTGCTTCGGCAATGCGAGCTGGCTGGTCAAGGCGCTGGACCAGCGGGCCAGGACGATCCTCAAGGTGGCGAGCGAGCTGGTGCGCCGGCAGGAGGGGTTCTTCCTGCACGGGGTGTCGCATCTGCGGCCGCTGAACCTCAAGCAGGTGGCCGACGCCATCGGCATGCACGAGAGCACGGTCAGCCGGGTGACCGCCGGCAAGTACCTGTCCTGCCCGCGCGGCACCTTCGAGCTGAAATATTTCTTCACGGCCGCCATCGCCGCGGCCGACGGCGGCGAATCCCATTCCGCCGAAGCCGTCCGCCACCGGATCAGGGAACTGATCGACAGGGAAGACCCCAAGGCGATTCTGTCCGACGACAAGATCGTGGAACTGCTGCTGGCGGCCGACATCGACATCGCGCGGCGGACGGTGGCCAAGTATCGCGAAGCCATGCACATCCCCTCCTCGGTGCAGCGGCGCCGCCTCAAATCGGGCCGCTAGCGCATGATTCATGGCCCCTGCCAGACCGGAATTTTCTTCCGCGCTCGCAGGGC
>CAZVVC010000135.1:0-9530 GCA_964630425.1 uncultured Bifidobacterium sp. | reverse complement strand
TCCCGGTGGAGCGCATCGCCGCCGATCTCAGGCTGCGCCTGGCCGAGAGGCGCGAGGGCCTGCAGCACGAGCTTGGCGACCTCATCGACCGCTGGCACCGCCAGCTCGACCAGAAGGTAGAGACCATCCGCCACGAGCTGGACGAGCTGTTCCACGCCATCCACGTGCCCGCCATGCCCAGCGCCGCCGAGCTGCGCGAACGGGCGGCCTCCATGTTCGCCCACACGCCGTCCATGAACGAGATCATCGAGCGCACACGCCAGATGCTGATCGAGCGAATCGGGGACGAGCTGGTCGGCCGGCGGGCGGCTGTTCCCATCCGCTAGGCGGACGGTGTAGTCTGCCGGGGCGGACAAGGGGGAGAACATGAGCGGATCACTCAAAGGAACCGTCGCGGTCGTCACGGGCGCGGCCGGCGGCATCGGCGCGGCCACCTGCGCCGTGCTGATGGAAAGCGGCGCGCGGGTCGTCGCGTCCGATCTGGCGTCGACACCGGCCGAAAAGCGGCCCGCCGGCGCCGAATGGGTGCCGCTGGACGTGACCAGCGAGGCCGACTGGGAAAGGCTGGTGGCCGAGGTTGAGCGCCAGCACGGCCGCCTCGACATCCTGGTGAACAACGCCGGCATCTCGGTGGTCGAGCCGCTCGAAGGCAGCAGCCTCGAGACCTGGCGCAAGGTCATGGCCGTCAATGTGGACAGCCTCTATCTGGGCGTGCGCGCCTGCCTGCCGCTGCTGAAGAAAAGCGGCGCGCGGCGCAAGGGCGGCGCCTCGATCGTCAACCTTTCGTCCAACGCCGGCCTGATCGGCGCGGAATTCAACGTGGCTTATTGCACCAGCAAGGGCGCGGTGCGGCTGATGACCAAGGCGATGGCGATGGAATTCAGCGCGCTGCGCTATCCGGTCCGCGTCAATTCGGTCCATCCGGGCGGCGTCGACACCGGCATGCTGAGCGCCATCTTCGAGCGGTATCACGAGCTGGGCTTCGCGCCGTCCGCCCAGGCCGCCTACGACGCCTCGGTCGCCGCCCATCCCATCGGACGCATGGGCCAGCCGGAGGAGATCGCGGCGGGCATCCGCTTCCTCGCCAGCGACGAGTCGAGCAACATGCATGGCGCCGAACTGGTGCTCGACGGCGGCTATACCGCGCGCTGACCGCGTCGATCCGCCCCGACGCCGGCGATCACCAGATCGGCGCGCGCCGCGACCGACGTCTTGGGCAGTTCCACGATGTCGTAGCCATGCGCCTCGTAGGCCGCGCGTAGCGGCCCATACGCGGCGGCCGCCTCCTCGAAGCCGTGCCGGCGCTCGGCGTCCCGGCGATAGATTTCGCGCCACGGCGGGACGAGGAACACCGTCCCGTGGCGGCGGAAAAGGCGCGCCGCCTCGCGCAGGTGAGGGGCGACCGGAAGGCCCATGACGTCCGCGCCCGAGATCTGGTCGATGATTCCCCGGTCGAAGAAGGCAAGCTCGCCCGAGACCCCCGCGCGGATCATGGCGTGCATGGTCCGCGACACGGTAAGCTCGATGAACTTCGCCGCGTCGGCCCAGGGCAGGGCATCGCCGCCGATATGAAGCTGTTCCTTCACGACCTGGCGCCCGGCCTCGTGATGCACCGCAAAGCCCCGGCGCTCCAGTTCGGCCATCAGCGCCGATTTGCCGCCGCCCGAGCAGCCGGAGACGATCACCCGTTTCCCGGCGCTGCCTTCGATCAGGCGCGGGTCGTAGGCATCCTCGCCCCTATGGTCCTTCGTCATGCAACCTCCGATAGTCCGATCTTGTGAACGGCCGTGAAAACCCCGACACTCGGCGTCTGGGTCTGGGCCGGGATGGCAGGGGGAACACGCATGATACCGGACGTCCTCGCCATGCGCGCGGCATCCTGAGCGCCGCCGTGCTCGAGCGGTTTTTCCACCTCGCCGAGAACGGCACCACGGTCCGCACCGAGGTGCTAGCCGGTATCACCAGCTTCCTCACCATGGCCTATATCGTAGTGGTCAATCCGACCATCCTGGCCGATGCGGGCATGCCCTTCGCCGGCGCGGCGGCGGCGACCTGCCTGGGCGCCGCCTTCGGCTCGATCCTCATCGGCCTTGCCGCCAACACGCCCATCGCGCTCGCGCCCGGAATGGGGCTCAACGCCTATTTCACCTACACGGTGGTGAAGGGCATGGGGCTGCCGTGGGAAACCGCGCTGGGCTGCGTGTTCCTGTCGGGCCTCGCCATGCTGCTGCTGACCGTGGCGGGGCTGCGCCAGCTCATCGTCGCGGCCATTCCCCAGTCGCTCTATGCGGCCATCGCGGCGGGCATCGGCCTGTTCATCGCCTTCATCGGCCTGCACGGGGCGGGAATCGTCGTCGCCAACCCGGCGACCGCCGTCGCCCTCGGCGACCTGGCGACGCCCGCGGCCGGCCTTGCCGCGTTCGGTCTGGCGCTGACCGGGGCGCTGCTGGTCTGGCGCGTGCGCGCCGCCATCCTGATCGGCATCCTGGCGACGACCGCGCTGGCCTGGGCGCTGGAGCAGGTGCCGTTCAAGCCGGTCGACTACAGCATCGAGGCGCTGACCTCGACCGCCTTCCGCCTCGACATCCCGGCCGCGCTGGGACTCGGCGGCGGCGGCATGGGCCTCGCCCTGGTCGAGATCGTCCTGATCTTCCTGTTCGTCGACCTGTTCGACAATCTGGGCACGCTGGTCGCCGTCACCCAGCGCGCCGGGCTGATGACGCCCGACGGCCGCATTCCCCGGCTGAAGCGCATGCTGTTCGCCGATTCGGCCGCCAGCATGGCCGGGGCCGTCGCCGGCACCAGCCCGGTGGTGAACTACATCGAGAGCGCCTCGGGCGTCTCGGCGGGCGGGCGCACGGGCCTGACCGCCGTCGTGGTCGGGCTGCTGTTCCTTGCCGCCCTGTTCGCCGCGCCCTATGCCCAGGCGATCCCCGCAGCCGCCACCGCCCCGGCGCTCATCCTCGTGGGCGCCATGATGATGGCGCCGCTCGCCAGGGTGGACTGGAGCGACCCGGCGGTCGCCATTCCGGCGTTCCTGACCCTCGCCGGTATTCCGCTGACCTTCTCGATCTCCAACGGCATCGCCTTCGGCGTGATCGGCCATGTGGTGCTGAAGGCGGCGCAGCGACGGCTTTCCCGCGCCGACTGGCTCATGGTCCTGCTCGCCGCGCTGTTCGTGGCGCGCTTCGTCTGGCTGGCGGAAGGGTGAGCCGCGCGGGCCTGGTCGCGGCGCTGCGGGACGCCGACTGGCTGACGCCGGACCGGACGCGCGCTTATGCGCGGCTGCTGGTCGCCGTCACCGTCGCCGCGCTCGCCCTCTGGATCGGCCTGTCGCAGGGCGGGCTCGATCCGTCGGGCAAGCCGCTGGGCACCGATTTCCTCAGCTTCTGGAGCGCATCGGCGCTGGCGCTGTCGGGCGATCCGGCCGCGGCCTACGATCCCGCCGCCCATCGCGCCGTCCAGCAGGAACTGTTCGGCGCCGGAGTCGGCTACTATGCGTTCCTCTATCCGCCGGTATTCCTGCTGGCGTGCCTGCCGCTGGCGCTGCTGCCTTATATGGCCTCGCTCGCCGCCTGGCTCGCGCTGACGGGCCTCGCCTATTGGAAAATGCTGGAGCGGCTGACCGCCGGCCGTTTCGGCCTTGTGGCCCTGCTGGCGTTCCCGGCGGTGTTCCTGACCGCGACCCACGGCCAGAACGCCTTCCTGACCGCCGCGCTCATGGGCGGCGGCATCCTGCTGTGGGACCGGCGGCCGATCCTGGCGGGCATCCTGCTCGGCTGCCTCGTCCTCAAGCCCCATCTCGCCGTCGCCGTGCCGTTCGCGCTCCTCGCCGCCGGCCGCTGGAAGGTGCTGGCCTCGGCCGGGCTGACCGCGCTGGCGCTCGCCGCGCTTTCCTGGGCGCTCCTCGGCGAAGACACCTGGCACGCCTTCCTCGGCTCGACCGCGCTCGCCAGGGCGGCGCTGGAGACCGGCCTGGTCGAGCATGCCAAGATGCAGAGCGTGTTCGCCGCCGCGCGGATGCTCGGCGCGGGAATCGCCGTCTCCTACGCGATCCAGATCGCCGCGGCGCTCGCGGCGATCGCCTGCGTCATGCGCCTTTCCCGCCGCCGCGCGCCCGCCGAGGGCGCCGCCGTGGCGGCCGCCACCTTCCTCGTCAGCCCGTTCCTGCTCGACTACGACATGACGCTGCTCGCCATTCCCATCGCCTGGCTGGCGGGAGAGGGGCTCCGCGCCGGCTTCCGGCCGTGGGAGAAGATCATGCTGCTGGCCGCCTTCGTCCTGCCCGGCATCGCCCGAGGCGCGGCGACCTACGCGCACCTGCCGCTGACGCCGCTGATCGTCGCCGCCGTGCTGGCGCTGCTGCTGAGACGGATGGAATGTCGGTGAAGGAGTTGCTCTTTCGGCTATCGAACCGAATGCATTGAAACTCACTCCTCATTACGGGAAATGATCAGTCCCGCACGTGCCTTCTGCCGCGCCAGAATCTCTTCGCGCAGTCGCTGGAAAAGCTCCGGCGGCAACATGCCATAGGCGTATCGTCCCGGATTCCCCGGTATCGGCCGTAGGTCAAATCCAGGCCACGCGAAGCGATTCAACTCGTCGAGACGGAGCCAATGACGGCCGCCGTCCAGACCGAGGCTCCTGCAGGTCGCACGCGGAATTTCAATGGACGCCGCAGGATCTTCCGGCGGCGAATGCGTGATGGGGGCAACAATCGTGTCGATATCCCCATTCCCGACGGTCCGAACGGCCACGATGATCGCACAGGGCCGATCCTTGGCGCCTTCGGTTGCCCCTTTTGCCTTCTCGTCGCGCCACAGGAAACCATAGCGGATGACCAGACCCGGCTTCGGGACGGGCAAGCTCATTCAGGCTCGACGCCATATTCGGACGATTCAATGGCCGCGATCACGTCGCTCGAAAGCTCTCCGACGACCAGGGATTGCTGCTCACGGCGCTTGAGCTGTTCGTAATGCGCCGCTTCGCTGGCGGAGAGATAGGCTCCGATCACCCGGCCGTGGCTGGTCACCCGAATGACCTTTTCCGCAATCGCCTTTTCTCGGTAGAGGGCGAAATTCCTCGCGAAGTCGGTTGCGGATACGTCTCGTGTGCGGGCCATGCCGGTCTCCAATACATTGTGTAAAATACGAAAATTTCACAATTTATCAAGCAACAGGCATCGAGGCCGGGCGCACCTGCCTGAACTGTCTGAATGGAAGCTCGATGAGAAGTGGCTGGGGGACTAGGATTCGAACCTAGACTGGCGGAGTCAGAGTCCGCTGTCCTACCGTTAGACGATCCCCCAACGAAGGCGGGGCGGAACATAGGGAGCAAGGCGCGCGCTGTCAACGCCTTGCGCCATCGTCAAACCGCGTTAAATTGGTATGAACCCAGCTATGCTCGAACCGGAGCCCGAACGTCAGGTGAATCACGCGGCCAACCATCTTGCAGCGCGGCCCGGAACCGGGCAGGGCGCGGGCCGTTGGGGGCACACCTATGCCGCGGTCGACCTGGGCACCAACAACTGCCGGCTGCTGATCGCCAAGCCCACCGGGTCCGGCTTTCGCGTCATCGACTCGTTCTCGCGCATCGTCCGCCTGGGCGAGGGCGTGGCGCACCGGGGCGCCCTGTCGCGGGAAGCCATGACCCGCACCATCGACGCGCTGAAGATCTGCGCCGACAAGATCGAGCGGCGCGGCGTCACCCGCCAGCGCCACGTCGCCACCGCCGCCTGCCGCGCCGCCAGCAACCACGGCGAATTCCTGGTCCGGGTGCGCGAGGAGACCGGCCTCGACCTGCACGTCATCTCGCCCGAGGAGGAAGCCCGGCTTGCCGTGTCCGGCTGCATCTCGCTGTTCGACGACGGCTCGGACTTCGCCTTCGTGTTCGACATCGGCGGCGGCAGCACCGAACTGATCTGGGTGGCCGCCACGCCGCACAAGGCCTGCGACATCCGCGCCTGGACCTCGCTTCCCTGCGGCGTCGTCACCCTGGCCGAGGCCTTCGGCGGGCGCCAGGTGACCGAGGAGATCTATCGCCGCATGGTGAGGCATGTGGAGGACCTGCTGCGCCCCTTCGAGCAGCACCACAGGCTGCGCGAGCGCGTGAACTGCCACCAGGTGCAGATGATCGGCACCTCGGGCACGGTCACCACCATCGCCGGCATCCATCTGGGCCTCAAGCGCTACGACCGCAGCCGCGTCGACGGCATGTGGATCGCGCGCGAGCACATCGACGACATCTCGCGCCGGCTGACCGGCATGACCTACGAGCAGCGCATGGCCGAACCGTGCGTCGGCAGGGACCGCGCCGATCTGGTGGTGGCCGGCTGCGCCATCTACGAGGCCATCGCCAACATGTGGCCGTGCAGCCGGCTCCGCGTCGCCGACCGGGGCCTGCGCGAAGGGCTGCTTCTCGACCTCATGCTCGATGCAGACGGCGAAAGCCGCAGGAGCGCTCATGGCGCCGCGTCCGCCTAGGAGCGGCCGTCCCGGCACCCAGCGCGCCAGCACGCAGCGGGGATCGGGCGAGCGCGAACTCAGCGTGCGGGTGAAGACCGCCGCGGGTCGCCGGCTGTCGTCGACCCTGTGGCTGCAGCGCCAGCTCAACGATCCCTATGTGGCCGCCGCCAAGCGCGAGGGCTACCGCTCGCGCGCCGCCTACAAGCTGATCGAACTGGACGAGAAGTTCCATCTGCTGAAGCGCGGCGGGCGCGTCATCGACCTGGGCGCCGCGCCCGGCGGCTGGAGCCAGGTGGCGGTCAAGAAGGTCGGCCCCACCGGCAGGGTCATCGCCATCGACCAGAATCCGTTCGATCCCATTCCCGGCATCGAGCAGACCGTCATGGACTTCCTCGCCCCCGAGGCGCCCGAGACGCTGATGGCCCTGGCCGGCGGCCCGGTCGACCTGGTGATGAGCGACATGGCCGCCGCCGCCTCGGGCCACCGTGCGACCGACCACCTGAAGATCATGGCGCTGTGCGAGGCGGCCCTCGACTTCGCCGTGGGCGTGCTGGCGCCCGGCGGCAGCTTCGTCGCCAAGGTGCTGAAGGGCGGCACCGAAAACGAGCTGCTCGTCATGATGCAGCGGCATTTCAGGTCCGTGCGCCACGCAAAGCCCAAGGCAAGCCGGCAGGATTCCGCCGAAGCCTATGTGGTCGCGACCGGATTCAAGGGCATGGAATAATCCCAAACGGCCCCTTGTACCCGCGCCCTCCCGGTGTCATATTCCGCGCCACTTCGGCGCAGGCGCACTAGGAGGCCCGATGGACATTCGCGAGGCACTGACTTTCGACGACGTCCTCCTTGTGCCCCGTGAATCGAGTGTCATGCCCGGCCAGGTCGACACCCGGACACGCCTTACCCAGAACATCGAGCTCGGCATTCCGCTGCTGTCGGCGGCCATGGACACGGTCACCGAAAGCCGGCTGGCCATCGCCATGGCGCAGGCGGGCGGCATGGGCGTGCTCCACCGCAACATGACCGCGGCCCAGCAGGCCGAGGAAGTGCGCCAGGTGAAGAAGTTCGAATCCGGCATGGTGGTGAACCCGGTCATCATCGAGCCGCACGAGCCGCTGTCCCGTGCGCTCGAGCTGATGATGCGGCACCGCATCTCGGGCATTCCGGTGGTGGAGAAGGGCGGCAAGCTGGTCGGCATCCTGACCAACCGCGACGTGCGCTTCGCCACCAACACCGCCCAGCCGGTCAGCGACCTGATGACCCGCGAGGTCGTCACGGTGAAGGAGAATGTCGGCACCGAGGACGCCAAGCGCCTGCTGCACCAGCACCGCATCGAGAAATTGCTGGTGGTCGACGACGCCTATCGCTGCACCGGCCTCATCACGGTGAAGGACATCGAGAAGGCCCAGCTTCACCCCAACGCCGCCAAGGACGCCAAGGGCCGCCTGCGCGTGGGCGCGGCGGTGACCGTGGGCAACGAGGGCCTGGACCGGGCGGCGGCGCTGATCGACGCCGAGGTGGACGTGCTCGTGGTCGACACCGCCCACGGCCATTCCTCGCGCGTGATCGAGACCGTCGCGCATCTGAAGAAATCCACCGGGATCGAGGTCATCGCCGGCAACATCGCCACCGCCGACGCGGCGAGGGCGCTGATCGACGCCGGCGCGGACGCGCTCAAGGTCGGCATCGGGCCGGGCTCGATCTGCACCACCCGCATCGTCGCCGGCATCGGCGTGCCCCAACTCACGGCGGTCATGGACGTGGCCGAGATCGCGCGGAAGGCCGATGTGCCGGTGATCGCCGACGGCGGCATCAAGACCTCGGGCGACGTGGCGAAAGCCATCGCCGGCGGCGCCAACTGCGTCATGGTGGGCTCGCTGCTCGCCGGCACCGAGGAAGCGCCCGGCGAGGTGTTCCTCTATCAGGGCCGCTCCTACAAGGCCTATCGCGGCATGGGCTCGGTGGGCGCGATGGCCCGCGGCTCGGCCGACCGCTACTTCCAGGAAGAAGTGAAGGACACCATGAAGCTCGTGCCGGAAGGCGTTGAAGGGCAAGTGCCTTTCAAGGGCTCGACCGGCAGCGTGATCCACCAGCTCGTGGGCGGCCTGCGCGCCGCCATGGGCTATACGGGATCGCCCACGGTGCCCGACCTGCAGCAGCGCGCCCAGTTCGTGCGCATCTCCAACGCGGGCCTGCGCGAGAGCCACGTGCACGACGTGGTGATCACCCGCGAATCCCCCAACTATCCCAGTTCCTGAACCGGGATGAGGAACGGCGCCCGCATCCAGGCCGCGATCGACCTGGTTGCGGCGGTCGACGGCTCCATCCACCAGGGCGGCGCGGCCGCCGACGCCATCCTGCGCGACTATTTCCGCCAGCGCCGCTATGCCGGCTCGAAGGACCGTCGCATGGCCGGTGACCTGCTCTACGCGGTGCTGCGCCGGCGCGGCGAGCTGAACTGGCGCCTGGGCGGCGAACATGCCTCCGCCCGCATGGCCGTGCTGGCCGAGCTGTGCCTGGGCGGCGAGGACCCGGACAGCCTGAACGCCCGGTTCGAGGGTGACGGCCATGCGCCCGCGCCCATCGGCGAGGCCGAGGCCGGCCAGCTTCGCGCCGCCGTCCAGGCCGACATGGCCACAGCGCCCGCCTGGGCGCGGCTGAACTTCCCCGCCTGGCTCGAGCCCTCGCTCGAGCGCCGCTTCGGCGCGCGGCTCGACGAGGAAATGGCCGCGCTGGCGGGCAGGGCGCCGCTCGACCTGCGCGTCAACCTGCTGCGCGGCACCCCCGAGGACGCCATGAAGCTGCTGCCGGAGGCCTCGCACAGCGGCCTCGTCTCGACCAGCCTGAGACTGCCACCCAACACCGATATCTCCCATCATATCGGCTATCTGGGCGGCATGGTCGAGATCCAGGACGAAGCATCGCAGATCGCCGCCATGCTCACCGGCGCCGGGCGCGGCATGCAGGTGCTGGACCTGTGCGCGGGCGGCGGCGGCAAGACGCTCGCCATCGCCGCGCTGATGGGCAATTCGGGGCAGATCTACGCCTATGACACGGACAGCCGGCGGC
>CAZVVC010000134.1:0-9564 GCA_964630425.1 uncultured Bifidobacterium sp. | reverse complement strand
CCGCGAAGAAGCCGTAGACCACGGTCGGGATGCCCGCCAGGATTTCCAGCAGCGGCTTGGCGGTGGCGCGGAAGCGCGGGCCGGCATATTCGGCCAGATAGATGGCCGACATCAGGCCGATCGGCACCGCGACCAGCATGGACAGGATGGTGATGAAGATCGTGCCCCACAGCACGGGGACCAGACCGAACTGGCCCGTCTCGCCGCCGCTGCCCGCCGCCGAGAAGCGCGGGTCCCAGGTGAGGCCGAAAAAGAACTCGCTCGCCGGCACCATCGAGAAGAAGCGCAGCGATTCGAACAGCATGGAGAGCACGATGCCCAAAGTCGTGAGCACCGCGACGCTCGAGCACAGGAACAGGATCGCCTTGATGACCAGTTCCACACGGTTGCGCGCGCGGGTCTCGGGCTTCACCTGAAGGTAGCCCACCGCGAAGGCGCCGAGGGCGGCGACGACCACCGCGACGGTCATGTAGAGGCGGCTGCTGGCCGTCAGCTCCCGGTAGCGGGCCGCGAGTTCGGCCACATAGGGCTCGCCGCCGAAGCTGCTGCCGGACCTGGCGGTGTTGACGATCTGCCCCAGCGCCAGCTCGACCTCGGCGGAGGTGCCGCCGCGGACCGCCTCGGGCAGGCCGGCAGCGATCGCGCCGCGGATGACGTAGTTTTCGCCGACCAGCCACGCCGCCATGACGACGAAGGCGGCGAGGCCGACCAGCAGCGCCACATAGGCGCCGTAATAGGTAGGCCTGGAATGCAGGGCGCTGATGTTGCCGCCGCTGACCGTCCGCACCCTGAAAACGCCGCTCATATAGGCGGCGAAGGTGAGGCCGGCGGCCAGAAGAACCAGAAGGGATAAAGACATGTGCGCTCGCTTCCGAAGCTGCGTTGCGTCAGGACCGGAAGGGAGGCGGCCGGCGACCGCCCCCATCCGGATTCCGGCCCTTAGTCGACCAGCTTGCCGGCGGTCCAGTTGGCGCGGAACTCGTCGCGCTGGCTGGCGGGCGCCGGGATCAGGCCCTTTTCGATGAGCATGCCTTCATCGCCGATCATGTCCTCGCCGAGGAAGAACTTCACATAGTCGGCGAGGCCCGGGATGGCCGCCACATGCGCCTTCTTCACATAGAAGAACAGCGGGCGCGACACCGGATACTTGCCGCTCGAGATGCTCTCGACCGAGGGCTTCACGCCGCTGACGGTCGCGACCTGCACCTTGTCGACGTTCTGCTCGTAGAAGCTGAGGCCGAACACGCCGACGCCGTCCGGCTCGGACTTCAGGCGGGCCAGCGTCTCGGTGTAGTCGCCGTCGATGTCGGTGGCCACGCCGTCCTTGCGGACCTGGGTGCAGGCCTTCTTCTTCGCGTCCTTGTCGCTGATCGCCTTGATCTCGCTCAGGCTCTCGCAGCCGATGGTCATCAGCTTCTCTTCGAAGACCTCGCGGGTGCCGTGCTTTTCGCCCGGGATGAAGACGACGATCTTCTGCTTGGGGAACTTGGGGTTCACCTGGTCCCAGGTCTTGTAGGGGTTCGGGGCCAGCTTGCCCTTCACCGGGACGTTGGCGGCGAGCGCCAGATAGATGTCCTTGGGCTCGAAGGCGAAGTTGGGCTTGCCGACCGGCGTCGCCAGCACGATGCCGTCATAGCCGAATTTCACTTCCATGATGCCGGTGACGCCGGCGGCGTGACAGGCTTCGATCTCGGCCTTCTTGATCGCCCGCGACGCGTTGGCGATGTCGATGAAGTTGGGCCCCACGCCCTCGCAGAACTTCTTCAGGCCGGCGGACGAACCGCCGGATTCGACGACCGGGGACTTGAACTTGCCGGCCTTGCCGAACTGCTCGGCGACGACGGTCGCGAAAGGCAGCACGGTGGACGAGCCGGCGATCTGCACGCGGTCGCGCGTCTGGGCGGCGCCGGAGGCGGCGACGCCGGCGACCGCGAAAGCCGCCAGTCCGATCAAGGTCTTTTTCAACACGATGTTTCTCCGATCATCAGTTGAGGGTGAGCCACGTCTGGGGCGCGGACTCTCCGCTCCCGTGCCGGGGACCGTAAGGAGCGGCGGTGAAAGGAATAAGACAGTTACGTTACAGTTTTGTTGCAGACCGCAAGACGCCGAAAAACCGCTATTTTCCGCCGTGGTCCTCGGCACGCGCGGGCAGGAATACCGTCACGGTGGTGCCGACTCCAAGCTCGCTTTCGAACAGCAGCCGGCCGCGATGGCGGTTGACGATGTGCTTGACGATGGCGAGACCAAGGCCAGTGCCGCCCTTCTGCCGCGACCGGGCGGGATCGACCCGGTAGAAGCGGTCGGTGAGCCGGGGCAGATGCTCGCGGGCGATCCCCTCGCCCTCGTTGACCACCTTGACGGCGACGCCCGGCCCGCCGGTTTCCGGCAGCCGTTCCAGCACCTTGCCGGCGACCCGGATGGCGGTGCCCGCGCGGGCGTATTTGATGGCGTTGTCGATGAGGTTCTGGAACACCTGGGTCAGCTGGTCCGCGTCGCCGACCACCGGCGGCATGGCCGCGTCGAGATCGACGGCGATGGTCATCTGCCGGTCCCGCGCCGCCAGCGACAGCGCCTCGACCACGCCGTCGATCACATGGGCGAGATCGACCCTGGCGGACGGCACCACATGCTCGTCCTGCTCGATTCGGGACAGCGACAGCAGGTCGTCGATCAGCCGCGCCATGCGCGCCGACTCCTGGGACATGATCTCCAGGAAACGCTCCTGCGCCGCGGGATCGCCCCTCGCCGGCCCCTGCAACGTCTCGATGAAGCCGATCACGCTGGCGAGCGGCGTGCGCAGCTCGTGGCTGGCGTTGGCGACGAAATCGGCCCTGAGCTGTTCCGAGCGCTTCAGCGCGGTGATCTCGTGCAGCGCGATGGCCACGGCCGGCGTTCCGTCGGCCGCGGTCAGGCCCCGCCCGTCGGCGATGGGCAGGGCCGACAGCATGAAATGGCGCTCGCCCGGGCTGAGCAGCGTGATCTCCTCGCGAGAAATGGAGCTGCTTGCGAGCACCCTGTCCATCGCCTCGACGGCGGACGGATGCCGCAGCACCTGCGAGAAATCCCTGCCGACGAGGCGGACGCCGAACAGCTCGCGCGCGGCCGAATTCGCCTCGACCACCCGCCGGGCGCGGTCGAGCAGCACCAGCGCGTCGGGGATGACGTCGATCACCGGCTGGGCAAGGGCGATGCCGGACGTGGATGCCGACGCCTCGGCGGGCCTGGCCTCGGCGGCGATCTGGCGGGCCCTGGCCGCGCGCCAGTAGACGTAGGCGGCCGGCGCGCACGCCACGGCGACGATCAGCGCGTGGGCCACATGCAGCTCGCCCGATGCGACCAGCCCGGCGAGCACGGCGGCGGGCAGCGCCGGAGCGGCTTTCCACCAACCTCTGAGCATCTCCCTGGCGACAACTCCAGCCATGTTCAATATCCGCGAAATTGGCTCCCCGCGCCGGATTCGGCCGGAGAATCAGAACAATCACTGTTTTCCTCGCCCGTGCAACCGCGCTCTCGTGACAAGGCCTTGCGCGGCGGCGGGAAATGGCCCAAAAACATCAACCGAACCGACCGCCGGATACAAATCGAGAGGATTCCCGAAGGATGGACCTGTCCTACTCCGAAGAACAAGTCATGCTGCGCGACAGCGCCGAGCGCTTCGTCGAAGCCAATTGCGGCGCCGAGAACCTGCGTAGGATGCGCAATTCCGAGGAAGGCTTCAGCCGCGACTACTGGAAGCAGATGGCCGAGCTGGGCTGGCTGGCGCTGCCGTTCACCGAGGAACAGGGCGGCCTGGGCGGCACGGCCGTCGACACCTCCGTGCTGATGGAAGCCTTCGGCAAGGGCCTGCTGCTCGAGCCTTACCTCACCACCGTGGTGATGGGCGGCGGCGCGCTGAAGGCAGCAGGCGGCCAGGACGAGCTGATCGGCCAGGTCATCGAGGGCAACCTGATGCTGGCGGTCGCCTATGCCGAGCCGCAGGCCCGCTTCGACCTGTTCGACGTGGCGACGACGGCCCGCAAGGACGGCGACGGCTGGGTGATCGACGGCCACAAGGCCGTGGTCCTGCACGGCGACAGCGCCGACAGGATCATCGTCAGCGCCCGCACCTCGGGCGACCGGCGCGACAAGGACGGCATCAGCCTGTTCATCCTCGACCGCGGCGCCGCCGGCCTGGAGCGCCGCGCCTATCCGACCGTCGACGGCTCGCGCGCCGCCGAGCTGTTCTTCAACAGCGTCAAGGTCGGTCCGGACGCGCTGCTGGGCGCCGAGGGCAAGGGCCTGTCCATTCTCGAGAAGGTCGCCGACGACGCCATCGTCGCGCTGTGCGCCGAGGCCGTGGGCGCCATGAAGGTGCTACTCGACACCACCGTCGAATACACCAAGACCCGCGTGCAGTTCGGCCAGCCCATCGCCAAGTTCCAGGTGCTGCGCCACCGCATGGCCGACATGATGATGGAATACGAGCAGGGCAAGTCGATGGCCCTGGTCGCCGCCCTGAAGGTCGACAGCGAGGATGCCGCCGAGCGCCGCAAGGCCGTCTCGGGCGCCAAGGTGCAGATCGGCAAGAGCGGCCGCTTCGTCGGCCAGCAGGCGGTGCAGCTCCACGGCGGCATGGGCATGACCGACGAGCTGTCGGTCGGCCACTACTTCAAGCGGCTGACCATGATCGACATCCTGTTCGGGAACGTGGATCATCACCTGAAGCAGTTCAGCGCCGCCGCCTGAGCCAAAAAAGGCCGGAGACCAGGGGAAAGACCATGGACCTGTCGTTCACGCCCGACGAGATCGCCTTCCAGAACGAGGTCCGGGCGTGGATGGCGGAGAACTTCCCCGCCGACCTGCGCGCCAAGGTCGAGGCCGGCGAGAAGCTCTACAAGCCCGACCTGCTGCGCTGGCAGAAGATCCTGGCCGCCAAGGGCTGGATCGCGCCGGCCTGGCCGAAGGAATATGGCGGCCCCGGCTGGACGCCCACCCAGCGCTACATCTACGCCAACGAGATGGCGCTGGCCGGCGCGCCCGACCTGCCCGCCTTCGGGCTGAAGATGGTCGGCCCGGTGATCTACACCTACGGCAACGAGGAACAGAAGGCCCATTACCTGCCGCGCATCCTCAGCGGCGAGGACTGGTGGTGCCAGGGCTATTCCGAGCCGGGATCGGGCTCGGACCTCGCCTCGCTCAAAACCAAGGCGGTCAGCGACGGCGACGAGTACGTCGTCAGCGGCTCGAAAATCTGGACCACCGGCGCCCACGACGCCGACTGGATCTTCTGCCTGGTACGCACCAGCGACACCGGCAAGAACCAGGAAGGCATCTCGTTCCTGCTGATCGACATGAAGACGCCGGGCATCGAGGTCAGCCCGCTGATCATCATCAACGGCGACCACACGGTGAACCAGGTGTTCTTCACCGACGTGCGGGTGCCGAAGAAGAACCTGATCGGCAAGGAGAACGAGGGCTGGACCTACGCCAAGTTCCTGCTGGTCAACGAGCGCAACGGCATCGCCCAAGTCGGCCACAAGAAGCACACGCTGCGCCGCATCCGCAAGCTGGCCGAGGTCACCGACATGAACGGCGGCAAGCTGGCGGACGAGCCCGGCTACCGGAAGCGCCTGGCCGAGACCGAGGTGGCGCTGATGGCGCTGGAATATTCCGAGCTGCGCTTCCTGTCGGGCCAGAAGACCGACCACGCGCCCGGCACCGAGGCCAACATGATGAAGGTGGCCGCCACCCAGCTCCAGCAGAGCATGTCCGAGCTGTTCATCGAGATCGCCGGCTACTACAGCTTCCCGTTCGAGGGGTTCGAGGACAAGCACGGCTCCAACGAGCCGCCGGTCGGCCCCGTCGAGGCGGGCGGCTCCATGTTCGATTTCCTGTATGGCCGCGCCTCGACCATCTATGGCGGCTCGAACGAGATCCAGCGCGACGTCATCGCGAAGGTCCTGCTGAGCCTCTGACGCGCGGCTTCCGCCCTAATCCTTCATCGCCCGGACCATCCCGGCCCCGGCGCGCAGCAGCGCCACGTCGGACACCACGGTGACCAGGTCGAAGCCCTTGGCCGCCATCTCCCGCGCATAGTCCACCGAGCCGTTGACGATGGCGGCGCGCAGGCCGTGGCGTTTGGCGGCGGCAAGGATGCGATCGATGGCCTCGCGCACGGCGGGATCGGTCTGGTCCAGCTTCGGCTCGCCGCCCAGCGACAGGCCCAGGTCCGACGGGCCGATCAGCAGCGCATCGAGGCCCGGCGTGGCGCAGATGTCCTCCAGATTGGCCAGCCCCTCGCGCGTCTCGATCATGGCGAAGGTCAGCACGGTCCGGTTGGCCATCGCCATGTAGTCGGCCCCGGCATAGAGCGGCGCGCGGTTGGGGCCGACGCTGCGATACCCCAGCGGCGCGTAGCGGCAGGCGCCGACGAAACGCTCGCATTCCTCGCGGGTGTTGATCATGGGGCAGATGACGCCGTAGGCGCCCGCATCCAGCGCCTTCATGACGAGGCCGGGCTCGTTCCACGGCACCCTCACGAGCGGCACCGTGGGCGTCGCCGCCACGGCCAGCAGCATGGCGTGCATCTCGGCCACGCCGATCAGGCCGTGCTGCATGTCGATGGTCAGCGAATCCCATCCCTGATGCGCCATCGCCTCGACCACGAAGGCGCTGTCCGTATGGATCCAGCAATTGGTCGCCGCCCGCCCCTCGCCCCAGATCGTCCTGAGAGCATTCTCGCGCATCAGGGGGCCAGCAGGATCTTGCACTGGCTGGTCGGCGTGCGCAGCGCCTCGAACGCGGCCGGGAAGTCGTCGAAGCCGAGCACGTCGGTCACCATGTGCTCGACGTCGATGCGGTCGGCGGCGATCATGTCGACCACGAACTGGAAGTCGGACCTGTCCTGGGCGATGACGAACTTCACCGACAGCTCCTTCGCCATGGCGACGGCGGGCACGAAATTGTCCGGCTGCATGCAGAAGCCGACGACGACGATCTCGCCGCCATAGGGCGCCAGCCCGATGCATCTGGCGATCATGCCCGGCAGGCCGACGCATTCCAGGATCAGCTCCGGCTCGCCGCCGGTGAGCGCGCGGAACTGCTCGGCCACGTCGCCCGACGCGTCGACCAGCCCGGTCGCGCCGTATTTCAGCGCCATCCGCGCCCTGCCCTGGTCCAGCTCGCTGACGATGACGTGGCGCGCGCCGAAGAAGCTGCACCACAGCGTCGTCGTCAGGCCGATGGGTCCGGCGCCGACGACCAGCACGTTCCTGCCCGCCAGCCCGTTGCGGATGCCGCGCACGCCGTGAAGCGACACGGCCAGCGGCTCGACCAGCGCGCCCTCCTTCCAGCTTACCGACCGGGGCAGCCGCACCGCCTCGTTCAGATGCACGCGGGTGTATTCGGCGAAACCGCCGGTGACCTCGCCCAGGCCGATGATCTGCTTGGTCGCGCATTGCCAGGGCTTGCCCTGGAAGCAGGCGGCGCATTTGCCGCAGCCGATGAAGGGCAGCGAGGTCAGCCGGTCGCCTTCCTTCCATCCCTCGACGCCCTTGCCCAGCGCGACCACCTCGCCGGCGAACTCGTGACCCATCACCATGCCGTTCGGACCGGCCCTGCCGTGCTGTTCGGTGGCGTGAAGGTCGGTACCGCAGACGCCGCAATGCTTCACCCGGATGATCGCCTCGCCCTCGCGCGGGACGGGATCGGCGACGTTCTCGATGGAAAGCGGCTTGCCAGGCGTGTGGAAGACGGCGGCCTTCATGCGGTTATCCCTTTTTGTCGAAGGTGAGCCACAGCGCCTTCAGCCCGCGCAGGCAAAGGTGCGGATGGTGGCGGAAATCATTGCCGCCGGGCGCGTAGGCCAGATTGTCCATCCGCGCGAGCAGCGCCTCGAACGAGGCGATCATCTCGTAGCGGGCAAGCTGCGCCCCGAGGCAATGGTGGATGCCCGCCCCGAACGCCAGATGCGCGCCCGCGTTGCTTCGCGTCACGTCGAGCTGGTGGGGACAGGCGAACTTGGCCTCGTCGCGGTTCGCGGCCGCATAGCGCAGCATCACGCGCGCGCCCTTCGGGATGGCGTAGCCGCCCAGCTCGGTATCGCGCGTCACGACGCGGAACAGGCCCTGCACCGCCGATTCGAGCCGCAGCGTCTCCTCGACGAAGGTGGGAATGCGCGACGGGTCCTCGCGCAGCAGCCGCTGCTGCGCCGGATTGTCGATGAGCAGGGTCATGCCCGCGGCGATGGAGTTGGTCGTGGTCTCGTTGCCGGCCACCAGCACCTGCGAGATGATCGACAGCAGCTCGGCATTGTCCAGCGGCTTGCCGTCGTCGTCGCGCACCTCGAGCAGGGCCGAGAGCAGGTCGTCGCGCGGCCGGGCGCGGCGCCCGTCCAGGGCGTCGACGAAATAGTGCTGGAACTCCCGCATCTTGCGGGCGCTGTCGATCCATTCCTCGTCTGTCAGCATCAGCCCCAGCGGCGCGACCGAGGCATCCGACCAGATCTTGAACCGGGGCGCGTCCTCGCGCGGCACGCCGAGCTGGTCGGCGATGACGTAGAGCGGCACCGGCACCGCGAATTCGTGGATCAGCTCCACCTCGCCGCGATCGACGAACCTGTCGATCAGCATGTTCACGATCTCGTCCATGTCGGGCTTCAGCGCCCGGACGCGCTTGGGCGTGAACGCGTAGTCCACCATCTTGCGGTAGCGCGTGTGGCTGGGCGGATCGTTGGTCACCATGGTGTTGACCTTGGGCCAGCCGCCCTTCTCGATCTCCTTCACCTCGGCCGGCGGCGCGCGCATCTCGGCGGGCGCCTGGCTGCCGATGTTGGAGAACACCTCGGTGTTGCGGATCGCCTCCATCAGCAGGTCGTAGCGGGTGACGATGTGGATCTTCAGGGCCGGGTCGTAATAGACCGGCGCCTGCTCGCGCAGCACGTCGTAATAGTCGTAGGGGTTCTCCTGAACCTCCACATTGGCAAGGCTCCGGTCGCCCGGCGCGCCCGTTCTGGCATCCATGAGCACTCTCCCCAATCGGCCTCCCAAGGCCTGTCAACGACGCTATGGCCGCTCAAATTTGCAGTCAAGGCACATGGCCCATGCTATCCATTGCGGGCACGGCAAGTCGGGGCACGCGCTGCATGAAGATCACCGCCGCCATCGCGCACGGACCGGGACATCCCTTTTCCGTCGAGGAAATCGACCTGGACGCCCCGCGCCCGGACGAGATCCTCGTCCGCCTGGTCGCGACCGGCGTGTGCCATACGGACATCCATTTCCGCGACCTGCTGCCGCGGGCCGCCGTCCTGGGTCACGAAGGCGCGGGCGTGGTCGAGGCCGTCGGCCAGGCCGTCCGCAAGGTGCGGCCCGGCGACCACGTGGTGCTGTCCTACGGTTATTGCGGCGCCTGCCCGAGCTGCAACGACGGCGCGCCCTATTACTGTCACCAGTTCGGCGCCTACAACGCCGGCGGCGCCCGGCCCGACGGCACGCCGACGCTGACGCGGAACGGACAGCCCCTGTTCGGCCATTTCTTCGGCCAGTCGTCCTTCGCGACCCATGCGCTCGTCACCGAGACCAACAC
>CAZVVC010000133.1:0-9710 GCA_964630425.1 uncultured Bifidobacterium sp. | reverse complement strand
AACGGCCAACCATCAACTAACATGGAAACTGGACCACCCTTCAGGGGCAGGCCAATCGAGCTGGCGCATGCCTTCCATGAAATAGAGGCCCGTCTGGAAGTTGCGCAGATCGCCGTCGAAAATATCGCCAGCAAGCACCATGAAACGGCAACCTTCATCAATCGCAAGTGCAATTAGGTTGTCGAATGCTTCGCGCGACGCCGCTTCGACACGTGCGGCATACTCGGCCGATTTACCCGCTAATCCCAATAGCGGACTATCGAGGTGCAGATCGGCGGCATGAACAAAGGTGAAACTGGTCAATTTTTGCCCCCTTTGTTCAGCATGGCATGAGCCGAACGAAAATGTCTTGATGAATTTGGTCTGTGGTTCCTTCCTGATTGCGGCCCTCCATTCTTCCTCGGATCGCAAGCCTCAACGGCGATCAGTCAGGCAGTGCATAGGTTTCCGACGGTATCACACCCAATGAACGGTGGTCGGCTGGACACAAGGGGTGCGTTGCAATTGGCGGTTGCTTGTGATCGACGCGAGAGATGGCGGGGAGGTCGGTGCCGCACTCGAGAGGAGTTTTCTCCTGAGCGTTTCCTTAGCTTCCCATGAAAAAGACCCGGTACACAGCCGGGTCTTTTGATGGGAGCGCCTGGACAGCGGCCGTGCCCGCCTCTTCGCCCCATCAACAATTGAGACATAGGACTATTGTCGCAAGTGTCTAACAAGGTCGAGCGTGAACACAAGCAATGTGGAAACGCGGGCGTGCGGAGTTGACCCAACGCAATCCCCAGTTCCACGACCCAGTTCAGCCGCATAGTCAAGAGGCAGGGAGGCTGGGTATGCAGCCCAGCCCCTCGGTGGTGCGCCGGACAGCGGCTGCACCCGCCCTACTGCCACCACCGCCCTCATCTCGATCAGTATAGTCTCCGCTAAGCGGAGGCTATACGTAGGTTCCTTGGACGGCCACCACTCCGGCCCCTACAACCAACGCCCCTTGTGTTGGCGGCAAGGAGGCGGGTATGCAGCCCGCCCCTGCGTGACGGGGCTCGGCCCGGGGCTGCACCCCCGGCTCCGCCGTCACGCTCCGCAACTCGACCGGGTATATTCCTCGAAAGCGGCCGTGAAGCCGAAATCGCCCGGTTGATGATAGGGCGACAGGCATGCGGCCTGCACCCCCTGTGTGAGGGCTGGACAGCGGCCACACCCGCCTACCCGCGACACAAGGGATGACATAGCGGGATACCACCACCCTATCAAGTCGAGGTTTGCCGATTAGCGGCCAGCCAGGACCCAAGCTGGACCAGTTGTCCTGTCCCTTACCCTTGAGCACCGCGGCACCGCTCACCGTTGTGACCGGCCGCTTGCCGCGCCGCCTCCATCATACTCTCCCCCAACACCAGCAGAACATCACGGTGCTGCTTGCGCTCTTCCAGCAGAGCCTTGGGCTGCGGGGGAAGGGAGCGCAGTTCCATGTTGAGTGCTTTCAGCTTTTTGGGGAACTGTCGTTTCCCCAACCGCTGCCAGTCCATGATGAAGCCGACGATGCTCCCCTCCGTGCGCTGCAGGCTTGGAGGGAGCGTCTTGTTGATCTGCTCCACCATCAGCACGCTGGCGGCCTCAAGCTTGGATCGGTTCTCGGGCGCACAATCGACCAGCCCGCCCGACACGCCTGCATAGAATGCCAGGAAGAGGTCGCGCAGCAGCATGCCGGGTCTATATAGCGGTAGCTCATCGTCAGAGTAGGGACCAATGATGATCACGTCGCACGTTGCCGGATCGATGAGGATGTCGGCTGGGTGCGGATAGAGCTCCGGTGGCGGCTGGCCATTCTTCAGCGCTTTCTCGAAAGCGGCTTCGCCCTCGCGCTTGAGGCGGCTGTAGCGGGCGTATCGTTCCGCGTGCTGCTCCGCCGCCGCTGCTTCCATTTCCTGAATGAGCTGCAGGACTTGCCGCTGTGCGAGCCGGTTGTCCCCCTTGACGGCGGTCACCATCATGCGGCGCAATAATGCCGTGATGGCGTGGAGCTCTACGGGCCTACCATTCTCTTGCAGCGTCAGTAACCGGTAGAACTCGGATTGCATCTGCCCCTGAAGCGGCATGTCGGCCGCTTTGAGCGGCTCCAGTTTCGGCTTCTTGGGCCTGCCCTTTGGGTTGCCGGACTGGCCGGGCTTGAACCGATGCTCTACGGGAGGCTGCTTATAGCCGGCGTTCATATGGATGCCTCCAGTCGTTCGGCGCCGACGTTGTCGAAGCACTGGTTTGTGACCGCGAGTCTGGCCGGCTTGCCGGTGAACACCTCGTAGCGCCGGATGATTGTGTCGCAATAGGCCGGCTCAAACTCGATCAGGCGGGCAACCCGTCCGGTCTTCTCGGCAGCGATCAGCGTCGTGCCTGAACCGCCAAAGGCATCCAGAACGATGTCGCCGCGCTTGCTGCAATCCTTGATGGCATCGGCC
Source organism: uncultured Bifidobacterium sp. (assembly GCA_964630425.1). Lineage (GTDB taxonomy): Bacteria > Pseudomonadota > Alphaproteobacteria > SMXS01 > SMXS01 > RI-34. The sequence goes on along the minus strand of CAZVVC010000133.1, from coordinate 7,263 downwards.
ACCAGCGCCACCGGCTTTACCGTCGGATGCATGGCCAGTTCCTCTGCCCGGCTGGAGGACAGGCTGCTGATGCCGGGATAGTCCCACACATTAGTGCGGTAGCGCCCGCTGTCGCCGAGCCCGAAGCTGTTGACGTGCGGCGCGGTTCCGACCTTGAACACGAAGACCAGCTCATGCTTGGAACGATAGAAGGTGCCCATGCCGCCATTGGTCTTGTTCCAGACGCACAGGTTCTTCAGTTCCGAGAACACGGCCCTGCCCGCGGTCAGCACCTCGCCCATATGGCGCCAGTCCATACAGACGAAAGCGATGGCACCGTCCCGACATACCGATGTGCAGGCACCAAGGGTTTCCGTCAGGAAGCTGATGAACGCCGCTTCCGACATCTCCCCGATAGCCATGGCGAAGTCGCCATGCTTGACCTTGCCCAGTCCCGAGACGTGGCCGGCGATCGGCACATTATAGGGTGGGTCGGTGAACACCAGATCCACACGGTCATCGCCGAGCAGCAAGGCGTAGTCCGCTGCGTTGCGCGCATCGCCGCAGATCAGGCGATGCCGGCCCAGCTCCCAGATATCACCGCGGCGGCTGACGACCGGGCCGACAGTTTCTGGCACCGTGTCCTCCGGCCCTTGACGGGCATCGACATCGCTGTCGCGTGCCAGGTCGAGCACCAGGTCGATTTCCGCCAATGAAAACCCGGTCAGCTCCAGATCGAACTGCATGTCGAGCAGGCCCTGAAGCTCGATCGCCAGCAGCTCCTGATCCCAGCCGGCGTTGAGTGCCAGCTTGTTGTCCGCCAGCACATAGGCTCGCCGCTCCGCCTCGCTCATGTTCGCGAGACACAAGGTTGGAACGGACCCGAGGCCGATCAGCTTGGCCGCCGCCACACGGCCGTGACCAGCAATGATCTCGCCGTCCTGGCTAACCAGCACGGGGTTGGTGAAGCCGAACCGCTCGATGCTGTCAGCGATCTGGCGGATCTGCTTCTTGGAGTGGCGCCGGGCATTGCGCGGATAGGGACGCAGGGATTGGATGGGGGTGTCGGTGATTTGGGTTTGGGGCATGGGGCTCCTGATGGTTTGAGTGGGGAGAACAAACCAAGGCCAGCACATGCGGAGTTTTTCGTCGTGGGAAATTTTCCGGAAACCGCAGATTTTCAGCAGCTTGAGATAGACACACCTCACACAAATCTATGAAGATCCTTCAACCCCCCTTCGAAGGGCCTTTGAAGATTTTGAGGTTTTAAGGGGCGACGCTCCGGGGCGCCATGCTCAGCGTGGTTTGTCGCCGAAGCGGCAGCATTAGAGGATAGGTGGGCTCGAGTCGCTTATCCGCAATTGGCTCACGAGAGACCGCTTGGGTTTCGTTGTCGCCGGATATGCGCCTGCATTCGAAGAGGCGATGCGCGGTGCGACAACATTTGGAAAGCGGCGGCCCGGTATGTGGCCGGGCCTTCGTGTGACCGGCGCTACAGCAGCCACACCTGCCCTACCGACATCACGGAGCGGACATTAGACCGGCTCCGTGAGAAGACAACCATGAACTAACATTGAAACCGGACACCCTTCGGGGACAGGCCAAACGCTCTTGGTGTTGTCGGCTGGGAGGCGGGTATGCAGCCTGCCACTGCGTGACGGGCTCCCCGCCAGGGACTGCACTCGCTGCTCCGTCGTCAGGCTCCGTCGTTCAAAAAGGGCATATTCTTCGCACGTCGGCCCCGAAGCCGAAATCGCCCCGTTACCGCAGGCCTATCAAGTCGTAGTTTGCCGATCAACAGCAGTCGGCGATACTCCACCCCGTACGCCGCAGGCTCTGCTTCTTCGTATGGCGCTGGGCATTGCGGGGGTAGCCGATGTGCCAAATATCCCACAATCGGGGGCCTCGCGCACCGAACGCGGACGGAATCCCGCTAAAATATCCCGCTTCCCGCGGTCAAATCCCAAATCCATACCGGAATCGGGCGCGCTATCCCATTACGGCGCTTAAAATCCCGTATTCATCCCGCTACAGGCATCGGAATCCCGAAAGCGGGCGTGAAGTTGCGCGTCATAGAGCGATCAGAACGAGCATATGCGGCAACAACCCCCTGATCCGCGGCAAAACGTTCCCTGTTCGGTGGATTGACGCTCCCTGTTCCCGAGGCCACGCAAACCGGCGCTAACCCGCGGAAACGCTGGGGAAAAGCGCGGTTAGACGTGGGGTCAAGACGCCAGAAAAATGCGATTTACCCTGTTAATCACCGATAACAGGGTATGCTCAACGCCTTATGAAGGGGAGAGTGGTTCGCAGTGGACTGCGTCCACCGCCATCCCCGCGCCCTGCCGGGCTTCGGGTGGCAGGCCATCGCGAAAGCACGGCAGGAATGACCATCTGGCGCCCGACATCCAGCATCCGCGTGAAGGCGTTGGGCCTGCATTGGCGCGGCGGCAAGTTGCTGGCGGCCGAAGTCCGTGACGACGGCGGCCGGGTCAAGGGCGTGCGTCCGCCGGGAGGCGGCATCGAGTTCGGCGAACCCGCCGAAGCCGCCCTCCGCCGCGAGTTCCGGGAAGAGCTGGGGGTCGACGTCGATGTTCTCGGCGGTCCCATCGTCCTGGAAAACCTCTATGTCCATGAAGGCTCGCCGGGCCACGAAATCCTGTTCATCTACGAGGTGCGGTTCCCTCCGGGCGCGTTCGATGGCGAGGAGCGCATCGCTTTCAGTGAAAACGACGGCACGCCCTGTCTGGCCCGGTGGTACGGCCTGGAACAGCTCGACGTCGACGGCGGCCCCGCCCTTTTTCCCACAGGCCTCAAATCCCGGCTCGTAGCCGCCGGACGCTAACCGGTCTTTAGGAAAATTGGCCCTCTCCCGTGTCTTGATTGGCATCCTGCGGAAACGGCGGCATACCTTCCTAGAGGAGGTCTTCCCATTGCCGTGCGCCGTGCACGACGCGGACGATCTCCGCCCCCTCGTCGATCTGGCGGTATAGGATCAGGTAGTTTCCGACAGGGAAGCTTCTCAGTTCAGGCCGCACCTCTGGCCTAGCTACGCCGATACCCGGCATCTCTCCAATCCGCTGACAACGACGATGAATATCGTCGCACCAGCGTCTCGCCGCCGAAGGATTGTCCTCGGCGATATAAAGGGCGATGGCTTCGATGTCTGCCTCGGCCTGCGGTCGAAGCCGATAGCTCATTCAGCCTCGCGCCCGGCGGTCTTGGTCTCAAGCTTCTGCCTGATCCGGGCAAAGGCTTCCTCGCCGTCGATGGCCCTGCCGCTGTTCACGCCGGCATCCCACAGCCGCCCCAATTCCTCGATCGCTCTGGCGCGCTGTGTCCGTCGATGCTTCCAATCGCGCAACGCCTCTCGCATGACCTCGCTCGCCGACGCATACTCGCCTGCCTCGACCACTTCACGCATCATCGCCGCCATTTCGGGGGTAAGGGCAACACTGACCTTTTCGACATTAGCCATGGCATCGTTCTCCTTTTGTCTATGGTGGGCAAGTTTACTACCAAGGGCAAGAGAAGATTTCCCCGCCACCGGTATGCGTGCCGTGCGCCTGGGAGCAGACGTTCTCGGTTTCGGCCTCTTCCGACCACTTTTCGCTCGCATGATCCTCAACCAAGCTTGAATGGAAGCCCGCGGCCAGCCGTGGCATAGTTCACGCAGGCCAGCCGAAGTCGTCTGAAGTGCATTTCACGAAGAGGGACGTTTACATGGCACTGCTCACGCCGCCGGATGATCCGACCTACAAGAAGGTCAACCTCGCCATCGCCATCGCGCTGTTCGCGGTCGCGCTCAGCTTCATCAACCTGTTCATCTGGCTCTGGACCCGCTAGACGCCATGCGTGCATGAGACCGGGGCGACAGCCCGCGCCGCCTCCTGTGGTATCCCGAGACCCGCTGGGAGAGATGTCATGTTCACGTTCAGCGGCCTGAAAGCCGCCCTTCTCGCCATGTCGGCGGCCGTCGTCATGGCCGCGCTGCCCGCCGGCGCGGCGGACAACACCGCCGAACTCGAGGCCAGGGCCGATGCCGCCCTCGCCAGGCTCTACGAGAAATCTCCCAGGGCCAGGGAACTCTCCTCCACCGCCAAGGGCGTCCTGGTCTTCCCCGGCATCACCAAGGGCGGGTTCATCGTCGGCGGCCAGTACGGCAAGGGCGTGCTGCGCCAGGACGGCAAGAGCGCCGGCTATTTCAGCTCGGCCGCCGGTTCGGTGGGACTCCAGGCCGGCGTCGAGTCATATGGCTACGCGCTGATGCTGATGAGCGACAAGGCCATCGCGCAACTCGACGCGGCGGATGGCTGGGAGGTCGGCACGGGGCCCAGCATCGTCCTGGTCGACGAGGGCGCGGGCGCCTCGCTCACCACCCGGACGGCCAAGGCCGACGTCTATGCCTTCGTCTTCGACCAGAAGGGCCTGATGGGCGGCATCGCCCTGCAAGGCACCAAGATCACCCGCCTGCAGCGCCCCTGACGCAGCGAGGCGGTGGAACCGGCCGCGTGCCGCGGTCGTTGGCCTTGCGCACGATTATCGGAGGACGCCATGGACACGATCATCATCACGCCCCTCATCGCGCTGGTTGCCGGCATCCTGATCCTGATCGCGCCCAAGATCCTTAATTACGTGATCGCGGTCTACCTGATCCTCATCGGCCTCATCGGGCTGTTCCCGAAGCTGCTGACCTGACCAGCCGCCGCCGCACGATCCGTTCCATGCCCGCCGCCAGACGCGCGGCGGTGAAGCGCCGCGACAGGGGCGGAACGTGCAGAAAGCCCGCGTCCCTGGGCCATCCATTGTTGATCCTGAACATCATTAATGACCAGTAAGTGCTGTCGCAGACATATCTTCCGGCATTGCGCGATACCCGGTAAGGCAGTCCGGATAGGCGCAGCGCCAGCCCCGCTTCGGCGACGGGCCACGACCCGGCCAGAAGGCCGGGCGCGTCCGGCCCGGCAAGCGCCCTGGGGCGTCTGGCCACCGTCTCGATGCCCAGGCGCGGCCCGCGCGCCAGGCCGGTGAGAAGGCACGCCTCGGGACGGTGATCCCGCAAAAGCGCGTCGAGCGCGGCGGCCGCCCTCGCCCGGTGCACCGGCAGCCGCGCCGCCACGACCCGGCCCGCGAACCGCCGCTCCAGCAACCTCGCCGCTTCCCAGCTCGAATTGACCCGGTACGGGCCGAACGGTTCGAACGCCGTGACGAGAACGACGGGCCTGCTCATGGCGCTCCGGCGGGATGGGGCATGGACATAACATGGTAGGCACGGTTCGGGCCGCTGGCTATGCTTGAGCGAGACATGGGGAGTTGTCGATGAAGGATCTCAAGGACAAGGTTGCCGTCGTCACGGGCGGCAACAGCGGCATCGGCCTGGGCATCGCGCGGGCGCTGGCGGCCGAGGGCACGCATCTGATGCTGAGCGGCCTTCACGCGGAAAAGTCCGAGCGCGCCGCCGCGGCCCTGTCCGAGGAATTCGGCATCCGCGCCGTCGGCGTCGGCAGCGACGCTTCGAAGCGCGAGGCCGTCGAGGCGCTGGCCGACCGCGCCTTCGCCGAGTTCGGGCATGTGGACATCCTGGTCGCGAACGCGGGCGTCGGCTTCCGCGGCCTGATGCACACGATCCACGACAACGACTGGGACTGGCTGATGGGCGTCAACGTGCGCGGCGTCTATCTCGCCTCGTCGGTGTTCATCACGCACTTCCTGACGCAGGGCACGCCGGCGCATATCGTCATCACCGGCTCGGAGCAGAGCGTGGGCATGACGCCCTATGGCAGCATGCCGATCTATGCCGCCTCGAAACATGCGGTGCTGGGCCTGGCCGACGCCATGCGCGGCGACTATGGCGACAAGGGCATCGAGGTCACGCTGCTCTGCCCCGGTCCGGTCGCCACGGACATCTGGGACATCGAGCGGGACCGTCCCGCCCAGTACGGACAGCGCGGCGCCTCCAACGAGGAATCGCGCAAGCTCATCATGGATCTGGGCATGGACCCGGACATCGTCGGGCGGATGACCGTCGAGGGGATGAAGGCGGGCGACTTCTACGTCTTCACCCACGACTACATCCGCGACCTGGTCGACGGGCGCTACAGCGAGATGAGCGCGGCCCTCGACAAGACGCGGGCGTTCCCGAAATGACGCCGGGGATCAGGGCGCCGGTACGGGCTGCTTCAGCCAGTCGATGATGGCCGGATAGGCCGCCTTGTCCTGGATCACGAACAGGTGGCCGCCCTCGAACATCCTCAGTTCGGCGCCGGGAATGCGCGCCGCCATCCGTTCCTGGGTCGCGGCGAGCGCGATGCCGTCGTAGCGGCCGCCGCAGACCAGCGTCGGCGCTTGAATCCGGCCGAGCCGGTCGTAGGTGTCGTGGCCGCGCCGGGCCTCGAGCTGGCGCGCCTTGCCCTCGGCCCAGCCCGGCTCGTCGGCGTGCGCCCGCTCGGCGGCCAGCGCCTGGGCGATGTACCGGGCCGCCTCGTCGGGATGGCTCGCCTGCCATGCCGGCGTCCGGCGCAGATCGGCCAGCGCGATGCCGCGCCGCGCGCGTTCCTCGGGACCCAGCCTGGCCAGGTCCTGCAACGGATAGGACGCGCCGCCCGCGCCACCCGGCGAGGAGACGCACAGCACCAGCTTGTCGACGCGGTGCGGGTGGCGGATGGCGAATTCCTGGGCGACCATGCCGCCGAACGAATAGCCCAGCACATGGCACCGGACCCAGCCGACGGCATTGAGCAGCCGGGCGGCGTCGTCGGCATAGCCGCGCATGGTATAGGGGCCATCGGGCTTGCTGGTCCGGCCCAGGCCGCGCTGGTCGAAGGACAGCAGCGTGAAATGCCGCGCGAGCGGCGATTGCATGGGGCCCATGGGATTGCGCAGGTCGCCGCCGGTGCCGTTGATGAACAGCAGCCGTGGCCCCTGTCCGGCCATCTCGTAATAGATGCGGATATCCCCGGCCTGAATGAAAGGCATGAGCTTTCCCCCGCTCCGTCTCTCTTGCGCAGAAGCGTGCACCGGGCATGATGGAGCCGCAAGCGGCAACAGGGGAAACGACGTGTCAGGCCATACCTATCTCGATCCCGCGCTCTTCGATCCCGCCGCGATCGATCCCGAAACGCTGGCGGTCAATGCCCGCATCGGCGAACTGCTGGCGAAGGCGCCGCCCATCGACACCGTCCCGCCCAGGGTGATCCGCGACGCCCGTGCGCGGGGCGACGGCGTCTTCCCCGCGCGCCCCAGGTCCGACCGCGCCATGACCCGGGAGATTCCCGGCCGGGGCGG
>CAZVVC010000132.1:0-9736 GCA_964630425.1 uncultured Bifidobacterium sp. | reverse complement strand
GCTGTTCTTCCTGCTAGTGGGGCTGGAGATCAAACGCGAGTTCGTCGGCGGACAGCTTTCGAGCTGGTCCGACCGCGCCTTGCCGATGATCGCTGCGGCAGGCGGCATGGCCGTGCCGGCGCTGGTCTATCTGACGGTCGCTGGCTCGACGCCGGGATTAGCGCAGGGCTGGGCGATTCCGGCGGCAACCGACATTGCCTTTGCCATCGGGGTGATGGCCTTGCTGGGCAGGCGCGTGCCGACCTCTCTCAAGTTGTTCCTGGTGACGGTTGCCATCGTTGACGACATGGGCGCGGTGGCGATCATTGCGCTGGCCTATACCAGTGATCTCAATGTCCTTGCGCTGCTTGCCGCCGCCGCCGTCGGCGGCGGGATGGTCGCATTGAACCGGGCCGGTGTGACGCGATTGCTTCCCTATCTCCTGCTCGGTGGCCTGCTCTGGCTGGCGGTGCTGCTTTCAGGCGTCCATGCCACCATCGCGGGCGTGCTGACGGCGATTTTCATTCCGCTTCGCGCCGCGCCCGGTGCGCGGGAAGGAACGGAGCCGCCACTGCATCGGCTGGAACATGCGCTCCAGCCCTGGGTCGCCTATGCCATCGTGCCGATCTTCGGCTTCGCCAATGCGGGCGTGTCCTTTGCTGGCATGGGGCTGGAAACCATTCTTGCGCCCTTGCCGCTCGGCATCGCGGTTGGCCTGTTCCTCGGCAAACAGGCAGGCGTGCTCGGCGCGCTCTGGCTATGCGTGCGGTTCGGTGTCGCGCCGAAGCCGGCCGGCGCGAGTTGGACCCAAATCTATGGCGTCTGCCTGCTATGCGGCATCGGCTTCACCATGAGCCTATTCATCGGCGGACTCGCCTTCGCCGATCCCATTCTGATGGACGAAGTGAAGATCGGCGTGCTGGGCGGCTCCATCCTGTCGGCGCTCGCGGGCTATCTGGTCCTGCGCGCATGTGCCGGCAATGCGCTGCGGTTGCGGGTGTTGAAGCTCGACCGGTGAGGCCCAGACCTAACAGGACGGCAAATGGATCACGATGAAGTAAGGCAAGCGACAAGGGGCATTCAGCGCCGGGTCGTCATCGAAACCCCCGAAGCGCGGTTCACGCTGTACACGCTCGAGCCTGGCCGGCGGACCCCCTGGCATTTCCACAGCGAGGTCGCCGACTGGTATATCTGCCAGGAGGGTGAGCTGACCGTCATGACGCATGCCCCTAACAGCTCCGTTACGCTGCAGGCGGGAGGCATGACGACGGTACCCGCGGGTACCGTGCATACGACCATCAACGCCAGCGAGAGGAGATGTCGTTTCGCGCTCTTTCAGGGACCCGGCACCTACGACTTCAAGACGGTCGAGGTGCCGGACAGGTCATCTGACACGTCCTGAGGCGATCGAGAAGATCAGGGACGGAACGATCATCGGATACCCCTACGATCCGAAGATCGCTCGCCGGTTCAGCGCAAAAACGGTCATGCTGGCGTCCGGATGACAACCGAAGCCGAGGCGCTTGTGCGCATCGGTCTGTTGATAGTCGCATAGAGACGTCGGACTCGCCGTCGTGTTTTCGATTTCAGACCCGTCCGCCAAGCGCGCGAATACTCGAATCTCCGGGACCAGCCAACTCTGCAACCCCTTCAACAGAAAGGGGGTTAGGAGCCGTACTTTCTAGCGACAGTCCACAGCTTCAGAGAAAAAGTGCCAACGGAGACACTATGCGGTGCCCAAACCGGTATCGAGCAGTGCAGAGCTTTGCGCCGAAACCCTTACAACCTGCCGGATTCAGCCGCCAACAGCGCATGTCGGGAGAATGTTGGGAAGGGAGGAATGGCGGAGAGGATGGGATTCGAACCCACGATACGGCTTTTGACCGTATAACGGTTTAGCAAACCGCCGCCTTCGGCCACTCGGCCACCTCTCCGCCGCCGTTGGTAGCGAACGGGCGGATGGGTGTCAATGGTTTAGCCCCCGGCGGCGGCAAATCCCGGCGCAAATCATTGCTGGTCCAGCTCGTCCACGTCGAGCTGGCCGGTCAGGCGGCGCTGGACGTGGGACCACGACATGCCCACGCCCATGACGACGGTGAGAATCACCTCGACGACCAGGACGACCGCGAGGGGCGAGCCCACGTCGACGAGGCGGTAGTCGGCCAGCAGCCAGACGAAGACCCCGAACACCGCCACGACCAGCGCGATCCCCAGCAGGCCCAGCGACAGCCAGGTGGCGCGGAAATAGACCGCGAAGCCGCCGAGAAGCAGCAGGCCGGCGAGGATCTTGAGCGGCACGCCGCCGGCGCCCGCGTCCTCGCCCGAGGCCATGATCCAGTGATAGTAGGACCAGCCCGTGGGGTTGTAGGCGGCGAACACCAGCACGATCGCCCCCAGCCAGCGCAGCAGGAAGCCCAAGGCGTTGAACCGCCCGGCGGCCATGGCCGCGCCCTATTCCGATTCGGCCGCCGCCATGCCCGTGGTGGCGGGCTTGACGAATTTCAGCGTCATCCGGTCGCTTTCGCCGATCTGCATGTACTTCTCGCGGTCCTGGTCGCCGAGGCGGAAGGTGGGCGGCAGGGTCCACACCCCCTTGGGATGATCGCGGGTGTCGAGCGGATTGGCGTTGATCTCGGAATGCTCGGCCGGCTGGAAGCCCGCCTGCTCGGCCAGCCGGATCACATAGTCCTGGGTGACGTAGCCGCTGGCCGCCATCGGGTCCTGGGGCAACTCGGGGTCGCCGCGATGCTCCTCGACGCCCAGCACGCCGCCGGGCCTGAGCGCCCGGAACATGGCGGTGAACACCTTGTCGGCATAGCCGCCGGCCATCCAGTTGTGCACGTTGCGGAAGGTCAGCACCATGTCGGCCGTGCCCTCGGGCACGATGTCGATGGTGACGGGGCCTAGGGTGGCATAGGTCATCGGCCCGTAGAGCGAGGGATTGGCCGCGACCCGGTCCTTCAGCGCCTTGTTGAGGCGCGGGCCGTAGCCGGTGCCGTCGCCTTCCTCGAAGATGGCGGCGGTGTACTTGCCCTTGCCGGCCACATAGGGCGCGATGATGTCGGTGTACCAGCCGCCGCCGGGCCAGATCTCGACCACGTTGGTTTCGGGCTTCAGGCCGAAGAAGTCCAGCGTCTGCTCGGGATGGCGGTACTTGTCGCGCGCCCGGTCCTCGGGCCGGCGATGCGCGCCGGCGACCATCGCCTCGAGCGAGCCCGGCGCGGGCTGCCGCACGGCGGGCGTGCCGGCGGCCTCGGTCGCTTCCGGACCGGCGCCGGCGGCCTTGTCGGGGGAGGTTTCGGAGCCGCCGTCGCAGGCGGTGACGAGAGCCGCGGCAAGCAGCGCGGCCAGGGCGGACGATGTGCGCATGGGTCCTTCCGTTTACGGTTCGGTTCGGACCGGCAGCATAGCCTGTCGGCCTGCCGCGCGCCACCCGGGGACGGGCGTCCCCGGGGCATGGGAGTGCCGGCTAGTGGCTGAGCACCCATTCGCGGGCCAGGCGCTGCGCCTCGGCGATCTCGGCCGGGCTCATCACCTCGGCCAGGTCGGCGCGCTCCTCACGGGCGCGGGCGTCGCCCAGCATGGCGGCGATGTTGAACCATTTGTGGGCGCGCACATAGTCGACCGGCTCGCCATGACCCGACGCATAGGCAAGGCCCAGCTCGAAATAGGAGTCCGCATCTTCCGAGATCACGTGCTGCGACGGAGCCGCGGGCGCGCTGTACGAGAAGCTGTGGGTTGTATCGAACATGACTGGTAACTCCCGTGTCTGTATGTTCACAACACGCACATCCTGAACCGGGTTCCATGAACGCGATATTAACGGAATACCGCAGGGCGCATTCGGCGCGGGAAAGGTTCGCGGCGGATTCGGCCATCTGGCGCCGCGTTCATTGGGCCCTTTCCCTCGCCACTACCAGGGCCCTTCCCCACAACCGGCAGTCCTGAGGAGCGGCGAAGCCGCGTCGCGAAGGACGGGATGCCACGCGCCCGTGGCCCGGGCTTCGCGACGGCCCTGCGGGCCTCCTCAGCCCTCTCGGCTATGGGGTGGCTTAGGTATAGGTGCGGATGTTTACCAGCCGCTGGCAGGCTCCGCGATTCCATCGCGGCCGATTGAAAAGAACGTCAGGAGGAAGGACGCCCCCAACCGGCAGTCCTGAGGAGCGGCACAGCCGCGTCGCGAAGGACGGGATGCCGCGCGTCACGTGGCCCGGGCTTCGCGACGGCCCTGCGGGCCTCTTCAGCCCTCTCGGATCTGGGGTGGCTTGGGTATAGGTGCGGATGTTTACCAGCCGCTGGAAGACTCCGAGATCCCGTCGCGGCCGATTGAAAAGAACGTCAGGAGGAAGGACACTCCCAACCGGCAGTCCTGAGGAGCGGCGAAGTCGCGTCGCGAAGGACGGGATGCAGCGCGTCACGCGGCCCGGGCTTCGCGACGGCCCTGCGGGCCTCCTCAGCCCTCTCGGTTTTGGGGGATGGTCTCTCGGTTGTGGGGCGGCCTCTCGGTGGTGGGGTGGCTAACCTTCCGCCTATCCGAGACGCAAAAAAAAGACGGCGGCCCGGAAGCCGCCGTCCTTCGATGCCCGGATCACTCCGGCGTCAGGAGCCGGCCCTGGCGGCGGCCTCGCGCGCGGCGCGGACCTTGTCGTTGGTCTGGTTGAACAGCAGTTGCTTGCGCGCCTCTTCCTCCTCGGGCGTCAGCTTGCGGTCGGACAACTCGCGGCCCACCTTGCGGCCCTTGTCCACGGCGGGGCGCGCGCCCACCTGGTCGATCCAGCGCTTGAGGTTCGGGAACGGCTCCAGCACGGCCTCGTCGATGATGCGCGGCAGCAGGAACGCCCACGGCCAGGCGATCATGTCGGCGATGCTGTAGTCCGGCCCGGCGAGATACTCGTTCACCGAAAGCTGGGCGTCCATGACGCCCGAGAGCCGGTCCACCTCGCCGACGAAGCGCCTTGTGCCGTATTCGAGCTGCTCGGGCTTGTCGGTCAGGGTCTTGGCGTAGTTCTTGAAGTGGTTGGCGTTGCCCATCATCGGGCCCAGATTGGCCATCTGCCAGTGCACCCATTGCAGCACCTTGTAGCGGCCGGCGCCGGAGGCGGGCAGGAACCGGCCGGTCTTGTCGGCCAGATATTCCAAGATCGCGCCGGATTCGAAGATCGACAGCGGCGCGCCGCCGCCGATCGGGTCGTCGTCGACGATCGCGGGCATGCGGTTGTTGGGGCTGATACGCAGGAACCCGGCCTTGAACTGGTCGCCGCCGCCGATATCCACCGGCACGATGCGGTAAGGCAGGCCGGTTTCCTCCAGCATGATGGTGACCTTCCACCCGTTGGGCGTGGGCCAGTAGTGAACGTCGATCATGGATCGCTCCATCGGAAGGGGACATGTCTCGCGCGGCAGGATGGCCGAGGCGGCCGCCGCGCGCCAAGAAGAATCACCGCCGCAGGGCCGCAACCACGGCGTGCGGCGATGCGCGGCGGCTCAGTCGAACGTGTCGCGCAGGCCGTGGAACTCGCGGCGCGGCCACAGGAAGTCGATGCGGGTGCGGTGGATCTTCCAGTCGCCGTCCACCTTCCTGTAGACGTCGTCATAGACGCCGAACAGGGTGAGCGGATTGGGCGCGCCGGGCGACACGTTCAGGTTGAGCTGGTACCAGCGGCCATAGGCCGTGTCCTTGTCGATCAGCCGGATCCACGGATTGGTGACCGCGTGCATCTGGGAATGCTCCAGCCGGCCGCTGCCATGAAGGAAGTCGTGATAGCGGGCGCGGATCTGCTCCTTGCCGACCCAGTCGCCGCCGAAATTGGGGCCGAACTCGCACACCGCGTCGTCGGTGAACAGGCCGACCAGCTCGTCCAGCCTGTTGCCGTCGTAATAGTGGGAATAGAGATGGCGCATCTGCTTGATGGCCTCGATCTCCAGCAGCTCCTCGATGGTCATTGGCATCCTCCCCGTTCAGACGGCGGGGAGCGTAGCGCATGGGCCGGAGAGGGCCAAGCCTTCACGCGTGAACTTTCGGCTTGATGCGCGGGGCATAGGATTCGTAAATGCCGGCGGTGAAACGTGGAGATCCAGTCATGCAGTACGATGAAGTCGTCCGGGGACGCCGGAGCATACGCGGCTACAAGCCCGTGCCGGTTCCCAGGGCGCTGATCAGGGAAGTGCTCGCGATCGCGATGCGGGCGCCGTCGTCGTTCAACACCCAGCCGTGGCATTTCCATGTCGTCACCGGCGCGCCGCTCGACCGCATCCGCGCCGGGAACACCGAGCGCATCCTGGCGGGCGTGCCGGAATCCCGCGAATTCCGCAGCCACGGCGCCTATGAGGGCGTGCACAGGGACCGGCAGATCGAAGTGGCCAAGCAGCTCTTCGGCGCCATGGGGATCGAGCGCCACGACAAGGAGGGGCGGCAGGACTGGGTGCTGCGCGGCTTCCGCCAGTTCGACGCCCCCGTCTCCATCGTCGTCACCTATGACCGCTCGATCTTCGGCGGCGACTACGGCCCGTTCGACTGCGGCGGGGTGGCCAACGCCATCGTCAACGCGGCCTGGTCGCGCGGCCTGGGCTGCGTGATCAACAGCCAGGGGATCATGCAGTCGCCCGTGGTGCGCGAGCACGCCCGCATCCCCGACGACCAGGTCATCATGACCTGCATCGCCATGGGCTATCCCGACGAGTCGTTCCCGGCGAACGCGGTGGTGTCCAACCGCAAGCCGGTGGACGAGGCCGCATCCTTCATCGGTTTCGAGGACTGAGAGCTGTCACTCGGCGAAGTCACGGTCTTGAGGAGGGCCATCTTCCCGGCCCGCCTCAAGAAAATCCCTCGGCAGTTCGGCGAGAAGGCGGAATGCATTTGCCAACCCGCCCTTGTCGAGAGTTCGGGACTCCAGACCTTCAGGCTGATGGTTTCCAAGCGGCGTTTCAGTCACAGGATGCTTCCGTACCGGGGCGCGGGCTGTCTACACCAATTTCCCATATGCATCCACAGCCGTCATCCCGCCGGAGGAGCATGATGAATTTCTTCACAAGCTCCTCCGGCGGGATGACGGCCTGAGAAAAACAGCTTAGCCCAGCTTCTTCTTCAGCAGCTCGTTGACCTGGCCGGGGTTGGCCTTGCCCTGGCTCTGGCGCATGACCTGGCCGACGAACCAGCCGATGACCTTGGGGTTGGCGCCGCCGGCATACTGCTCGACCTGGCCCGGATTCTCGGCGATCACCTTGTCGACGATGCCTTCGATGAAGCCGGTGTCGGTGATCTGCTTCAGGCCCTTCTCCTCGACGATCGCCGCCGGATCGCCGCCGGTCTCGACCATGATCTCGAACACGTCCTTGGCGATGCGTCCCGAGATGGTGTCGTCGGCGATCAGGTCGACCAGCTTGCCGAGATTGGCGGCGCTGACCGGGCTTTCGGTGATGGACAGGTCCCGCGCGTTCAGTACGGCGAACAGGCTGCCGGTGACCCAGTTGGCGGCCTGCTTGGGATCGCGGCCCTGGGCGACCTCCTCGAAATAGGCGGCGATCTCGGGCTCGGCGACCATCACGCCCGCGTCGTAGGGCGACAGGGCGAAGTCGCGCATCAGCCGGTCCTTCTTGTCGTCGGGCAGCTCGGGCAGCGCGGCCCTCAGCCCGTCGACCCAGGCCTGCTCGAACTCCAGCGGCAGCAGGTCGGGATCGGGGAAGTAGCGGTAGTCGTGCGCCTCTTCCTTCGAGCGCATGGAACGGGTCACGCCCTGGTTCGGGTCGAACAGGCGCGTTTCCTGCACGATCGTGCCGCCCTCCTCGATGATGTCGATCTGGCGGCGCGCCTCGTACTCGATGGCCTGCTGCACGAAGCGCACCGAGTTGACGTTCTTGATCTCGCAGCGCGTGCCCAGCGGGCCGCCGGGCTTGCGCACGGACACGTTGACGTCGGCGCGCATGGAGCCCTGCTCCATGTTGCCGTCGCAGGTGCCGATATAACGCAGGATGGTGCGCAGCTTCTTGAGGTAGGCGCCGGCCTCCTCGGACGAGCGCATGTCGGGCTTGGACACGATCTCCATCAGCGCCACGCCTGAGCGGTTCAGGTCCACATAGGTCATGCTCGGATGCTGGTCGTGCATGGACTTGCCGGCGTCCTGCTCCAGGTGCAGGCGCTCGATGCCCACTTCCTTGGTCTCGCCGTCCTTCAGGTCGAGGGTGATGACGCCCTCGCCCACGATGGGCTGCTTGAACTGGGAGATCTGATAGCCCTGCGGCAGGTCGGCATAGAAGTAGTTCTTCCGGTCGAACACCGAATAGAGGTTGATCTTGGCGTTGAGCGCCAGGCCCGTGCGCACCGCCTGCTCGACGCAATAGCGGTTGATGACCGGCAGCATGCCGGGCATGGCCGCGTCGACCAGCGAGACCTGGCTGTTGGGCTCGGCCCCGAACGCCGTCGCGGCGCCCGAGAACAGCTTGGCGTTGGAAGTCACCTGGGCGTGGACCTCGAGGCCGAGGACCACTTCCCAATCGCCGGTGGCGCCTGAAATCAGCTTGGACATCACGCGGCCTCCTTCCACCACGCGCCGGGCCGCGCGCCGAACGCGGCGGCCCGTTCGAGCACATGGCCCACCTTCAGCACCGTCTCCTCCTCGAACGGCCGGCCGAGGATCTGCAGGCCCAGCGGCATGCCCGCGCCACAGATGCCCGCCGGCACCGACATGCCCGGGATGCCGGCCAGCGAGGCGGGCACGGTGAACACGTCGTTGAGATACATGGAGATGGGATCGGCCGACTTCTCGCCCGGCGAGAACGCCGAGCACGGCGCGGTCGGCGTCAGGATGGCGTCCACCTGGGCGAAGGCCTGCTCGAAGTCGCGGGCGATCAGCGTGCGCACCTTCTGGGCCTTCAGGTAATAGGCGTCGTAGTAACCCGCCGACAGCACGTAGGTGCCGATCAGGATGCGGCGCTGCACCTCGTGGCCGAAACCGGCGCCGCGGGTGTTCTCGTACATCTCGATCAGGCTGCCGCCCGGCTCGCGCAGGCCGTAGCGCACGCCGTCATAGCGCGCCAGGTTCGAGCTGGCCTCGGCCGGGGCGACCACGTAATAGGTCGCCAGCGCGTATTTGGTGTGGGGCAGCGAGATGTCGACGACCTCGGCGCCCGCGTCCTTCATCCACTGGATGCCCTTGTCCCACAGGTCGAGGATGTCCCGGGGCGCGCCGTCGATGCGGTATTCGCGCGGGATACCGATCCTCATGCCGCGGATGTCGCCGGTCAGCGCCGCGCGGTAGTCGGGCACTGGCGTGTCGATGGAGGTGGAATCCCTGGGATCGAACCCGGCCATGGAGCCGAGCATGATCGCCGCGTCCTCGACGGTGCGGGCGATGGGGCCGGCCTGGTCGAGCGAGGAGGCGAAGGCGATGATGCCCCAGCGCGAGCAGCGGCCGTAGGTCGGCTTGATGCCGGCAAGGCCGCAGAAGCTGGCGGGCTGGCGGATCGAGCCGCCGGTATCGGTGCCGGTGGCGGCCGCCGCGACATGCGCCGCCACCGCGGCGGCGGAGCCGCCCGACGAGCCGCCGGGCACGCGGGACTTGCCGTCGGCGCCGCGCCACGGGTTCTCGACCGGGCCGTAATAGCTGGTCTCGTTGGACGAGCCCATGGCGAACTCGTCCAGGCTCACCTTGCCCAGCATGACCGCGCCGTCGCGCCACAGATTGGCGGTGACGGTGGATTCATAGGGCGGCCTGAAGCCGTCGAGGATGTGGCTCGACGCCGTGGTCAGCACGCCCTTGGT
>CAZVVC010000131.1:0-9791 GCA_964630425.1 uncultured Bifidobacterium sp. | reverse complement strand
TCACCAGCGACAAATGCTACGAGGAAGCGCCCGCGCGCCTGCCCTATCGCGAGGGCGACCCCATGGGCGGCCACGATCCCTACAGCAGCAGCAAGGGCTGCGCCGAGCTGGTTACCGCGGCCTATGCGCGCTCGTTCCTGGCCGCGCGGGGCTGCGCCGTCGCCTCGGTTCGCGCCGGCAATGTGGTCGGCGGCGGCGACTGGGCCGAGGACCGGCTGGTGGCCGACATCATGCGCGGCCTGCTGGACGGCGCCGCGCCGGAGCTGCGCAACCCGGCGGCGATCCGGCCGTGGCAGCACGTGCTCGACCCGCTCGCCGGCTATCTGCTCGCGGCGGAGCGGCTGGTGCGCGCGCGGCCGTCCCGGCCCGAGGCGTGGAATTTCGGCCCCGATCCGGCCAGCGAGGTCAGCGTCCGCGACGTCGCGGACAGACTGTGCCGGCTGTGGGGCGGCGGCGCGGCGGTCACGGTCGCGCCGCCTGAGAACGCGCCGCACGAGGCGGCCGTGCTGCGCCTGCTGTCCGACAAGGCGCGGCGCGAGCTGGGCTGGGCGCCGCGCCTGCCGCTCGACGCCGCGCTCGCCGAGACCGTGTCGTGGTACCGCGCCTTCGCGCGGGGCGAGGACATGCGCGCCGTCACCCTGCGCCAGATCGACGCCTTCGCCGGCGCACTGCCCGAGGCCGCGCGATGAACGAGGCCGAGGCGCTGCGCGAGGAGATCCTGCGGCTGGTGGCGCGCTATGCCGAGCTGGCCCATGCGCCGGGCGCGTTCGATCCGGCCCGGTCGCCGGTGCCCGTGTCCGGCAAGGTCTACGGCGCGCCCGAGATGACCGCCCTCGTCGACGCGGCGCTGGAGTTCTGGCTGACCACCGGGCACTTCAACGACGCGTTCGAGGCGGGCCTCGCCAAGGCGCTGGGCACGCGCTACGCCCTCAGCTGCAATTCGGGCTCGTCGGCCAACCTGATGGCGGTGACGGCGCTGACCAGCGCCATGATCGGCGAGGACGCGCTGCGGCCGGGCGACGAGGTCGTCACCTGCGCGACCGGCTTTCCGACGACGGTCAACCCCATCCTGCAGAACGGGCTGGTGCCAGTCTTCGTCGACGTGCACATCCCCACCTACAACATCCGGGCCGACCTGATCGAGGCGGCGCTGTCGCCGCGCACCCGGGCCATCGTCGTCGCGCACACGCTGGGCAATCCGTTCGACCTCGACACGGTCATGGTCATCGCCGCCAGGCACGGCCTGCGGGTGATCGAGGATTGCTGCGACGCCTTCGGCGCCACCTATCGCGGCAAGCCGGTCGGCACTTTCGGCGATGCGGGCACGCTCAGCTTCTATCCGGCCCATCACATCACCACCGGCGAGGGCGGCGCGGTCTTCACCGGCAGCAGCCACATGAAGCGCGCCATGGAATCGGTGCGCGACTGGGGCCGCGACTGCTGGTGCCCGCCGGGCGCCGACAACACCTGCAAGCAGCGCTTCGGCTGGCAGCTCGGCGGCCTGCCGCGGGGATACGACCACAAATACATCTACAGCAACCTCGGCTACAATCTGAAGATGACCGACCTGCAGGCGGCGGTCGGCCTCGCCCAGCTCGACCGGCTGGACGGCTTCGTCGCCGCCCGGCGCGCCAATTTCGCCCGGCTGCATGCGGCGCTGGAGCCGCTGCGGGACGTGCTGATCCTTCCCGAGGCGACGCCCGGCTCGGCGCCGTCGTGGTTCGGCTTCCCGATCACCGTGCGGCAGGGCGCGCCCGTCGGCCGCGATGCGCTGGTCGCCCGGCTGAACGCGGCGCGCATCGCCACCCGCAACCTGTTCGGCGGCAATCTGGTGCGCCAGCCCTACATGGAAGGCCGCGCCTTCCGCGTGTCCGGGGACCTGACGGCGAGCGACCGGGTGATGAACGACACCTTCTGGATCGGCGTCTATCCGGCCCTCGGCCCCGAGCAGATCGACTACATGGCGGACCGGATCACCGCGGCATGCCGGGCATGAGCGGCGGCCGGCTGGAGCGCGCGGCGTTCCGCTTCGCCCCCGGCCTCGCCGGCCTGATCGCCTTCGCCGGCATGGCGCTGTTCCATGCCCACGGCGACCGGGCGCTTTATGCCGCCATCCTCGAAGGATGGGGCATCCTGCCCTATGCCTATCCGTTCCTCGACATCGAATCCATCCTCAAGGCCATCGACTGCCGGGGCCAGGGCGTCGACGTCTGGGCGCCCAACGCGTGCATGGGGGGCGGCTGGTACAGCTATGGGCCGCTGCTGGTGCGGGCCTCGGTCTTCGGCCTCGACGCCGGCGACCGGCTCGCGCTGGGCTTCCTGATCGCCATCGGCTTCTTCCTCGCCCTGTCGGCGCTGCCGCCGTGCCGGTCGTGGGCCGAGGTCGCGGTGCGGACGGTCGCGGTGCTGTCCGCCGCCTCGGTCTTCGCCGTCGAGCGCGCCAATCTCGATGCCGCGCTGTTCATCCTGACGGTGTGCGGCGTCCACCTGGTGCTGCTGCCCGGCGGGTTCCGCTGGGCCGGATACGGCGCCTTCGTCTTCGCGGCGCTGCTGAAGTTCTATCCCGCCGTGCTGATGATCCTGGCGGCGCGCGAGCGGTGGCGCACCCTCGCCGTCACCGGCGCCGCCGCGGTCGCGGGCCTCGCCGCCCTGCTGGCCTTCGCCGGGGGCGATGTCGCCACCTCGCTGCGCGTCTCGCCCTACGGCTCGCCCTATACTGACCTGTTCGGCGCCCGCAACCTGCCGCTCGGCCTGATCGCGCTGCCGATGGCGGCGCCGGAAACATACGACGAGGTGCTGCGATCCCCGCTGCCGCCGCCCGCCTTGGCGGTCTATGCCCTGCTCGCCGCGCTGGCGGCCACGGTCGCCTGCCGCAGCCTGCGCCGCGACATGGCGGGCTGGCCGGCGCTGCCGGATGGCCATGCCGCCTTCCTGGTCGCGGGCGCGGTGGTCATCGCCGGCTGCTTCTTCGCCACGCAGAACATCGCCTATCGCGCGATCTTCCTGCTGCTCACCCTGCCCGGCCTGTTCGCGCTGGCCCGCGCGGACGGGCGCTACCGGCTGCTGATCGCCGGCATCGTCTTCCTGCTCTGGGAGGAGTTCTTCCACCATCTGGTGGCCGGCCCGGCGGAGATCGGCTTCTGGCTGTTCCGCGAGGCCGTCTGGTGGTGGGCCGTCGCGCGCCTCGCCAGCCTGCTCGGCGCCTTCCTCCTGTCGTGCCCCGCGGGACGCGCGATCCGCGAGAGATGGCCCGCGCTGGACGCGGCGGTCACCGGCGGGCGCGCACCGCGACGATGAACCGCCGGAAATAGACCCCGTACAGCAGCGCGAAGGCGGCATTGACCGCCAGATAGGCGAGGGCGAAGCTCTCAGGCCCGAGCCGCGCCGCGTACCAGTACGCGGCGAGCGCCGGGACCAGCAGCAGCAGGCCGGGGATCACCGCCGGGTCGGTGCGCTGGCACCGGATCCCGATCATCAGGCAGTTGGCGAGGTGCCCCAGCGGCGCGGCGGCCAGCACCAGCCAGACGATCCCCGGCGCCGGAAGCCGTTCGGCCATGTGGGCGCTGGAGGCGCGCAGCACGTCGCAGCCCAGCCCGATGGCCGCCGCCGCCAGCACGGCGAGCAGCGTGCTGCCGGCGAACGCCCGCCGGAACCGGCCTGTCAGCGCCGCGCCCTGCCCCTCGTGATAGAGGCTGGAATAGAGCGCCGTCTGGCTCATCGGCCAGACCGAGCTGGTGACCATGACCAGCGCGCTCAACGCCAGCACCAGCCCGACCTGCCCCGCCGCGACGGCGCCCTGGGCCACCAGCAGGATCGGCGTCAGGAGCCTGGTGGCGATCATGGCCACCGCGTTGCTGACGAGGACCTTCCATTGCATGGGCCACAATTGCCGCCGCCAGACGCCCGCGCGCGCGGCGGCGGCGCACCGCGGCATCTCGAAGCGCCGGGCGCAGAGCCAGGCGAGAATCAGCACGCGGGCCGCCGAGGCCGCGGCCAGCGACCACAGCTCGGCGCCGAGGGCGATCGTCGCCAGCAGGACGGCGCCGGCCAGAAGCTCGATCCGGAACTGGCCGCGCCACGCCTCGAGACGCCGGCCGGTGCCCTCCGCATAGGTCAGGCCGAGCATGAGGACGACCTGCGCGCTGGAGACGATGCAGTAGGAAAGCCACGGCCAGAGCCATGTACCGCCGTCGATGCGGCTTCCCGCGAAGACGGCGGCGCCGACCGCGAACAGCAGCACGCCGGTCAATGCCGCGGTCGGAAGGCCGGCGGCGAACGCGGCCGAGGCCACGGGCCCGGCCTCGTCCGCCGGCCGGGAGGAGACCGCGAGAAGCAGCGAATAGATCAGCCCCAGATCGGCGAGCAGCGACAGGCCGGCCAGATTGGCGAAGGCGAGGAAGACGCCGATGCGCGCCGGGTCCAGCAGCATCAGGACCAGCAGGCCGCTCGCCGCGAGCACGGCGCCGTGCACGAGCTTGGCCGCGAGCGCATAGACCTCCGCGCTGGGAAAGCCGGCGCCCGCGGAAACCAGCCGCCGGAGCCGGCCGCCCGCCATCAGGCGATTCTGCGCGCGGCGCCGCCCGCCAGCTCCCGCCGCGCATGCAGCACCGCGACCGCGAGCAGCGCGACCGAGGCGAGCGGGCCGAGCGGGAAATGCAGGGGCACGCCCGCCGGCCACCGGGACAGGAGCGGCACGATGAAGATCGCCGCGAGGGCGAGCTTTTCCCACGGCGCATAGCCCGTGTCGCGCGCGGCCCGGATCAGCCAGAAGATGGCGACGGCCGAGATCAGCATGTCGTACATCAGGCCGACCGGCACGGCGACGAGCACGCCCGCGCACAGGGTCGCGGCGCGAAGCGGCAGGCTGGCCCGCCGCCGCCAGACATAGCCCACCGCGACCGCCGCCACGAGCGCCATGACGATCTGTATCCCGTAGGAGGCGGCCACGGGGATGTCCACCAGCCGCGCCCCGCCGAACGGCGTCACGAAGGCCGCCAGATCGATGTCGCCGTGCTCGTAGCGGCCCGGGACGCTGCCCGTCAGGCCCAGATAGACGTCCCAGGTCTCGCGGCCGAAGATCAGGAGCGAGAGCGCGACGAGCGCCGCCACCGAGACCGCCGCGCCGGTGAAGGCCCGCCAGTGCCCGCCCGCGGCGAGCGCGACCGGGATCAGCAGGCCGAAATGCGGCTTGTAGCAGAGCAGCCCGAAGACCAGGCCCGCCACGAACGGCCGCCGGTCGACCAGCAGCAGCGCGCCGCCGAACAGCGCCGCCGTCAGGAACGAATTCTGCCCCAGGCCGCCCGCCCAGTAGACCGCGGGGCTGGCCAGCACCAGCAGCCATCCCAGGGCGCCGCTTTCGCCGAGGACCTTCCGGCCGACGATCAGGTAGGGAACGAAGGTGGCGGCCAGGAACGCGTAGAAGGCGGTCAGGTAGGGCAGATGCGCCAGCACGACGCAGACGAGCAGGAAGACCGGCGGATAGTAGAAGTACAGATGGTCGACGGTCGGCCCGGTGGCATCCCGGATGGCCTGCAGATGCGACGGCTGATCGTAGGCCAGCGCGGGCGTTCCCTCCGCCGCCAGCTTGCCGGCCGCGTAGAAGCTGGCGAAATCGGTGGTGACGTCGCCGCCGAGCTCGACGATCTTGCCGTGCGTGCCGAGAACGAAGAACGCCGTGACGACGATTTCGAGGGCCAGCAGGATGCCCGCATAGGACGTCACCCGGTCGCGGCTCAGCCAAGCCCCCGCTCTCAATTGGGAGAGAAACGTCATCCTGCCATCCCAATCTGCCCCGTCAAAAGCGCCAGCGCGTTGCTTTCACTGGACTATCATGCGGCTTCCGCGTCTTCGCAAGCCGGTTTCGAGCCCCCCGCGCCCTAGCTGGCGGGATCGACGCGCCGCCACGGCAGGGTGATCCTTTCCCCGTCATGCACATGGTGGATGACCGCGACGTGATAGGCGGCGCGGACGTTGTCGTCGACGAGCACCTCATGGGGCGGGCCGTCGGCCAGCAGGCGACCGCCGCGCAGCAGCAGCAGCCGGTGGCAGAAGCGTTCGGCGAGGGTCAGGTCGTGCAGGACCGCGACGACGAGGGCGCCCGCCTCGGCATAGGCGCGCAGCACCTCCATGATGTGCATCTGGTGGTAGGGATCGAGCGCGGCGATGGGCTCGTCCACCAGCAGCACCGGCGCCTTGACGGCAAGCGCGCGCGCCAGCAGCGCCCGCGCCCGCTCGCCGCCGGACAGCGTATCGACGCGCCGGTCCGACAGCGCCTCGACATCGGCGAGGGCGAGCGCCTCGGCGACCGCCTCCCGGTCCGCCGGCGACGGCCCCTGGAACGGCGGACGGTGCGGCAGGCGCCCGAGCGCCACCAGCTCGCGGACGGTGAACGGCCAGTGCACCGGCTCGCCCTGGGCCAGATAGGCGACGGTGCGCGCGAGGCTCCGGCGGCCGATGCCGGCGATCGGCCCGCCATCCAGCGTGACCGTTCCCGCGAAGGGCACCAGCCCCGCCAGCGCCCGCAGCAGGCTCGTCTTGCCCGCGCCGTTGGGCCCGATCAGGCCGAGCAGCGTGCCCGGCCCGGCCTCGAAGCCGACGCCCGTCACCGCCGGCATGGCGCCGAAGGAGACGTTTATGCCGCGGGCCTGGAGAACGGTCATGGGCCGGTCCGCCTCGCCTTCAGGATCAGGTGCAGGAAGAAGGGCGCGCCGATCAGCGCCGTCACCACGCCCAGCTTCAGCTCGGGCCCGCGCAGCGGCAGCCGGACCAGGATGTCGGCCGCCAGCAGCACGGCGGCGCCCGCCAGCGCGCTGGGAAACAGCAGCCGGCTGGGATGATGCCCAACCCAGGGACGCAGCAGATGGGGAACGGCCAGCCCCACGAAACCGATCACGCCGGTCACGGACACCACCGCGCCCACCGCCAGCCCGGTGCCGAGGATGACGCGCAGCGTGGTCGCGGCCGGGCTGAAGCCCAGGCTGCGGGCGGTGTCCCGCCCCAGGCTGAGCGCGTCGAGCGCGCGCCCGGTGGTCAGCACCAGCGCCATGCCGGCCACCGCGAAGGGCGCGGCGAAGGCGACGTGGTTCATGCCCCGGTCGGCGATGGAGCCCATCATCCAGAACACGATCTCGAGCGCGGCCCACGGGCTGGGCGCCAGATTGAGGGCCAGCGAGGTGAGCGCGCCCGCGAAGGCGTTGATGGCGACGCCGGCGAGGATCAGCGTCATCACGTCGGGCGACCGTCCGGCCAGCGCATAGAGCAGGGCCAGCGCCGCCATGGCGCCGATGAAGCCGCCGACCGGCACGGCGAGCGCGCCGCCGAACAGGCCGAAATAGAACACCACCACCGCGCCCAGCGCCGCCCCGCCCGACGCACCGACCAGGCCCGGCTCGGCGAGCGGATTGCGCAGGAGACCCTGGAGCGCCGCGCCGCACAGGCCCAGCGCCCCGCCGGCGATCACCCCCAGCAGGGCGCGCGGCAGCCTCACCTGGAAAAGGATGATGTCGGCCACCTCGCGCCCCAGATGCTGGTTGGCCGGCAGCCACGCGCCGCCGCGCCCCGTCAGCACGGACACCGCGAACAGCGCCGCCACCAGCACGGCGAGAAGCGCGCAGATGCCGATCTGGCCGCGTCCGCCGCTCATCACCGCCCCGCCTCGGCGCGGGCGACCTGTTCGGCGAGGACGCGCGCCGCCTTGGCCAGCATGGGCGTGCCGCAGTTCCACAGGCTGGTCGGCACGCGCACCACGGGCCGGCCGTGCCTCAGGCTGGAAAGCGCCGGGTGCTCGAGCACCATGTTGGCCATGGACGGCGCCTCCGGCCGGTATTCCCCGAGGATCAGCAGCTCCGGGTCCGCCCGGATCACGTCCTCGACCGACATGGACACCCAGCCGGACTGGCCGAGCCGTCCGGCGATGTTGATCAGCCCCAGATGGGTCAGCACGTCGTCGAACAGGCTGGGGACGCCCGCGGAGAAGCCGTTCGCGCCGTAGACCAGCGCCCGGTAGTGCCGGGCCGCCAGCGCGTCCCGCGTCGCCGCCAGGTCGCGGTCGAACGCGGCGACCAGTGCCTCGCCCTTCCCCGGCACGCCCAGCGCCGCGGCGACCTGCCTGATGTTCGCCCGCGTGCCCGCGAAGGTGTCCGCCACCGGCACCGTCACCACCCGCACGCCCTGCCTTTCCAGCATGGTCACCGCGAGCGGCGAGTTGGTGGCGTCGGCGAACACCAGGTCCGGCCGGTGCTGCAGCACCTCCTCGGCCAGGCCGTGATTGGCGGCATAGCGCGCCGCCTGACGCGCCAGGGCGGAATCGTCGCTGTCCTGGGTCACCCAGTGGACCGACAGGATGGCGTCCGGATCGGCCAGCAGCATGACGAGCTGATCGGTGCACAGGCCCATGGACACGATCCGCTCCGGCGCCTGGATCGGCGCTCCCTGGGTGGGCGCGGCCAGAAGCGCGGCGAGCAGGCCGAACGTGATCCGGGTGCCCGCCGCCTTCATCCGATCAGTCTCCCAGCTTCACCCGCAGGCCGGCGAACGCGCCGATGCCGGGCGAGCGGTAGGAGAACACTTCCTCGTAGTCCTGGTCGACCAGATTCTCGATCCGGCCGTAGATCTCCAGGCTGTCGGTGAGCCGGTAGCTGGCCGCCAGGGTGACGAGCACGTAATCCCTGAGCGTCACGACCGTCTCGGGCGTCGCGTCGATGAACTCGTTGTCGAACTGCTTGCCGTTGTAGGACAGGTCGAGGTTCACGTTGCCGCGGCCCTCGTGGAACGCATAGTTCACGTTGACATTGCCCATGTGCTTGGGGCGGCGGATCTCGGGAGAGCCGTCGGGCTGGCGCGAGCGCGTATAGGTGTAGCTGCCGCCGATGGACAGGCTCTCGGTGAGCTGCGCGCTCATCATCACCTCGATGCCGCTGCGCTTGCTCTTGCCCACGAGGTTGTCGACCGAGGTCAGGAAGGTGTTGCCGTCGAACACCGTGACGATCTCGCTTTCCAGGTTGGCGCGGAAATAGGTCACGTCGAGGGTCAGGCGGTTGTCGAAGAACTTCTGCTCGACGCCCACGTCGAAGCTCTTCGACTCCTCGGGCTTCAGGTTCGGGTTGCCGAGGAAGTAGTCGGGGAAATAGCCGAACATCTCGAAGAAGCCCGGATTGGTCACCGCCGTGCCGTGGCTGGCATGGAGACGGGTGCCGCTTTCCTTGATCCGCCACGCGCCGGCCAGCCGATAGGTGGTGGCATTCCGGAACATCCGGTTGTCGTCATGGCGCACGCCGGCCGACAGGAAGACCTGGTCGGCGAGGTCGACGCGGTATTCGCCGATGAAGCTGTCCTGCGGTTCCTTGCGCGTCTGGTTCTCCAGCGCGTCCGGCACGGCGCCCCGGTTCACGAAGCGCTGCTGCTCGCGCTGGTAGGCGACGGTCAGGTGATGGTTCGCGTCGAGGACGGACGGCGTCCGGAAATTCACCGTGCTTTGATAGGCGAATTTCAGCCGCGAGCCGTGATTGCCCGTGAGATCGTCGCTGGGATTGATGTATTCCCGCTGCGTGTCCGCGTACTGCACCGAGCCCTGATGCACCCAGTGGCCGTCGAACAGCGACAGCTCGCCCTGCACCCGGCCGTAGAACTGGTCGTTCTTCTGCCGGTCGGCGGTGTCGATGATGAGGCCGTTGGTGGGCGTGGTCGGCCAGTCGAAATCCTGCGCGTCGGTCTCGCTCTTGCTCGAGACGTAGCGCGCGGTGGCGTCGAGCCGGAAAGTGTCGGTGAGCTGGGCCATGCCCTTGCCGCTGAAG
>CAZVVC010000130.1:0-9802 GCA_964630425.1 uncultured Bifidobacterium sp. | reverse complement strand
CGGACTTCTCCGAAACGGCGCTGCACGCCGCGCGCAAGGCCCACGAGTTGGGGCTGGGCGATCCCGCCGGGAGCGTCCTCGTCCATGCCTTCGACGCGCCGGCGCAGGGGCCGGTAAGCCGCGCGGCATTGCCGGTCGACCTGCGCGAAGGCCACATGGCCGAGGAGGAGGCGGCGCGCCGCAAGCTGGACGATTTCGCTCTCCGGCTCGGCCATCCCGCGCCGGACAGGCTCGTGGTGTGGTGGGAGATTTCCCCGGCGGAGACCATCCTGCGCGCGGCCCGGAACTGCCGCGCCGGCCTCGTCGTCATCGGCACCCGCGGCCTCGGGGCGGTCAGCGGCCTGCTGCTGGGCAGCGTCGCCGCGGAAATCCTCCGGACGGCCGAGGTCGACGTGCTGGCCGCGCCGTCTCCTGGGTGAGCCGGCCGGCCTCGTCGTCAGGCTTGCCCGATCGTTACAGGCGCTGAAACGAAAAGGGCCCCCGGAGTATCCGGGAGCCCTTTCCAGAACTCAAGAAGATGCCGTCGCCCTTACGGGGTCGCCGGAGCGCCTTCCTTGGTCTCGGCCGGATCAGCCGGAGGCGCCATGCCGTCGGCCGGTGCTTCGGCCGGGGCCTCGGTGGCCGGGGCGTCAGCAGGCGCGGCTTCCGGAGCCGGCTCGGCCGGGGCTTCCACGGCCGGGGCTTCAGCCGGAGCGGCTTCTTCGGTCTTCTTTTCGCAAGCGGAAAGCGCCAGAGCCATTACGGCCGCCGGCAGAACGATTTTCCACATCCCTTTCATTCGATTTTACTCCTCTTCCCAGAGACGGCTACAGGACGTGCAACTCTTGCACATCCGTGGGAATCTTACAAACGCCAACTACACATTGAATCGCCGGAAGAAACACATTTTGTTGTGCTTGAGCATGGCTCAGACACAAACTCATGTTTCCAGGCAATGTGTGCGCTGCATCAACTCCCTCAACGGACGCGACACTACCACAGTTCCATCGCGCATGTAGCTCTCATGATTGCCTTCCACGCGTTGCAGATTGTAGAGGTAATTGACCATCAGGCCGTAGGATTGCGTCCAGCCGTTGGCCGACCGGTCGGCGGGCCAGTTGAGGCGCTCCAGGCGGGCGCCGTTGCGCAGATGGAAGCGCGCGACCGGATCGATCGGCAGATTCTGGCGGTTGCGCTGCGCGAAATACCAGGCGGCCATGCGCTGGATGAAATCCCGGCTGTCCTGCGTCGCCGGCGTCTCGGTGAAGGCCGATCCCTTCAGCGCCGTCCAGCGTTCCTGGTCGCCGGGTTGGAACAGTGCTGCGGCGTGACGTTCCGCCGCGCCGTCGAGCCAGCGGCGGAAGCCGGGCACGGGCGACAGGGTGGCGAACTGCCTCAGCGTCGGCACGTCGTGCGAAAGCGCCTCGGCGGCCTTCTTGATCAGGTGCTCGCCGAAGCTGACGCCTTGCAGACCCTTCTGGGTGTTGGAGATGGAATAGAAGATGGCGGTGTCGGCGCTGCCGGGATCGCCGACCGGCATGTCCCGGTCCAGCAGCACCTGCACGTCGCCGGCAAGGCCCTTGACCAGCGCCACCTCGACGAAGGCCAGCGGCTCGTCGGGCATGCGCGGATGGAACAGGGCGAAGCACCGCCGGTCCGATTCCAGCCGGTTGCGCAAATCGTCCCATGACCGGATCTCGTGCACCGCCTCATAGGCGATCAGCTTCTCCAGCAGCGCGGCGGGCGACTGCCAGGTGATCTGGCGCAGGTCGAGGAAGCCCAGGTCGAACCAGGATTCGAGCAGCTCGCGCAAATCCTCGTCCAGCGCCTTGAGCTGGGCGGACGGCTCCCTGATCGCCAAGAGGTCGGCGCGCAGGTCGACCAGGAACTTCACGCCCTGCGGCAGCGCGTTGAACTGGCGCAGCAGCCGGACGCGCGGCGGCGTCAGCGCGTCTTTCAGCCGGCGCGCGGCCTTCAGCCTAGCCTCGGGCGAGGCGGCGTTCCGCCACGTCTCGGCCGCGGCGGCGATGCCGTCGTCGTCGGAGGCGAAGCCGTCGGCCAGCAGGTCGAGGAAATGGCGCCGCCCGGTCTCGCTGAACGACAGGTAGAGGCGGCCCAGATCGGCGGTGCGGGCGCGGGCGGCGAACTCGCCGCCGGGGCCGCCCAGGCAATCGGCGATCAGCCGCCGCACCTTGGCGACCTTGCCATTGGGGAGATCGGCGCCGATGTCGCCGGTGTCGACCAGCGCGACGGCGCCCGCATAGACGTCGGACCAGGCGCGTCTGAGGCGCCCGAACGTCCGGTTGAGGAAGCTGTCCCGCGGCGGCGGAACCGTCATCAGCGGATTGGTGCTCATGCCCGATTCCGTATCACGGAACCGCTTTCCCGGCCACCGCGCCTTTGTGAAGGTTGGTTTGCGCGCGCCCTACCGGCCCAGCCAGGCCAAAATCGCGGCGCGCTGCTGGTCCAGGTCCGGCACCGGGCCTCGGGTCGGCGGATCGGCGAAGGCCGACAGCTTGATCGGGTTGCCGGCGATCTCCAGCGGGCCGGTCACCGGGTCGTCGACGGTCACCACCATGTTGCGCGCCCGCACATGCGGGTCGTTCAGCGCCTGCTGCACGTTGTTGATGGGGCCGTGCGGCACGCCCGCCGCCTCCAGCTTCGCCATCCAGTTCGCCACCGTGTCCCGGTGCAGGTTGAATTCCATCTCGTGCGCCAGCCGGTCGGCGTTGGTGGTCCGCAGGTCGTTGGTGGCGAAATCCGGGTCGGCCAGGAGGTCGGGCCGCTCCAGCACGCCGCACAGCTTCTCGAACAGGCCGTTGTTGCCCGCCGCGATGACGATCCAGCCGTCCCGCGCCTGATAGGCGGCGAAGGGCGTGATCGACGGGTGGCGCGCGCCCAGCGGGCCGGGCGCGACGCCGGTCGCCGCATAGCGGGCGATGGCGTTCTCCAGGATGGCGATCTGGCAGTCCAGCATGGCCACGTCGATCTTCATGCCCCGGCCGGTCGCGGTCCGGTGATAGAGCGCGGCGTTGACGCCGATGGTGGCGAACAGGCCGGCGGTGATGTCGCCCACCGAGGTGCCGACGCGGGTGGGCGGCCCGCCCGGCTGGCCGGTGATGCTCATGATCCCGCCCATGCCCTGCACCACCATGTCGTAGGCGGGGCGTGTCTTGTAGGGGCCGGTGTGGCCGAAGCCCGAGGCGGCGGCATAGATCAGCCGGGGGAACCGCTGGTGCAGCAGCTCCCAGCCATAGCCCAGCTTCTCCATCACGCCGGGCCGGAAGTTCTCGACGATGATGTCGGCGCGGGCCAGCAGGTCCTCGAAGATCGCCCGGTCACCCTCGGCCTTGAGGTCGAGCGCGATGCTCTCCTTGCCGCGGTTGATGGACATGAAATAGGCGGACTTGTCCTCGATGAACGGGCCGATGTGCCGGCTGTCGTCGCCGGTGCCGGGCGTCTCCACCTTGATCACCCGCGCGCCCAGGTCGGCCAGCACCATGGTGCAGTACGGCCCCGCCAGCACGCGGGTCAGGTCGACGACGACGAGGCCGGAAAGCGGGCCGCCCGCCACGGTCCTACTTGCCCTGGAACCGGGCCGGGCGCTTCTCGAAGAAGGCCTTCACGCCCTCGCCGAAATCCTCGGTGCGGCCGGCGATCTTCTGGCTCTGGCGCTCCAGGTCGAGCTGGGCGTCATAGGTGTTGAGCGGGCTGTTCCAGTACAGCTTGCGGATGAGGCCCAGCGCCACGGTCGGGCCGTTGGCCAGCTCGGTCGCCAGCTTCTTCGCCTCGTCCATCAGCGCGCCGTCCTCGTGGACCCGGTTGATCAGGCCCCACTCCAGCGCCTTCTCGGCGGGCAGCTTGTCGGCCATCAGCGACAGCTCCTTGGCGCGGGCGAGGCCGACGAGGCGCGGCAGCAGGTAGGTCGAGCCGCCGTCCGGCACCAGGCCGATGCGGCGGAACGCCTGCAGGAAATAGCTCGACCTGGCGGCCAGGATCATGTCGCCCATCAGCGCGAAGCTCATGCCCACGCCGGCGGCGACGCCGTTGACGGCGGTGATCATGGGGAAGGGCAGGTCGCGCAGGCGCTTCAGGATCGGGTGATAGAAGCGCTCCAGCACGTCGCCCGCGTCGCTGTCGCTGGAGCCGGGTTCCTTGGAGATGCCGCCGCCCAGATTGGCGCCGGCGCAGAAGCCGCGGCCCTCGCCGGTCAGGATCAGGCAGCGCACGCCGCTGTCCCTGGCCTCGAGCGCGTCGAGCGCCGCCTGGATGTCCTCCAGCATGGGGACGGAAACGGCGTTCAGCGCCGCCGGATCGTTGAAGGTCAGGATGGCCACGCCGTCCGCGACATCCAGTTTGACCTTGCCGTTCTTCATGTGCTTTATCTCCCCGGGAAGACTTACAGGCCGCGCCAACAAAGGGCATTTTCCCGAGCATCGCAAGGGAAATGGCATCGCAAGGGAAATCCGGCCCGGGCGACAGACCGGCGCGGCGCCACATCTCGCAAGCGGGGAAGCGCGCATGTCCAGCTACGAATTCATCAAGACCGAACGCGACGGCAACCTGTTCATCCTGACCATGAACCGGCCCGACGTGATGAACGCCTGCCACTCGCCCATGCACGAGGAGATGCAGGCCGCGTTCGACGAGTTCGCGGGTGACGACAGCCTGTGGGTGGCCATCGTCACCGGCGCCGGCGACCGCGCCTTCTCGGCCGGCAACGACCTGAAGTACCAGGCCGCCGGCGGCAAGCGCTGGAAGGTCCGCACCGGCTTCGGCGGCATCACCCAGCGCTTCGACCTGTTCAAGCCGGTGATCGCGGCGGTGAACGGCGTGGCGATGGGCGGCGGCTTCGAGCTGGCGCTGGCCTGCGACATCATCGTCGCCTCGGACAAGGCGGTGTTCGCCCTGCCGGAAGTGCGCGTCGGCCTGATGGCGGGCGCCGGCGGCGTGCACCGCCTGCCGCGCACCATGCCGCTGAAGCAGGCCATGGGCATGATGCTGACCGGCAAGCGCATGAGCGCCGAGGACGGCCTGCGCTTCGGCTTCGTCAACGAGGTGGTGCCGCATGCCGACCTGATGACCGCCGCGCGCCGCTGGGCCGCCGAGATCCTGGAAGCCTCGCCGCTGTCGGTGCGCGCCACCAAGGAGGCGGTCTACAAGGGCTTCGACGCCGCGACCCTGGAGGAGGCCATCGACACGGTCTATCCGATGACCCAGCAGATGCGCGACAGCGAGGACTTCATCGAAGGCCCCAAGGCGTTCTCGGAAAAGCGCAAGCCCGACTGGAAGGGCCGGTAAGCTGTTTCCCTCTCCCAAAGGGCGAGGGCATTGGGAGAGCCGCCCCTAGAACTGCGGCGCCAGCGACAGCCAGAGGGCGGCGAAGCCCATGATCGACAGCAGCAGGAAGGTGACCTGCGCGCCGATCAGCCGCGGATAGGTGGCGCCCGGATTGTTGCTGTAGCCCCAGGTGTGCAGCAGCCGGGCGATCGCCAGCGCGCCGCCCAGCACGTGCAGCATCGGTACGGGCGCGCCTCCCACCTCGATCAGGTAGAGCAGGATCAGCGCCAGCGGCACGTTCTCGACGAAGTTGGCCTGCACCCGCATGGTGGTGTCGGGCTTCCAGTCGGGCAGCTTCTTGGCGTTGATGCGCGCCCACAGCACCTGAGTGGCCAGCGCCACCGCCAGGAGGCCCATGATGCCCGCATAGAACAGCGTGACCGGTATTCCCGCCGCGTTCATCCCTATGCTCCCCGCTTCCCGTCGCGTTCGGCGGCCCACACCTTGTAGTCCATGCGCGGCATGTCGAACGCATCGCCCGTCTTCACGTACCAGCCGCGTCCGTGCATGCGGCCGATGAGCTGCATGGCCGGTGCGTCCACATACAGCTTCTCGCTGTCGACGAAGCGGTCGTGGATGTGCATGTAGACGACTTCGCCGATGACGACGCGGTTGCCGGTGCCCACCTCCATGGTCGCCATGCGCTTGCACTCGAAGCTGACGGGCGATTCCTTGATCCAGGGCGGGCGCACCACCTTGCTGGGCACGGCGGTCAGGCCGGTCTCGGCCAACTCGTCCTCCTCGGCGGGGAAGTCCATGGCGCACAGGTTCATCTGCGGCGCGATGGCCTCGCTGACCAGGCTGACGACGAACTCGCCGGTGTCGCGGATGTTGTCGCCGGTGTCCTTGCGCGGCGAATAGTCGGTGACCTCGAGCCCCAGCACCACCAGCGGCGGCTCGGCGCTGACCGCGTTGAAGAAGCTGAACGGCGCCGCGTTGACGATCCCGTCCTTGCTGATGGTGGTCACCAGCGCGATGGGGCGCGGCACGATGGACGAGACCATCAGCTTGTAGCGGTCCATCCGTTCCAGTTTGGAGAAGTCGAAATCCATGAGCCTACCCCCTTCCGCCGGCCAGGCTGATCAGCATCAGCGCGGCGCCGCCGACCAGCAGGGTCAGGCCGATCCAGCAATACTGGTCCAGCCAGAACAGGCCGAACGCCTCGGGCGTGCCCTTCGGCGCGGTCGGCTGCGGACCGCGCTTCAACTGCCGGGGCAATCCCTTGACGATGAAGATGCCGCCGCCCAGCCACATGCAGCCCAGGCCGATGATGATGCGCCAGGCGAACCAGTCGATGGTGTCCATGGGATCACCCGAAGACGCGGTCGTAGGGATCGTTGGGCGTGCGCGCGCCCTTGTTCAGGCCACCCAGCAGGCCGGTGGTCCAGTTGCCGGTGGACGGGATGTTGTGGTT
Organism: uncultured Bifidobacterium sp.; assembly: GCA_964630425.1. GTDB lineage: Bacteria > Pseudomonadota > Alphaproteobacteria > SMXS01 > SMXS01 > RI-34. The sequence goes on along the minus strand of CAZVVC010000130.1, from coordinate 3,069 downwards.
CCAGTCCATCACGTAGTGGCGGCTCTTGATCTTCCATTCGCCGCCGCGCTTCTCGAAATGGTCCAGGTAGCGGCCGCCGACGAGCATGTCCATGAGCTGGCCCTGCTCGTTCTTCAGCAGGTGGTAGGCGAGGCAATAGGTCTCGCCCGTGGCCTTGTCGCCGTCGACGGTGATCCAGTGGTTGCCGATGGTGTGCAGGGTGCGCTCCATCTGGCCGATGCCCTTGACGCAGTTCTCGGCCCAGGTCATCGCGTCCAGCTCCTGGTCGGAATAGTTGCAGGTCGCGTCGGGCCAGAACGCACCCTTCAGGATCTCCAGGTCGCAGCGGTCGACGCCATGGCAGTAGCGGCTCATGGTGGTGTAGATGTCGATGTGGTCAAGTGCGCGCTGCGCGGCGTCGGACATGGTTCTCTCCCCTCGGTCACCCGTTCGATGTGGCCGCAGCCTAGCGTGGCGGCGGGAGCCGCGCAAAGAAAAGAAATCTTCGCGCCTGCCGGTTTTTTAGCCGTGGACAGGCGCCCGCGCCAACGCTACACAGCGTCACCGCGCCAGCGGTTTTCCCCGTGAGACGGCCTGTCCGGGGCAATTGTGGCAAAAATGCCACTCGGCGTATTTTTTATGCAGATTAAAACCATCTACGCCTTTTATTGGTTCAAAAAAATTAAACGGCGATGTAAAAACCACCCTAACAAACAGAACGAACATGGTCATCACGCGGGGAGGGTGCATCGGCGCGACCCTTTGCCGTATTCCAAGGGGAGTGCCTATGAATAAACTGTTGTCATCCATATCCCTGGCCGCCGTGGCCGCCCTGATGGGCGGTGCAGCGTATGCCCAGGACGCGGCGCCCGCCGCCTCGGGCGAAAGCTCGGGCCAGGGCAGCCTGTTCAGCCAGCGCGGCGGCATCGAGACCGTCATCTCGTCGGCGCAGAAGAAGGAAGAATCGGTGCAGGAAGTGCCGATCCCGGTCACCGCCTTCTCCGCGGCCACCATCGAGCGCAAGTTCGCCGTCAACCTCGAGGACCTGAACAAGCTGGCCCCGTCGGTCCAGCTCCAGACGGTCGGCCTGTTCCACGGCTCGTCCTCGTTCACGGTTCGCGGCATCGGCACCTCGGGCATCGAGAGCTTCGACGATCCGCACGTGGCCGTCTTCATCGACGGCGTCTACCAGCCTCGTAACGCCTGGGCGCTCGGCAACCTGCTCGACATCGACTCGGTCGAAATGCTGCGCGGCCCGCAGGGCACCATCTACGGCCGCAACGCCTATTCGGGCGCCATCACGCTGAAGACCAAGCGTCCCGACATGACCGAGTACGGCGGCAAGGCCAGCCTGCAATACGGCAACCCGGCCAAGCTGGTGGTCAGCTTCGTCGGCAACATCCCGGTGGTCGAGGACAAGTTCGCCATGCGCCTGGCGACCCAGTTCTACAAGGACGCCGGCTTCTACAAGAACGACGGCATCATCGTCGACAGCGCGCCGTTCCAGCCGCTGGTCACCCATGTCGACGAGGACCTGGAAGGCACCCGCATCCAGGGCAACAAATACGTCTACTTCCGTCCCAGCTTCCGCTTCACGCCGAACGACGCGCTGGACGTGACGCTGACCACCGAGTTCATCCGCCAGCGCGGCGACGGCACGGTCTCGCTCAATCCGGTCTACGACCCGCGCACGCCGGCCAACGGCAATTGCGGTCCCGGCACCGCCGGCACGCCCACGGGCTACAACTGCAACACCAGCGCGTTCGAGCTGATGTATCCGGGTCTGAACCGGAACTATTTCGGCGACGGCCGCCTGGGCATCGACCGCGACAAGACCGCCGATCCGTACCGCGTGGGCTACAACCTGCCGTACAACGATTCCAACCTGAACAGCTACATGGCGACGCTGAACGCCGACTACACCACCGATTTCGGTACGTTCAGCTTCCTGGGCAACTACGCTCACCAGCGGTCGGTCATCAACACCGACACGGACGGCACGAACATCGACTTCTTCTCGTCGACCCGTTTCGAGGACTACGAGACCTATCAGTTCGAAGCCCACTTCGTGTCGGACTTCTCCGAGACCGTCGACATGATCGCCGGCCTGTTCTACCTGTACGACACCTACCAGCTCGGCCAGCTGCTCTGGACGCCGGGCCTTGGCCGCTTCACCTACGACAACCCCGGCATGGCCGAGTTCCAGAACGGCCAGGAGCGCAAGACCTGGGCCGCCTATGCCCAGTTCGAGGTGCACATCACCGACGCGCTGAGCGCGGTGGCCGGTATCCGCTATTCGTGGGAAAAGAAGTTCAACGTCTACGAAGTGCCGAACAACACGGTGTTGGCGCAGGGCCTCGATCCGAAGTCCAACTGGGCGAAGTTCCCGCTGAGCAGCGCCCCCGCCTGTACGCCGCTCGGCGCCAAGGGCACCGCCGCCAACCCCTGCTCGTCCTATTGGGGCCCGGTCGGCAACAGCTGGGACAACTGGGCGCCCCGCGTCGGCCTGAACTACAAGGTCAATGACGACATCATGCTGTTCGCCTTCTGGCAGCGCGCCTTCAAGTCGGGCGGTTTCGTCAACAACGCCTCCGAGTACAGCACCTTCATCGAACCCTACGGCGAAGAGCGCATCGATAACTTCGAGGGCGGTTGGAAGACCGAGTGGTTCGACAGCCGGCTGCAGTTCAACGGCAACATCTACTACCAGAAGCTGAAGGGCCTGCAGCGCCAGGTCATCCGTCCGGCCAACAACACCACCGGCCAGGAGACCTACATCTCCAACGCCGCCAACGCCCGTTCCTACGGCTTCGAGCTGGAACTGGTGGCGATCCCGATGGACGGTCTGACCATCAACGCCAACGTGGCCTACAACAACATCAAGTACACCGGCTACTGCGCCGACCTGGACGGCCCCGAGCCGTTCCCCACCCCGGCCAGCGGGCGTTCGGTGTGTGGCGCCGGTCCCCAGTTGCTGCCGAACGGCACCTACATCACGCCGGTCGACTACAGCGACACCGCGCTGACCTTCGCGCCGAAGCTGATCGCCAATCTGGGCTGGACCTACGACTTCCCGATCGGCGACATGGG
>CAZVVC010000129.1:0-9844 GCA_964630425.1 uncultured Bifidobacterium sp. | reverse complement strand
ATGAGGCTGGACATGATGTTGAAGGCGGCCACCAGGATGATCAGCACCAGGATGACGAACATCACGTTGCGCTCGACCTTGAGCGCGCTGACCAGGCCGGCGTTGAGGCTTTCCCAACTGACCAGGTTGTAGCCGTCGCCGATGGCGCCCTGGATGCGCTTCATGCCGGCGTCGACGGCCCTCGGGTCGTCCAGCACCACCTCGATCTCGCTGGCCTGCCCCTGCTTGCGGAAATAGACCTGGGCGTCCTCCAGCGGCATGAAGATGTAGGTGCTGTCGAACAGCACGTTGCCGACGCTGAACACCGCCACGATCTGGTAGTCGCGCATGCGCGGCGCCGAGCCGAACGGCGTCGCCGTCGTCTGCGGCGACACCAGGGTGATGACGTCGCCCGGCCGCACGCCCAGCGAATCCGCCAGCCGCGTGCCGAGGACGATGGCGTCGCCGGGGACGAAATCCTCGAGACTGCCGGCGATGATCTTGTTGCGTCCCTTGGAATCCTTGCGGGCGATGTCGTGCCGGGCCATGTCCTCGGGCCGGATGCCGTGCACCATCACGCCGGCGGACTGGCGCGGCCCCACGGCCATGGCCTGGCCCTCGACGATGGGACGCGCCTCGCGCACGCCCTCCAGCTTGCGCAGTTTCTCGATCATCGGCTCGTAATCGCGCATGGGCTGGGCGAAACCGCCCTGCACCAGCACGTGGCCGCGCAGGCCGAGAAGCTGGTTGATGAGCGTGTTCTGGAAACCGTTCATCACCGACATGACGATGATGAGCGTGGCGACGCCCAGCACGATGCCGACCACCGACAGCACCGCGGTCAGCGAGATGAAGCCGTCCTTGCGCCGGGCGCGCAGATAGCGCGCGGCGAGCATCCATTCGAAGGCGGCGATCATCAGGCCTTCGCCGCGAGGCGATTGAGGGCGGCCTCGGGCGTGATCTCCTGGGTCTCGCCGGTCGCCCGGTTCTTGAACTCGACCACGCCGGCCTTCACGCCGCGCGGCCCGATCACCACCTGCCACGGCAGGCCGATCAGGTCGGCGTCGGCGAACTTCACGCCGGGACGCTCGTCGCGGTCGTCATAGAGCACGTCGACGCCGGCATTCCCCAGCTTCTCGTAGAGGTCGTCCGCCGCGCCGGTGCATTCGGCGTCGCCGGCGCGCAGGTTGATGAGCGCGGCCCGGTAAGGCGCGACGCTCTCGGGCCAGATGATGCCGTTGTCGTCGTGGCTCGCCTCGATGATCGCGCCCACCAGGCGCGACACGCCGATGCCGTAGGAGCCCATCTCCACGTTCACCTGCTCGCCCGTCGACGAGGTGACGCTGGCGCCCATCGGCGCGGAGTACTTGGTGCCGAAATAGAAGATGTGCCCGACCTCGATGCCCTTGCGCTGGCGCAGCCGGTCCTCCGGCACCGGGCAGCTCGCCGCGTCGTGCTTCTCGTCGGCGGCGGCGTAGAGGCCGCGCAGCTCGTCGACCAGGCCGAAATCGGCCGCCAGCATCTGCTCGGCGGTGTAGCCCTCGAACGCGGCGTCGAAATACAGGTCGCTCTCGCCGGTATCGGCGAGGATGTGGAACTCGTGGCTCATGTTGCCGCCGATGGCGCCCGGATCGGCCTGGACCGGCACGGCGCGCAGACCCAGGCGCGCGAAGGTCCGCAGATAGGCGACGAACATCTTCAGGTAGGACCGTTCGGCGCCTTCCTTGTCGATGTCGAAGGAATAGGCGTCCTTCATCAGGAACTCGCGGCCGCGCATGACGCCGAAGCGCGGGCGGATCTCGTCCCGGAACTTCCACTGGATGTGATAGAGGTTCTTGGGCAGGTCGCGGTACGAGCGGACCGAGCCGGCGAAGATGTCGGTGATCAGCTCCTCGTTGGTCGGTCCGTAGAGAAGCTCGCGCTCGCCGCGGTCGATGATCCGCAGCATCTCCTTGCCATAGTCGTCATAGCGCCCGCTCCGGCGCCACAGCTCGGCCGACTGGATGGTCGGCATCAGCATTTCCTGGGCGCCGGCCCGGTCCTGCTCCTCGCGGACGATCTGCTCGATATTGCGCAGCACCCGGAACCCCAGCGGCAGCCAGGAATAGATGCCCGCGGCGGACTGGCGGATCATGCCGGCGCGCAGCATCAGCCGGTGCGAGACGATCTGCGCATCGGTGGGCGTTTCCTTCATGGTCGGCAGGAAAAAGGCGGAACGGCGCATGATGGACTGACTGGCTCCCGGCTCTCGATGGCGGCCGCCTATCGGGCCGCGGCTTCACTCGCGCGGCGACTGTAGGGCCGTGAAACGGTTAACGCAATTGGCGGCTGAGGCTCGCCGCGCGCCGGGCGGCTCTGTGGTGTTTTTGCAACACGAAGCGGAAAAGTTACAATCCGACCGGCGGAAACGGCGGTGCGCCGATGACAGGCCCAAAGAAATCACCTACATTTCCTTCATCGACAAAGCGCGGCACAAATCAAACAATAGCCGCGAAATACAAACAGGCACCGAGCAACTGCGGAGTGGTCCAAGTTTGGGGAGTTGAAGTTCCTAGGGAGGGGACTGAGACTAGGCAAGTAACGACGTACTGTCGAATAATAAGAAAATCGCCGATCTTCAGAAGCAAGGCTCTTCGGAGCCTTGCTTTTTTTGTTGCTTCGGGCAGCGACGGGTTTTCTTCACCATGACCCGGCCGGTGTCGCGCCCTCGGCCTGGCCCTCGCCTTTCCGTTCCCGCCGCCTCCCCAACCACGAATTGATAATCATTCGTAGTTGTGGCATTGGCTTGACCACGACCGGGAACGGCGATGACCGGCCCTGCACATGACAGGATGTGGCGGTGACCCACGAAACGAAACGGCTCGAGCTCTACCTGACCCACCGGGCGGCGCTGATCGACTACGCTATGCCGATCCTGGGCGAGCGTTCGCGCGCCGAGGACGTGGTCCAGGAAGCCTTTCTGAGATTCGTGCCCCGCGCCGGCGCCGACATCAGGCAGCCGGTATCCTATCTGTACCGGATCGTGCGGAACCTGGCCTTCGACGCCGCACGCCGGCGCCGCACCGAGCTACACACCAGCGAACCCGCCGAATGGTGGATGCTGCCCGCCCAGGTCCGTACGCCGGAGGAAGAGCTGATCCACCGCCAGGCGATCGAGCGGGTCGAGGCGGTGCTGGCCGGACTGTCCACCCAGGCGCGGCTGGCCATCGAGATGAACCGCTTCGGCGGCTATACCTTGCAGGAAATCGCCGCGCGGCTGGGCATCTCGGTGGCCACCGCGCATCGGCTGGTGCGCGGCGGCCTGTTGAGAATCGCCGCGGCGATGGAGGACGGCGAAGGGTAAGGCCGTGCGCCGGCCGCTGAAAAATATCTTGGCGCCGTTCGTCTGGGATGCGATCGGCAATCGTGTCACGGCGTGGCGGACCGCCCGCCGAAGGGATCGGTCGAAGTAGCACAGGCAATGGCGACAGGGGAAACCGGGGACCGCGCGCTGGAAGCGGCGATGGACTGGCTGCTGGAAATCCAGGCGGCGCCGGACGACGACGCCCTGCGCGCCCGTTTCGAGGCATGGCTCGCCGCCGATCCCGCGCATCCGCCCGCATGGGATCGCGCCCGCCGGGCATGGGACATCGTCGACCAAGTGCCTCCGGTCCATGTCGCCATGCCAGAAGAAACCGCCCGGCGCCGCCCCTCCCCTCGCTTCCGCCCCTATCGCACCGGACTGGCGGCGGCCGCCATGGCCGCATGCCTGGCCCTGATGTTCGGGCCGTCCATCCTGCTGGAGCTGCGGGCCGACCATGCGACGGCCACGGGCGAGCTGCGCACCGTGACGCTGGAGGACGGCAGCCGGGTGGAACTGGGGCCGCGCAGCGCCATCGGCACGGACTATGCCGAGGACCGGCGCCACGTGACCCTGCTCGCGGGCGAAGCCTGGTTCGACGTCAAGAGCGACCCCGGCAGACCCTTTACGGTCCGGTCCGCCGGTGTCGACACCACGGTCCTGGGCACCGCCTTCGAGGTCCGGCTCGCTCCCCGCGCCGCGACCGTCTCGGTGGCGCGCGGGCTGGTCGGCGTGCGCGCCGATCTGGGCGACGGCCATGTGGATACACGGTTGCAGCCGGGCGAAAGCGTCACCGTCGCCCTCGAAACGGGTGCGGCAACGCGCGCCGCCATGCCGCTCGACGCCGTCGCCTCGTGGCGCGAGGGGCTCCTCTATGCCGACGGCGTCACCCTGGCCGAGATGGTGGAGCGGATCCGCCACTACCAACGGGGCTGGATCGTCGTCGCCGACGACCGCCTGGCGGAACGCCGCGTGACCGGCCTGTACGACGCGCGCGACCCCGACCAGGCGCTGCTGGCCCTCGTCCAGGCGAGCGGCGGCCGGGTCCGGCACATCACGCCGCTGCTGACGATCCTGTCGGCCGAATGAAGCCTCGGGCGGTCCCGGGCTTCGTGGCGGCCCCTCACCCAAAAACAGCCGGGACTGAAAAATAATTTCGAGTTCTACGTCTACCCCGTGATTGCGAGGCAATCGCAATACAATGAACCTGACAAGGGGGTAGATCATGATATTTGAACGCGGGCCCGCCAGCGCCCGGCACGGCCGACGTCGCCAGGCGGCATTGTTGCTGACGACCGCATTGGCGACCATCGTCATGGCCGCGCCGGTCGCGGCACAGGATATTCCGGCGCCGTCCGCGCAGCCCGCCTCCGCTGGCACACGCGCCTTCGACATCCCCGCCCAGCCTCTTGCCACGGCGGTCAACGCCTTCGGCCGCCAGTCCGGCCTGCAGGTGACCGCGGACACCAACGTGACGACCGGCGTGCAGACACAAGCGGTCGTCGGCGCCTATCCGCCGGCCGAGGCGCTCTCCCGCCTGCTGGCCGGCACCGGCGTGACCTGGCGGATGGAAGGCGACACCATCGTCGTACTGACGAAGGCGCCGCAGTCGTCGGACGGATCGATGCAGCTCGGGCCGGTGCGGGTCGAAGGCAGCTCGGGCACGAATGCCAGCCTCGCGTGGCGGGATCCCGGCCGCACCGAGGACACCGGCTCCTACACCTCCCGCGCGGTGGGCGTATCCAACCGCATGAACCTTTCGCTGCGGGAGACACCTCAATCCGTCAGCATCATCACGCGGCAGCAGATCGACGATCAGAACCTCGTCACGCTCGAAGACGTACTGAGGCAGACGCCGGGTATCGTGATGAACGCGACGGACGAGCGCGTCACCATTTCCTCACGCGGCTTCGGCATGCGCGTCATGTATGACGGCGTACCCTCGATCACGAGCAACAGCGCCGAACCGAATCTGCTCAACATCGCGATCTATGACCGGGTAGAAGTGCTGCGAGGCGCTGCTGGACTACTGAACGGAGCGGGCTCCCCGGGAGGCGCCGTCAACCTCGTTAGGAAACGGCCGACCGACACGTTCTCCGCGAACTTCACCGCCGGCATCGGCTCGTGGAACCGTTACCTTCTCCAGGCAGACGCCGGTGGCAAGCTCAATGAGGCCGGCACCATCCGCGCAAGGGCGGTGGCGACGTTCAGTGATGGAGACAGCTTCATCGACGCGCGCAAATCCCGCGAAACGGTGCTGTACGCCATTTCGGAGTTCGACCTGACCGCGAACACCGTCCTGTCGATCGGCGCGGAATACCACGACAGAACCATCAATGGACCACGCATGGCCCAGGTGCCGCCCTTCTACAGCGATGGAACGCCGACAGACCTGCCGCGCTCGTTCAACCCCTCCGTTCCCTGGGGCTACTGGCAACAGAAGACCAGAAAGATCTTCGCCACGCTCGATCATCGGTTCGACGGCGGGTGGCAGATCAAGGCCGACCTCTCCTACGCCCGCAACTCCCGCGATTGGGTCAACGGATACATATGGGCATATCCCTTCGACGTGGATCCCGATAGCGGAGAATCGACGCTCGATTTCCAGATGAGCAAGGAGCATTCGACCGCCAAAACCTTCGATATCTATGCGAGCGGTCCGGTCAAGCTTTTCAGCAACGAAGATCAGATCGTCATCGGCGGCAATCTGAGCAGCCTGCCGGATCATTCGGATGCCTATCAGGCCAGCGACCTCGCCCTGGGGCCGGATCGCCGTCGCTTCAACATCTTCCGTCTCGACGAGGTGCCGCGCTTCGAATTCGACAAGCTGTTCTACGTCCGGGAGAACAAGACGACCGAAGGAGGACTTTACGGCGCGGTGCAGTTGCATCCTTTCGAGCGGCTGTCCATCCTCGCCGGAGGGCGCTTGTCCTGGTACAAGAGAACCGGCCTGACGCGGTTCTGGCGTGGAACGTCCACCGGACAGCCGTCGCCACAGGCCACCGTGCAGTCCGATGGCGTATTCACGCCCTATGCGGGTGCGGTGCTGGACATCACGGCGGATTTCTCCGTCTATGCCAGCTACACGGACATCTTCATTCCGAATACCGCAATCGACATCAACGGAGACGTGCTCGCTCCCCAACGGGGCTACAGCATCGAACTGGGCATCAAGGGCGAGCATTTCGACGGTCGCCTGAATACGGCGATATCGGTATTCAGGAGCCGCGAGGACAATCTCGCCGTACGCGACGGCACGACGGTCCTTCCTGACGGAACGCCGGTCTATATCGGCGTCAAAGGCGCCAAAAGCGAAGGCTTCGAGGTCACCGTCGCCGGCGAACTGGTCCCTGGGCTACAGGTGTCAGGCGGCTATACCTATACCCGCAAGCGTGACCGGTTCGGCACACTGCTCAATCCCAACTATCCACGGCACCTTGGACGCCTGACCGCTTCCTATCGCCTGCCGGGCAAGCTCGATGCGTTCATGCTGGGCGCAAACCTGAGCTATCAAAGCAGCGCGACATATCGGGAATCCTACGGACTCGGCATCATCGACCAGCCCGCGGTCGTCCTGATCGGCCTGATGGCCAACTATGACATCACGGATGCGACCAGTCTCGCGCTGAACGTCGAGAACCTGCTCGACAAGACCTACTATTCGGGCGTCGGGGGATATAATGGATACAGCTACGGCAATCCCCGCAACGTGACGGTACGCCTGCGCCACAAATTCTGATGCGGTCCGGCCGTTCAGCCCGCGCTGGCCGGCCGGAAGATCAGTGGTTGAAATCCGGCCTCAGGGTGATGAGGCCGGAGCCCTGCAGCCAGTAATAGCCGCCCCACAGGACGGCGGCGATGAGGGTCGCGGCCAGGACCTTGCGCCACATGTTCGCGCGCAAGGGGGCGCTGGGGGCGTGGCCGGGTTCCACATCCATCCCCTGCTCCTCCGGCGTCTTCACGCCGATGGGCAGCATGGTGAAGAACGAGAGCCACCACAGGATCACATAGACGACGATGCCGGAAACCAGGCCCATGACGGCTGCCTCAGACCTGTTCGATCTCGACCAGCGTGCCGCAGAAATCCTTGGGTGACAGGAACAGCACGGGCTTGCCGTGCGCGCCGATCCGGGGCTCGCCGTCGCCGAGGATGGTGGCGCCCTCCTGCTTCAGCTTGTCGCGCGCCGACAGGATGTCGTCCACCTCGTAGCACAGGTGGTGGATGCCGCCCGACTTGTTGCGCTCAAGGAACTTGGCGATGGGCGAGTTCTCGCCCAGCGGATGCAGCAGCTCGATCTTGGTGTTCGGCAGTTCGACGAACACAGTGATCACGCCGTGATCCGGCTGATCGACCGGCTCGGTGACCCTGGCGCCCAGCGTGTCGCGGTAGACGGCGGTGGCGGCGGCCAGATCGGGCACGGCGATGGCAACATGGTTGAGACGACCGATCATGACGCGCTCCCTCTGAATTCGGTTTGGTCCTATTTAGGGTCTTCGGTTTGCGGCGGCAATCGCAGAATCTGCACGTCCGTCACCGGCTTCTTCTCGGTTTCCTGGCGGCAGACGCGCCGCGCGGCGACGCGCACGCTCTCGCGCAGCACCTCGTCGTCGCGCCGCTGGCCGCGCGGCATCCCCTTCACCGCCGCCTGGATCGCCCCGGCGATCCGGCCGGCGAGATCGCCGGGATCCGGCACGCCGAACAGGGTCACGCCGGGCTCGGCCAGCAGCCTGCCCTCGCCGTCGACCGCCAGGCTGACGACCACATGGCCGTTGTAGAGGCCGCGGCGCCGCTCGACGATCGAGGCGCTGTCGTCGGCGACGAGCTGGTTGCCATCGAGCACGAGCCGGCCGGCGGTCACCCGGTCGACGATCTCGGGATTGCCGGGCGCCAGGCGGATCACGGCGCCATTCTCCGGCACCACGCAGCGCGGCACCTGCAACTCGCGGGCCAGCTCGGCGTGCTCGAACAGGTGGCGCGCCTCGCCATGCACCGGCACGGCCACCTCCGGCCTGATCCACTGGTACATGCGCGCCAGCTCCTCGCGGCCCGGATGGCCCGAGACGTGCACGAACTCGTCCTTCTCGGTGATGATCTTCACGCCGCGCTTGGCGAGATCGTTGTAGAGGCGCCCGAGCGCCAGCTCGTTGCCGGGAATGATCTTGGACGAGAAGATCACCGTGTCGCCCTCGACCAGGCCGACGTCCGGGTGATCGCCCGAGGCGATGCGCATCATGGCGCCGCGCGGCTCGCCCTGGCTGCCGGTGCAGATGTACAGCACCTTGTCCCGCGGCAGGAAGCCGGCGTCACGCTCGTCGACGAAAGGCGGCAGGTGGGTGAGATAGCCGGTGGCCTGGGCGACGCCCAGATTCCGCTTCAGCGACCGGCCGACGAGCACCGCGTGGCGATCGTGGGCGCGCGCCACTTCCGCCAGCGTCTCCAGCCGGGCGATGTTGGAGGCGAAGGCGGTGATCGCCACCCTGCCCGTCTCGCGGCCCACCAGCTCGAGCAGATGGCGGCGGACCTCGGCTTCCGAGCCGCTGGCGCTGGGATTGAACACGTTGGTCGAATCGCAGACCATCGCGAGGATCCCCTCCTCGCCCAGCGCGGCGAGCGCGTCCTCGTCGAGCGGGTGGCCGATCAGAGGATCGGGGTCGATCTTCCAGTCCCCGGTGTGGAAGACGGTGCCCAGCGGCGTGCGGATCGCCAGCGCGCTGGGCTCGGCGATGGAATGGGTCAGCGTCATGAAGTCGACGTCGAACGGCCCCAGGCTCACCCGGCTGCCCAGCGCCACCTCGACGATGGGCACCTCGTTCAGCAGTCCCGCCTCGGACAGCTTGGTGCGCAGGATGCCGGCGGTGAACGGGGTCGCGTAGACCGGGCAGCGAAGCCGCGGCCACAGATGGGGCACCGCGCCCAGATGGTCCTCGTGCGCGTGGGTGAGGACGATGGCGAGCAGGCTGTCGCGGCGGGCCTCGATGAAGGACGGATCGGGCATCACCAGGTCGATGCCCGGCAGGGCCGGCGTGCCGAAGCTGACGCCCAGATCGACGATGATCCACTGGCCGTCATACCCGAACACGTTCAGGTTCATGCCGATCTCGCCCGCGCCGCCCAGCGGCACGAACAGCAGTTCCTTGCCCTTCATCCGTTCCTCAAGCCGCACCGGGGAAATACACGTCCCCGGCGTTGATGTGCCGCGCCTCGCCGGTCTCCGTCACCACGACGAGCGCCCCGGAATCGTCCAGCTCGGCGAAGCGCCCGGTGACGGTCTCCCCCTCCAGCCGGACCTGGATGGTCTCGCCCAGCCTGTGGGCGCGGATCAGCCAGTCGGCGCGGACAGCCGCGAAGCCCTTCTCGCGCCATGCGGCGTAACGTAGCTCGAATGCCTCGAGCAACCAGGTCAGCGCCTGGTCGGCATCGACGCCGGCGATGCCCGCATGGCGCAGATCGGTCGCCGGATAGGGCGTATCGGCCGGATGGCCGGTGATGTTGAGGCCTATGCCCACCATGACCGCTTCGGCCCT
>CAZVVC010000128.1:0-9858 GCA_964630425.1 uncultured Bifidobacterium sp. | reverse complement strand
GTCTGCACCTCGACGCTGGAGCTGGGCGTGGACTGGGGCGCCATCGACCTGGTCATCCAGCTCGGCGCGCCCAAGGGCTCGTCGCGCATGATGCAGCGCATCGGCCGCTCCAACCACCGGCTGGACGAGCCCTCCCAGGCGCTGTTCGTGCCGACCAACCGGTTCGAGGTGCTGGAATGCGTCGCCGCCCGGCAGGCGATCATGGAAGGCATCCGGGACGGCGACCTGCCGCGGCCCGGCGCGCTCGACGTGCTGGCCCAGCATGTGGTCGGCCGCGCCTGCGCCGAGCCGTTCGACATGGAGACCCTGTTGGGCGAGGTGACCTCGGCGGCGCCCTATGCCCATCTGGACCGGGCGACGGTCGAACGGGTGGTCGACTTCGCGGCCACCGGCGGCTATGCGCTGCGCCGCTACGAGCAGTATCACAAGCTGGAGCGGCTGCCCGACGGCCGCTACACCATCGCCTCGCGCAAGGCGGCGCAGCAATACCGGCTGAACGTGGGCACCATCGTCGAGGCGCCCATGATCAAGCTGCGCTCGATTCGGCGCGGCGGCAAGGGGCGCGCGCCCTCGGTCACCCATGTGGCCGGCAAGCCGGTGGGCCGCGCCGGATTCCCCATCGGCGAGGTGGAGGAATGGTTCATCGAGCAGCTTCGGCCCGGCGACACCTTCCTGTTCGCCGGCCAGGTCTGGCGGTTCGAGGGCATGGCCGAGAACGAGGCCTATGCCTCGAAGACCGAGGAGAAGGAGCCGATGGTGCCGTCCTACATGGGCGGCAAGTTCCCGCTGTCGACCTTCCTCGCCGCGCGGGTGCGCGCGCTGCTGGCCGACCCCGCGCAATGGCGGCATCTGCCCGGCCAGGTGAGCTGGTGGCTCGACCTGCAGCGCGCCCGGTCGCGGATTCCCCGGGCGGAGCAGATGCTGGTCGAGACCTTCCCGCGCGGCTCGCGCCATTATCTGTCGTGCTATCCGTTCGAGGGCCGGCTCGCGCACCAGACGCTGGGCATGCTGCTGACCCAGCGCCTGGAGCGGATGCGCCTGCGGCCCATGGGCTTCATGGCCAACGATTACGCGCTGACCGTCTGGGGGCTGGGGGACATGTCGCGGCTGGACATGCACCGCCTGTTCTCGAATGAGGGCGTCGGCGACGGGCTCGATGCGTGGATGGCCGATTCCAACCTGCTGAAGCGCACCTTCCGCACCTGCGCGACCATCGCCGGCCTGATCGACCGGCGTCATCCGGGCCACGAGAAGACCGGCCGCCAGATGATGGTGAATTCGGATCTGATCTACGAGGTGTTGGGACGGCACGAGCCCGACCATATCCTGTTGCAGGCGACGCGCGAGGACGTGTCCGCCGGCCTGCTCGATCTGGCGCGGATGCGCCAGCTTCTCGAAAGGGTGCGGCCCGCCGGGCGCATCCTGCATGTGAGCCTCGACCGGATATCGCCGCTGGCGGTGCCGCTGATCATGGAGATCGGCCGGGAATCCATCGGCCGCGAGGCGAACGAGGATCTGCTGTCCGAGGTGGCGGACGAGTTCATGGAGATACTGAATGGCTGAAGCGCAAGGCGCGCAGCGGCGGGGCGAGGCACTGGCGTCGGTCAACGGCGCGGCGCTCCTGTTCGACCGGTCGGGCGCGGCCTGGTGGCCCGAGGAGCGGATGCTGGTCGTCGCCGACCTGCATTTCGAGAAAGGATCGTCCTTCGCCCGGCGCGGCGTGCTGCTGCCGCCCTACGACACGCGCGAGACCCTGGCGCGGCTGGAGGCGGCCTGCGCCGTCTACGAACCCAGGACCGTCGTCGCCCTGGGCGACAGCTTTCACGATCTGGACGCCGCCGGCCGGCTGGCGCCGGACGAGATCGACCGCATCCGCGCGCTGACGGGCCGGCACGAATGGTACTGGATCGAGGGCAATCACGATCCCGAGCCGCCCAGGGACCTGGGCGGCCGGTGCGTCGCCGCCCTGGCCTGCGGCCCGCTGACCTTCCGGCACCTGCCCCGGCACGGCGCGCGGCCCGGCGAGGTGGCGGGCCATCTCCATCCCGCCGCGCGGGTCACGGTGCGCGGGCGCGGGCTGCGCCGCCGCTGCTTCGTCACCGACGGCAGCCGGCTGATCCTGCCGTCCTTCGGCGCCTATACGGGCGGGCTGGACGTGCTGGACAAGGCGTTCGCCGGGCTGCTCGCCCCCAGCTTCCACGCCTGGATGATCGGCCAGGACCGGGTCTATCCGGTGGCGAGCCGGAAGCTGGGCTGAGCGCCGTCAGGCGGCGGGCTGCTTCTCCACCAGCGCGCCGCGCAAATCCTCGAAGGCTTCCAGGAAGCCGTGCAGCATGCCGCCGGGCACGCCCGCGTCGCTCAGCGCCTCGTGATAGATGTCGTAGAGCGCGTCGAACTCCGAATCGGACAGGCCCCTGCCGACCAGCGCCGCATGGGCGCGCGCCAGCGCCTCGGGCACCTTGTCGGCCTCGAACTCCAGATGGTGCCGAAGCGCCTCCTCGATCCCGGCGCGCAGGTCGGGGCCGTCGACGGCCTCGAAATAGGCGCGGACCGCCGGATGCGCCCGGGCATGGGTGAAAAAGGCGTCCGAAGCCCGGTTCAGGCCTTCGGCGCCACCGATATCCGCCAGCATGGACATGACAGTGCTCCTCCGTTGTCCCGTCCATTCGGCGCGCCCGGCGCGCCGCGGTCATTGACGCCGATCAAACGCCGTGATGGTTCAGCGCCGCCTGCCAGCCCGGGGCGGCCTTGCCCTCGGCCCGCTTCCAGGCGCGCTCGTGGAAGAAGAACACCACCGTGTTCACCATCGGCTCGACCAGCGCCACGCCGGTGGCGATGGCGACCGAGCCCGTGAACAGATAGGTCACCGTGAAGCCTACGGTGAAGTGCAGGACGGCGAAGGTGGCGGTCTTGATCAGGTCGCGGGTCATGGTGGGCGCTATATTGCGAACGATTCGCAATATAGCGCTGCGCGTGGCTGGCGTCAAGATAGTTTAGAATAATTCTAAAATACCCTTGCCCTCCGGGAACGAGCATTATCCGTGAGGCGGGCTATGCCGCCTCGACGATCTCGAAATCGTGGCTGATGTCGGCGGTCTTCGCCAGCATGGCCGAGGCCGAGCAGTATTTCTCGGCCGACAGGGCGATGGCCCGCTCCACCTTGGCCGTATTGAGGCCCTTGCCGGTCACCACGAAATGCAGGTGGATGCGGGTGAAGACCTTGGGGTCCTCCCCGGCGCGGTCGGCGTCCATCTCGACGGTGCAGCCGGTCACCGCCTCGCGGCCCCGCTCCAGGATGTGCACCACGTCATAGGACGTGCAGCCGCCCAGCCCGATCAGGATCAGCTCCATGGGCGTCGGCGCGACGGCGACGCCGGTCTTGCCGGCCTTGCTGCCCATGACCACGGCGTGCCCCGTGTCGGACTCGCCCAGGAAGTTCCGGTCCTCGATCCATTTCACGCGGGCTTTCATGGGCGTTCTCCAACGGTTTGCGAGGGGACTTTAGCGCGGCCGGGCGGACTGGCAAGCCCGAGCTGGCTGGAGTCGTGCTTCGCGACGCGCTTCGCGCTCCTCAGCACTTGCGGTTTTGTTGAACGCCACCTCTCGACCGAGAGTGCTGAGGAGCCGCGTCAGCGGCGTCGCGAAGCACGGCTCCAGCCAGACTCCGGAAATCACCCCAGCCGCGTCGCCACGTTCTCGTTCAGCCAGCGCACGTCCTCGATGCTGGAGCACGAGGCGGTGACCTCGGTGCAGCCGGCGTCGGCGAAGCGGGCGAGCTGTTCCAGCATGGCGTCGCCGTCGCCGTGGAGGACGCCGCCTATGCCCCATTCGGTGACCGAATCCTTCCGTCCCCAGCCGCGCGCCATGTCGCGGATGCGGTGGGCGAGGGCTTCGGCGCCCGTGGTGTCGGCGCCGCGCGCCATCACCACGTCGCAGGTGATCGCCACGTCGCCGGGGCTGCGGCCGTTCTTCTCGACCGCCTCCTTCAGCGGCCCCGCGATCTCCAGCACCTGGGCGGGCGAGAGCTGCCAGGTGTTGATGGCGTCGGCATGCCGGGCGGCGACCTGCAGGGCGAGGCCCGCCTTGTTGAGGCCGATCCAGACCGGCACCTTGCCATTGACGGGCACCGGCGCGAACTCGGCCTCGCCCTCATAGGTGTGGAACCTGCCCCTGTAGCCGTCGATCCTGCCGGTGAAGAGCTGCTTCAGGATCAGGATGGTCTCTTCCATGTAGTCGACCCGGTCCCTGAAGCCGGCCATGGGAAAGCCGTAGGGCATGAAGTCCGCCACCTCGTAGGCGGTGCCGATGCCCAGCACCGCCCGGCCGCCGGACAGCGCGTCGACGCTCGCCACCTGCTTGGCGAGGCGGGTGGGGTGATAGAACGGCGCGCCGGTGACGTGGGTGCCCAGCTTGATCCGGCTGGTCTTGGCCGCCGCATAGGCCAGCCAGGTCCACGATTCGGTGACCGGGAACGCCGGGTGGTCGGCCACGTAGAGGCCGTGCAGCGCGGTGGCGTCGATCTCGGCCAGATGGGGCGTCGCCCAGTCCTGGCTGGTGATGATGACGCTCAGCTTCAGTCCGTTCATTTTATGCTTCTCCCCGATCCTCGGCGGCGTCATCCTAATCGCTAGGGGAAGACGATGGAACGCCGGAGGAAGCACCGGCGTTGACGCTCTGGTTCCGGGGAGGATGCATGAGCACGACCACCGAGCACGATCTGGACGCCATGGTCCGGCGCCTTGCCGAACTCGACGACATGCAGGCGATCCGCGACCAGCAGCTCCGCTACGCGCGCGCCCTCGACTGGGACGACGAGGCGTCGCTGGCCGAGGTGTTCTGGCCCGATGCCGACGTGGATTACGGCTTCTTCTGCGGCCGGGGCGACGAGTTCGTGAAGGTGCTGATGACCACCAGCCGGGAATCGGGGTGCCGTCCCTGGCACGCCATCTCCGGGCAGAGCGTCAGCCTCACCAGCTACACCTCGGCCAAGGCGGAATGCTATTTCCTGGGCGGCAGCGCCGCGCTCAACATCGCCGGCGACACCGAGGCCCAGTTCATCGGCGGCCGCTATCTCGACGATTTCGAGAAGCGCGGCAGCGAATGGCGGGTGTCGCGGCGCGTGCTGATCTGCGACTTCCGCTACATGGACGTGGCCCGCACCGAGACGGCCGAAGGCTTCGCCGCCGCGTTGACCGACCGGGGCAGGCTCGGCCCCGACCACCCGCTCTACTGGAAGCTCACGCGCCGCTGAGCACCGGCCGTTCGGGCCTGTCCTCCGTGAAATCGCTCCCCACCCCGCTCTTGTCGAGTGATCTGGCGCAGCCAGATCGTATCGAGACACGGGCAAGCGGTGGTGCGCGTCTCGATACATCCGGCCTGCGGCCGGGCACTCGACAAGAGCGGGGTGGGGAGCGAGTCGCAAACATCGCTCCCGTGCCGCTGATCCGTGATGAATCTTTCCGCATAGGGGGCTGGCGGAATGTCTCCGGCTCCACGATCATCCGGAGTCTCGGAAACCGGGGGAGAAAATGGAAATGACCATGCATGACCGGTTCCGCCTCGACGGCAAGGTGGCGCTGGTGACCGGCGGCGGGCGCGGCATCGGCCGGGGCATCGCGCTGGCGCTGGCCGAATGCGGCGCCGATGTCGCCGTGCTGGCGCGGCGGCAGGCGGATGTGGACGCGGTCGCCCGCGAGATCGGCGCGCGCGGCCGGCGCGGTCTCGCCCTGACCGGCGACGTGATGCTCACCGGGACGATCCCGCGGGCGCTCGACGCGGTCGTCGCCCATTTCGGCGGCATCGACATCATGGTGAACAACGCGGGCGGCAACACCGACCGGCGCGGCCATGCCCTCGACGAGATCACGCTGGAGAAATGGGACGAGCAGATCCGCCTCAACATGCGCCACAAGTTCCAGGGCGCGCAGGAGGCGGCGAAACGGATGCGGGACGGCGGCCGGATCGTCAACATCGTCTCCATCGCCGCGACCCATCCCTATCCGGGCTTCGGCTGCTACGGCGCGGGCAATGCGGGCATCATCGCCATGAGCCGCACGCTGGCGGTGGAGCTGGCGCCGCGCCGGATCACGGTGAACTGCATCGCGCCGGGCGAGATCTATACCGACCTGCTCACCGAATCGCTGGACATGGACCAGGCCTCGGCCCAGGCCTATGCCGACGAGGCGATCCCGCTGGGGCGGATCGGCCATCCCGAGGATGTGGCGGCGGCCGCCGTGTTCTTCGCCTCGCCCGCCGCCGAATGGACCACGGGCCAGTGGCTGGAGGTCGCGGGCGGGCGCTGATCAGTCGATGCGGGGCGACACGGCGGGCGGGTCGCTGGCCGGGAAGCTCTCGCGCAGCGCCTCCTCGAGCCGGTCGTTCAGCACGGCGGGCGGCTCCTCGGCCGGCGTCAGGATGGTGTCGATGTCGGCGCCCTCCTTCAGGGTCAGCGTCACCGGCGTGCGCTCGGCGATGTCCGCGAGGCGGGCCCGCTGCGCCTCGTCCAGTTCGCCGTACAGGTGCAGCCGCCGCTCGATCTTCGAGCGCTTGTCCTCCTTGTGGTGCGCCAGGTGGACGATCACCTGGTCGAGCTTCCAGCCCTTGCGCTCGGCATACATGCGCAGGGTCATGGCGGTGCAGGCGCCCAGCCCGCCCAGGATCAGATCATAGGGCGCGGGCGCGGTGTCGCCGCCCCCGTTGCTCGCCGGCTCGTCGGATGCGAGGCGGTGAGTGCGCGCCCTGATCTCGACCTGATGGGGCGTGGGTCTGGTGACGACTTGGACGCGGGCCATGATCCTCTCCTCTGCTTTGGGTCCATGATGGCACTCACCCGGCGTCGTCGTCCACCGTCCCCAGGGACGGGAGACCCTCGATCAGCGTCTCGCCGTCCTGCTTGCGGACCCGCCGCGGCCGGACGCCGGTAGCGTCCTCCAGCGTGTCGGCGAGGATCCGGGAGTGGGTGACCACCCATATCTGGGTGCGCTCGGCCGCCCTGGCGATCAGCCTGCCCAGCGGCGGCAGCAGGTCGGGATGCAGGCTGGTCTCGGGCTCGTTCAGCGCCACCAGCGCCGGCAGCCGGTAGCCCAGCAGCGCCCCCGCCAGCGCCAGGAAGCGCAAGGTGCCATCGGACAGCTCGGACGCCTCGAACACCCGCTGGGGAAACTCCGCATAGGTCATGCCGAAGGACGCGGCGCGGCCCGGCTCGGGAATGACCAGCCGGGCGCCGGGAAAGGCGTCGGCCACGGTCTCGTCGAGATCGACGGTGTCCTGCCGGATGTGGGCGAGCGTCGCGAACACGGCCGCCAGGTCGGCGCCGTCCGACGACAGGGTCGGCGTGGTGACGGCCAGCGAGGGCCGGCGCAGCGGCGCCTGCGCGTCGGTCCGGAACGAGTGGTAGAACCGCCAGTCCAGCATGGCGGCGCGGACCGCGTGCAGGTCGGGAAACCGGCCGGGGTCCTTCAGGCCGGCCAGCGCCGTCTCGCTGGGCAGCAGGCCGTCGTCCAGCTCGCTTCGCGCGCCGTTCTCGTCGCGGGCGAAGCCGTGCGGGCCGCGCCGCTCCAGCAGCGTCACCGGCCGCCGCCCGCCGGTGAACACGAGTTCCTCCTTCTTCACCTGCGGCTCGAGCAGGAAGCCCGCGCCGGTGGCGACGTAGACGCCCGCGTCGACCCTGACCTGCTGCACCAGGCCGGTCTCGGCGCTGTAGGCATAGGCCGTGCCCGCATGGCCCAGCTCCGCGCGCAGCCGGATGCGGGCCTTGTCGTGCTTCTTGCGCGGTCCCGCCCACAGGGCGCTCTGCATGCCGCCCTCGGCCGCCAGCTCGCGCGTGAGCGTTCCCGCCGCGGCCGCCTGCACCAGTTGCAGGCCGCGATAGAGGTTGGTCTTGCCGGTGCCGTTCTCGCCGATGAAGACGTTCAGCCGCTGGAGCGGGAAATGCAGCCGCCTGACGCTGCGATAGCCTTCAATGCCGACCGACCTGACCTGCATGGACATGATTCCCGCTGAAATACGCCGGCGAGGATGAGAACATCAGTAGAACAAGTCAAGCGTCCCGTGCCCGCGCGGGAGCGGAAGAGCCGGCGCATGGAACCGTTGCGGCCGCGGCGGTGTTCTGCATGCGAGGCCGACGGCACCCCGATCAGGGAGGGAAGTCGTGAAGTCTCCATATGCGCGGCCTTTCGTCATGGCCATCCTGGCCTGCGGGATCGCGGCCCCGCTGCCGGTTCTCGCGTCCGGTTTCGCGCTCCAGGAATACAGTGTGCGCGACATGGGCACGGCCAATGCGGGATCGGCCGCGGCGGCGGCCGACGCCTCGACCGTCTATGCCAATCCCGCCGGCATGATGCTGCTGGACAGGCCCCAGGTCACCGCCGGCGCCTCCGGCATCTTCGGCCGGGCGCGTTTCGCCGACACGGGCTCGCGCGATGCCGCCGGCCAGCCGCTGGCGGGCGGCGAGGGCGGCGAGTTCCTGCGCGATGCCGTCGTCCCCAACCTCTATGCGGCGGCGCCCCTGTCCGAACGCGTCGCCATCGGCATCGGCGTCACCGCGCCCTTCGGGCTGGCGACCCGCTACGACGACGGCTGGGTGGGACGCTACCAGGCCATCCGCTCCAAGGTCGTGACCATCGACGTCAATCCGGCGGTCGCGGTGCGGGTCAACGACTGGCTCAGCGTCGGCGTCGGCGCCAGCGCGCAATATGTCCATGTGAAGCTGTCCAACGCGGTCGATTTCGGCGCGGTCTGCCTCGGCCGCATCGAGCCGGTGCAGCCGGGAACCTGCGGCCCGCTGGGGTTGCTGCCCCAGGGCGCCGACGGGCTCGCCGACCTGTCGGGGCACGACTGGTCGTTCGGCTTCAACGCGGGCGTGCTGGTGGAGCTGGCCGAAGGAACCCGGATCGGCGCCCAGTACCGCTCGCGGATCAGGCATCGCGTGCGCGGCATGGCGGACTTCACCGTTCCCGACGGGGCGCTTCCCATCCTGCCGTTCCTCGGCGGCGCGTTCTCGGACACCGGCGCCTCGGCTACGGTCGGGTTGCCGGCGCGGGCGTCGGTCAGCCTCTATCACGAGATCTCGCCAGCGCTGGCGCTCATGGCGGACGTCACCTGGACCGAATGGTCGCGGCTCCAGGCGATCACGGTGGCGTTCGACAATCCCGCGCAGCCGGTCCAGTCGGAACCGCTGCGCTACCGCGACACCTGGCGCGCCGCGCTGGGCGCCGAATTCCACCTCGACGACGTCTGGACCCTGCGCGCGGGCGGCGCGTGGGACCAGACCCCGTCGCGCCAAGGCTTCCGCTCGCCGCGCATCCCCGACAACAACCGCATCGTGGCGGCCGTGGGCGTCAGCGCGCGGCTGGGGCCGAACCTGGTCGTCGACCTGGCCTATAACCACATCTTCATCAAAGATTCGGCGATCGAGCGCATCGGCACGGGCGGCGACCTGCTGCTGGGCGAGAACACCGGCGGGGCCAACCTGGTCGCGCTGGGCGCGACACTGTCGTTCTAGCGGCGGAAATAGTCCCGCGCGGTGTCGAGGAACAGGTCGTAGACGCGCCGCGCATATTGCGTGGCCTCGTCGTCGGTCAGGCCGTCCAGGCTGGCGCCGACCTGGTCACGCCCCACGTTCCGCACGCCCAGCGCCTTCATCAGATAGGCGAATTTGTGCCGGGTCTCCTCCGACGGAAAGCCCGCGGCCTCGAGCTGGTGGAACTCCAGCAGCGCCGAACGCAGGCGGTCCTGGATGGTCCCGGTGCCGGTGGCGAGCTGGCCCACGCCGACCATCAGCAGTTCATATGTCTGGGTGCTGCCGTTCATGTCCCGTCTCCCCTGAGTCGCATCCCCAGTTTTCGCCCATCGGCGAAA
>CAZVVC010000127.1:0-9951 GCA_964630425.1 uncultured Bifidobacterium sp. | reverse complement strand
TTCCATCACCGGCTTGGACGCCAGCGCGCCCAGATTGCCCAGGCCGAGGATGGCGGTGCCGTTGGAGATGACGGCGACCAGGTTGCCCTTGGACGTGTAGTCATAGGCGCAGGACGGGTCCTCGGCGATGGCGCGCACCGGCACCGCCACGCCCGGCGAATAGGCCAGGGACAGGTCGCGCTGGGTCGCCATCGGCTTGGTGGCGACGATTTCGAGCTTTCCGGGCTGTCCCATGGTGTGGAACAGCAATGCTTCGCGGTCG
This sequence comes from uncultured Bifidobacterium sp., assembly GCA_964630425.1. Lineage (GTDB taxonomy): Bacteria > Pseudomonadota > Alphaproteobacteria > SMXS01 > SMXS01 > RI-34. The sequence continues at coordinate 9,689 of CAZVVC010000127.1, read as the reverse complement.
GTGAATTTCGGTTCGGCCATGAAAGTTCTTCAAAGGGGTTGGGGGCGGGCTGGTCTTCGGACGATGCGGGCGGTAGCATAGCAACGCCTTTCTGTCACCTTCCATTACGGAAACCGACATGCCTCATCCGCGCATTCGTGAAATTTTATTCTGTTTTGGGTGCCCCGAGTGATGGATCATTAGGTGCCAGCGGTCGTTCACGTCATTTTATGTCTTTAGCACGGTCTTCCGAGAACGCAACCCCGAATGCGGTGCCGCCCGACGCGACGCCGATGATGGTCCAGTACCTGCAGATCAAGGCGCAGTACCCGGACTGCCTGCTGTTCTACCGCATGGGCGATTTCTACGAGCTGTTCTTCGAGGACGCGGTGCAGGCGTCCGAGGCGCTCCACATCACCCTGACCAGGCGGGGCAAGCACCAGGGCGACGACATCCCCATGTGCGGCGTGCCGGTGCATGCGGCCGACGGCTATCTGGCGCGGCTGATCCGCAAGGGATTCCGGGTCGCCGTGTGCGAGCAGGTCGAGGACCCGGCCGAGGCGAAGAAGCGCGGCTCCAAGTCGGTGGTCAAGCGCGACGTGGTCCGGCTCGTCACCGCCGGCACTCTGACCGAGGAGGCGCTGCTCGACGCGCGCAGCCACAACTATCTCGCGGCGCTGGGCCGCGCCGAAGGGGCGCTCGCGCTCGCCTGGCTCGACATGTCGACCGGCGACTTCTCGGCCGGCCCGACGACGGCGGCCGATCTGGAGGCCGATCTTGCCCGGTTGCAGCCGGGCGAGCTGCTGGTGCCCGACAGCATGGGCGCGGCCGAGGAGCTGCGCGGCGCGCTCCATGCCTGGCACACGGCGCTGACGCCGCTTCCCGGCGCGCGCTTCAACTCGCAGCGCGGCGAGGAGGTGCTGAAGCGCCAGTTCGCGGTGGCGAGCCTTGACGGCTTCGGCGCGTTCTCGCGGGCCGAGCTGGCGGCGGCGGGCGCGCTCGTCGCCTATCTGGACGACACCCAGAAGGGCGAGCTGCCGCGGCTGCGCCCGCCCCAGCGCATCGAGGCCCACGCCACCATGGCCATCGACGCGGCCACGCGGCGCAGCCTCGAGCTGACCCGCAACCAGCAGGGCGAGCGGTCCGGCTCGCTGCTCGCCTGCATCGACCGCACCGTGACCGGCGCCGGTGCGCGCCTGCTGGCCGAGCGGCTGTCCGCGCCGCTGACCGATCCGGAGGCCATCAACGAACGGCTCGACGCCGTCGCCTGGTTCCTCGAGCGCCCGGCGCTGGCCGAGCGCTTGCGCGAGGCGCTGCGCGCCTGCCCCGATCTGGAGCGCGCGCTGTCGCGCCTGACGGTGGGGCGCGGCGGCCCGCGCGACCTGATGGGGGTGGCCCAGGCGCTCGTGCGCGCCGGCGAGATCCGCGCGCTGATCGGCCGCGCCGCCGCGGCCGAGGCGCTGGCCCGGCCGCCCCGGGCCGTGGCGCTCGCCGCCGAGGACCTGGGCAGCCACGGCGCGCTGGTCGGCACGCTGACGCGGGCGCTGGTCGAGGAACCGCCGCTCATCGCCCGCGACGGCGGTTTCGTCGCGGCGGGCTGGGACCCGGCGCTCGACGAGCTGCGCACCCTGCGCGACCAGTCGCGCCAGCTCATCGCCGGCTTGCAGGGGCGCTACAAGGACCACACGGGCGTCGCCAGCCTCAAGGTCAAGCACAACAACGTGCTGGGCTATTTCATCGAGGTGCCGCAGAACCACGGCGAGAGGATGCTCAAGCCGCCGCTCAACGAGGTCTACATCCACCGGCAGACCATGGCGGGCGCGGTGCGCTTCAGCACCACCGAGCTGGCCGAGCTGGATTCCAGGATCAGCCGGGCGGCCGACCAGGCGCTGGCGCGCGAGCTGGAGATCTTCGCCGAGCTGTGCGCGGCGGTCACCGCCGACTGGGCCGCGATCTCGCTGGCGGCGCGGGCACTCGCCGTGCTGGATGTGTCGGCCGCGCTCGCCCATCTGGCCGCCGCGCACAATCATTGCCGGCCCGAGGTCGACGCCTCGCTGGCGTTCGAGATCAGGGCCGGCCGCCATCCCGTGGTCGAGGCCGCCGTCGCCGCCCAGTCCCAGTCCAGCTTCGTTGCCAACGACTGCGACCTGGGCGAAGGCCGCCGGCTGTGGCTGGTCACCGGCCCCAACATGGCGGGCAAGAGCACCTTCCTGCGCCAGAACGCGTTGATCGCCATCCTGGCGCAGATGGGCGCCTATGTGCCCGCCGCGTCGGCCCGCCTGGGCGTGGTCGACCGGCTGTTCAGCCGCGTCGGCGCCAGCGACGACCTGGCGCGCGGCCGCTCCACCTTCATGGTCGAGATGGTCGAGACCGCCGCCATCCTCAATCAGGCGACGCCCCGCTCGCTGGTGATCCTCGACGAGATCGGCCGGGGCACCGCGACCTATGACGGCCTGTCCATCGCCTGGGCCGCGGTCGAGCACCTGCACGACGTCAACCGCAGCCGCGGCCTGTTCGCCACCCATTACCACGAGCTGACCGCGCTCGCCGGCCGGCTGGACGCGCTGGCGCCCTACACCATGAAGGTCAAGGAGTGGCAGGGCGAGGTGGTGTTCCTCCACGAGGTCGGCCCCGGCGCGGCCGACCGCTCCTACGGCATCCAGGTGGCCCGGCTGGCGGGCCTGCCGCCCGCGGTGCTCAGCCGGGCGCAGGCGGTGCTGGAGAAGCTGGAGACCGGCGAGGGCTCGGGCGCCGTCGCGGTGCTGGCCGACGACCTGCCGCTGTTCTCGGCCCATCTGAAGCGCGCCGCGCCGGAACCCGCCAGGACATCGCCGGCGCTCGATGCGCTGAAGGGCGTCAATCCCGACGACCTCACGGCGCGCGAGGCGCTGGACCTGGTTTATCGCCTGCGCGGGATGCTGGACGGCGAAAACTGAGGTCGCGCCCCTCCGGGCGGATGACCGGGGCACTCCGTTCGAGGACATGTGGAAAGTGCGATATTCATCTGCGGCGCCCCTTATCGAGCAGCGTTTGGATGGATACGCCGGGCAGGGAGTGGCGATGACTGTCGGCGATGATCTCGGCCGCTGCCGCTGGGGCATCATGACCCACAAACGCATGGAGCGCGCGCCGGCGGATTATGAGATCCCCGTCTTGCGCCTCAACCTCGATCATCTCGCCATCGCTCAATCCTATCGTCCGAGCGACGTCAGCCGGCACTCTGATGGCGAAATCCTTGCCCCATTTTTCAACCACGCTGCCAGACATGGATACGCTCCTTTCGGGGGGTATTCTGGCACACCTTCCGTTCGCTGCCATGAAAGGGTGGCCTTCCTCGCCGTCGTCCGGCCTTCGGAAATGGCCCGCGCTGCGGGTGCTTCCCTTGCCGCGTGAGCGTGGTGGAATTCTGCGCCTTCAGGCCTTAGTTTAGGGCAATGCAGCAGCAGGTCGCCAACCGCAAAGCCATCATCGACCGTCAGGCGCTCATCGGGCGGCTGGAGGCCGAGGCGGCGGACATCTCCCGCGACCGGCTACGTCCGGTGCTGGTGAAGGCGCTGCAGGAGGCGCTGGCCTCGGGCGACGCCGAGATCCGCCGCCGGCTGCTGGCCGGCGAGAGCGGGCGCAAGAACGCTTTCGGGCGCTCGTTCCTGATCGACCAGATCATCCGGGTGCTCTACGACTTCACCCTGGCCTATGAATACCAGGCCGACAATCCCACCAGTTCCGAGCACCTCAGCATCGTCGCCGTGGGCGGCTACGGCCGCGCCGAGATGGCGCCGTTCTCGGACGTCGACCTGCTGTTCCTGCTGCCCTACAAGCAGACCGCCTGGGGCGAGCAGGTGGTGGAGTTCATGCTCTACGTGCTCTGGGACCTGGGCCTGAAGGTCGGCTATTCGGTCCGCTCGGTCGAGGACTGCCTGCGCCTGTCGCGCAAGGACCTGACCATCCGCACGGCGCTGCTCGAGATGCGCTTCGTCTGGGGCGACCGCGCGCTCTATGACGAGCTGCGCGCCCGGTTCGACAAGGAAGTGGTCGCCGTCAGCGGCCCCGACTATGTCGAGGCCAAGCTGGCCGAGCGCGACGAGCGCCACAAGCGAATGGGCGACAGCCGCTATCTGGTCGAGCCCAACCTGAAGGACGGCAAGGGCGGCCTGCGCGACCTGCACACGCTCTACTGGCTGCTGAAATATCTCTACCGCACCGAGGACGTGGGCGTGCTGGTCGAGAAGGGCGTGCTCTCGGCCGACGAGAAGCAGCGCTTCGACAAGGCCGAGAAGTTCCTGTGGACCGTGCGGTGCCATCTGCACGATCTGGTCGGCCGCCCCGAGGAGCGCCTGACCTTCGACGTGCAGAAGCCGCTGGCCGAACGGCTGGGCTATACCGACCATTCGGGCGCCTCGGGCGTCGAGCGGTTCATGAAGCACTACTTCCTGACCGCCAAGGACATCGGCGACCTCACCCGCATCTTCTGCGCCCATCTGGAGAACCAGCACCAGAAAAAGCCGCTGCTGCGCCTGCCGAGGCTGGGGCTCAGACGGCGCGAGCTGGAAGGCTTCACGGTGGAGGGCGACCGCCTCGGCTTCGCCGATCCCAGGGACATCGAGCGCGATCCGGTGCTGATCCTGCGCCTGTTCCAGGTGGCCCAGAAGCACGAGCTGGACATCTCGCCCGAGGCGCTGCGCCTGATCACCCGGAACCTGCGCCGCATCGACAGGACGGTGCGCGACGACCCGGACGCCAACGCGGTGTTCATGGACATCCTCACCTCGCGCAAGGACCCGGCGACGGCGCTGCGCCGGCTGAACGAGGCAGGCGTTCTGGGCCGCTTCATCCCGGATTTCGGCCGGGTGGTGGCGCAGATGCAGCACGACATGTACCACCACTACACGGTGGACGAGCACACCATCCGCGCCATCGAGATCCTGTCCAAGGTCGATGCCGGCAATCTGGGCGACGAGCATCCGACGCTGCACAAGCTCATCCACAAGGTGCTGTCGCGCCGGGTGCTCTACATGGCCGTGATGCTGCACGACATCGCCAAGGGGCGGGGCGGGGACCATTCGGTGCTGGGCGCCCGCGTCGCCGAGCGGCTGTGCCCGCGGCTGGGGTTCTCCGAGGGCGAGACGGAAGCGGTCGCCTGGCTGGTCCGCTGGCACCTGCTGATGTCCAACTTCGCCTTCAAGCGGGACATCAGCGATCCCAAGACGGTCAAGGACTTCTGCGACATCGTCCAGAGCCCCGAGCGGCTGCGCCTGCTGGTGTGCCTGACGGTGGTCGACATCAAGGCGGTCGGGCCGGGCGTGTGGAACGGCTGGAAGGGCCAGCTCCTGCGCGAGCTGTATTTCAGCGCCGAGGATTACCTGACCGGCGGACAGCTCGCCGAGGCGTCGGGCCGCCGCGCCAAATACGCCCGCGACGCCCTGCGCAAGGCGCTCTCCGACTGGTCCGACGAGGCGTTCGAGGCCTATGCCAGGCGGCACTACGACCATTACTGGACCGGCACGCCGCTGGACGTGCAGGTCGAGGACGCCCGGCTCGTCGCCGCCGCCGACGCGGCCGGCGAGAAATACCGCCTGGCCGCCGTCTCGGACACCTTCCGCGCGGCGACCGACCTGACCATCTACACCCAGGACCATCCCGGCCTGTTCGCGCGGCTGGCCGGCGCGATCGCCCTGTCGGACGCATCCATCGTCGACGCCAAGATCTTCACCACCAAGGACGGCATGGCGCTCGACCATTTCACGATTCAGGACCGGGGCGACACCGCGTTCACCGACCCGGCGCGGCTGAAGCGGCTGGAGAAGATGATCACCCGCACCATGGCCGGCGAGGTGATCCCCCGGCGCGAGCTGGCCAAGCCGCCGGCCATGCCCAGCCGCACCCGCAAGGTCTTCACCGTCGCGCCCAACGTGCTGATCGACAACAACGCCAGCCACACCCACACGGTGATCGAGGTCAACGGCCGCGACCGTCCCGGCTTCGTCTACGACGTCACCCGGGCGCTGTTCGACCTGAAGCTGACCATCTCCAGCGCCCACATCGCCACCTTCGGCGAGCGCGCCGTGGACACCTTCTATGTCCGCGACCTTTTCGGCCACAAGATCACCCATGAAAGCCGCCTCAAGGCCATCGAGGAGCGCCTGCTCGATGCCGTGCGCGAGTCGGGTGGCGACCGCAAGCCGCCCAGGAAGGCCGACGAGCCGCCCGCCAAAACCCCGACGAAAGCCGTGAAAAATGCCGCTGCCGCCGAATAGGCCCGGCGCCTCGTCGCTCATCTGACCCGCATGTCCCTCTGGCGCGCGACCGCGACCATCGGCGGCTTCACCGGGATCAGCCGCATCGCCGGCTTCGTCCGCGACATCCTGATGACCGGGGTGCTGGGCGCGGGGCTGGTCGCCGACTGCTTCGTGGTGGCGTTCAAGCTGCCCAACTTCTTCCGCCGCATGTTCGCCGAGGGCGCGTTCAACGCCGCCTTCGTGCCGTTGTTCACCCGCCGCCTCACCGAGGACGAGACCCGCCAGATCGCGCGGCGCTTCGCCGAAGAGACCCTGGCGGTCCTGCTGACCGTGCTGCTGGCGCTCACCGCCGTGATGCAGGTCTGCATGCCGTGGGTCATGTACGTGCTGGCGCCCGGCTTCAGCGACACGCCGGAGAAGTTCGCCCTGGCGGTCGAGCTGACCCGCATCACCTTCCCCTACCTGCTGTTCATCAGCCTGGTCTCGCTCCAGGGCGGCATCCTCAACGCCTGCGGCAAGTTCGCCGCGACGGCGGCCACGCCGATCATTCTCAACCTGACCATGATCGCCGCCATGCTGTGGTTCGTGCCGGCCTATCCGGCCGGCCATGTGCTGTCCTGGGCGGTCACCGCCGGCGGCGTGCTGCAGTTCCTCTGGCTGTGGGGCTCGCTGCGCGCCATCGGCATGAACCTGCGGCTGCGGCTGCCGCGCCTGACGCCCGACGTGCGGCAGATGCTGCGGATCATGGGACCGGCGGCGCTGGGCGCGGGCGCCATGCAGGTGAACCTGATGATCGACCTGATCATCGCCTCGTTCCTGCCCGCCGGCTCGATCTCCTACCTGTTCTACGCCGACCGGGTGAACCAGCTCCCCATCGGCGTGATCGGCGTGGCGGTCGGCACCGCGCTCCTGCCCATGCTGTCGCGGCAGGTCGCCTCGAGCCAGGAGAAGGACGCCATGTCCACCATGAACCGGGCCATGGAGATGAGCCTGTTCCTGACCATTCCCTGCGCCGTCGCCTCGATCGTCGTCGCCCAGCCGCTGATCGCCACCATGTTCGAGCGCGGCGCCTTCACCGCCGAGGACACCTGGAACACCGCGCTCACGCTCGCCGTGTTCTCGGCCGGGCTGCCCGCCTACATCCTGGTGAAGATCCTGACGCCCGGCTTCTTCGCCCGGCACGACACGGCCACGCCGGTGCGCTATTCCATCATCACCCTGGTGCTCAACACCCTGATCAGCCTGGCGCTGATGAAGCCCTTCGCCCAGCTCGGCCTCGCGGCGGCCACCGCCATCGCCTCGTGGGTCAATGTGGGCCTGCTGACCTGGGGACTGGTCAGGCGCGGCCACTTCCAGGTCGACGCGCGCCTGCGGCGGCGGTTCCCGCGCATGGTGCTGGCGGCCGTGCTGATGGGCGCCGCGCTCTGGGGCATGGACCAGGCGCTGGGTCCCTGGTCGGGACCGGAGGTGAAGGAGCTGCCCAGGGTCCTGTCGCTGGCCGCCGTGGTGATCGGCGGCATGGCGGTCTACGGCGTGGTTTCCCAGCTTACCGGCGCGCTGCGCCTGCGCGAGCTGCGCGGCCTGTTGCGGGGAAAGGCGGACGGTTGAAAAACCCCCGCGAAAGGCTCATAACGCTGCGGCCATTCAGGCGATCGGCCAGCCATTCGATCGACCAGACATTTTTCTCGATTTGAAGACGGGATCACGGACGTGACGGCGACGGTTTTTTCGGGCGTGCAGCCCACGGGCAACCTGCATCTTGGAAACTATCTCGGCGCCATCCGCAACTGGGTGAAGATGCAGGACGAGTACGACTGCGTCTATTCCATCGTCGACCTGCATGCGATCACCATCTTCCAGTCGCCGGAGGAGCTGCGCCGCAACACGCTGGAAGTGGCCGCGGCGGTCCTCGCCTGCGGCGTCGATCCCCGGCGCGCGGCGCTGTTCAACCAGAGCCAGGTGCCCGGCCACGCCGAGCTGGCGTGGATCTGCAACTGCGTCGCCCGCATGGGCTGGCTGTCGCGCATGACCCAGTTCAAGGACAAGGCCGGCAAGCACCGCGAGCGCGCCAGCGTCGGCCTGTTCGTCTATCCCAACCTGATGGCCGCCGACATCCTGCTCTACAAGGCGACCCACGTGCCGGTGGGCGAGGACCAGAAGCAGCATCTGGAGCTGGCGCGCGACATCGCCGGGGCGTTCAATCGCCGCTACGACCTCGACTATTTCCCGCTTCCCGAGCCGCAGATCCTCGGCGCCGCAACCCGCGTCATGAGCCTTCGCGACGGCAACTCGAAGATGAGCAAGTCGGACCCGTCCGATTATTCGCGCATCAACATGACCGACGACGCCGACGCGGTTGCCTTCAAGATCAGGCGCGCCAAGACCGATCCCGAGCCGATTCCCGAAGACGTGGAAGCGCTCGAGGGCCGGCCGGAGGCGGCCAACCTGGTGGGCATCTATGGGGCGCTGGCCGATCTCTCTCGCGCCGATGTCTGCCGGCAATACGGCGGGAAGGGTTTCGCCGATTTCAAGAAGGACCTCTCCGATCTCGCCGTCTCGGTGATGGGGCCGATCGGAGCGGAGATGCAGCGCCTCGTGTCCGAGCCCGGCTATGTGGACGATATCCTGCGGCGCGGGGCGGAGCGCGCGAACGACATGGCCGACAGGCACATGAAGGAGGTCCACGACATCGTCGGCCTCCTGCGCCCCTGAGGCGCGCGGAGGCGTCAGTTCATTCCCAGCGCCTCCATCGCCACGGGGTCGAGCTCCCGCCTTCCGGTGACCGGGTCGTTCATCAGCACGCCTCCGTCCGCAACCTGCTCGACGTCCCCGACCCCGTAGGCGATGCCGAAGATGTCGGCGAAGTCGAACACGGTCCAGCCGATGCCGTGCGTCTCGAACGCGCTCCTGAGATCGCGCAGATACCGGTAGCGTGAGCCGGTGCTGTGGGGCGCGTGCCGGATCAGCCCGAACTCGGTGCAGACGATCTCGACGCCGTGCTGTTGCGCCCACGTTGCCGCTTCGCGGATGCGCGCTTCGACCTTTACCGCATCCCAGCCTTCGGTGGCATAGCGGCGAGTCGCCGCGAGAGCGACCCTCCGCACAGCGCCCGGCAGCACGCGTATCTCGTTCGCGGCTTCCGCATCGGCCGGATAGGGGAGATTCTCCAGCATCATGTAGGCCTCTGAGGCGAACGGCTCCCAGACCGCGCCGAGGTGCGTCAGCAGATACGGCTCGTAGAAGTGGAAGGCGTAGCGCACCTTTGCGTCGGCGATCGGCCGCACCTTCTCGAGGCCTTCGATGCTCGACCCGAACGGCCCGGTCAGAACGAGCTCGCGCTCCGGCGCCAGCTCGCGGACGGCCGCGACCATCTCTTCCTGGAAGGCGTTCCATTCCTCCGGGCCGCGCTCGTAGAAGTGCGGCTCGTTCAGCAACTCGAACACCAGCGCATCCGATGGGACGTCGGCATAGCGT
>CAZVVC010000126.1:0-10065 GCA_964630425.1 uncultured Bifidobacterium sp. | reverse complement strand
CCAACGGCAAGTGGATCAAGTTCCACCCGGAGTTCGTGGAGAAGTGCACCCATGACGAGCTGGTGTTCACGCTGTGCCACGAGGTCGGGCACGTGATCTTCCAGCACATGTTCAGGCGGGGCAGCCGCGACCCCATGAAGTGGAACATCGCCGGCGACTTCATCATCAACGACCTGCTGATCAACGACAAGATCGGCACCATGCCCGAGGGCGGGCTGCACAACCCCGCGTTGGTGGCTGCCGGCAACGGCACGACCGAAGGCGTCTATAACCTGCTGCCCGACAACGACGGCAGCGGCGGCGGCAGCGGCGGCGGCGGCAGCAGCGGCGGACACCAGCAGTGGGATATGTGCGAGGACAGCCCTGGCTCCGCGGCGGATCAGGCCGAGGCAGAGGCCCAGGCCAGGATCATGGTCGCCCAGGCGGCGCAGGCCGCCAAGATGTGCGGCAAGATGAGTGCCAATCTGGAGCGGTTCGTCGATATGTGCCTCAAGCCCAAGGTCGACTGGAAGGACGTGCTGCGCCGGTTCGTCTCCAGCAAGGCCAAGGTCGAGCGGACCTTCGCGCGTCCGAAGCGCCGGTTCCTCGCCGATGACCTGTACCTGCCGTCCATGGGCGGGCAACAGATGGGCGCCATCGCCATCGCTGTGGACTGCTCCGGCTCGATCAGCGACACGGAGCTGGCCGAGTTCGCCGCCGAGATCAAGGCGATCTGGGAGGACTGCCTGCCGGTCCGGGCCGAGATCATCTACTTCGACAGCGAGGTCTGCCACCACGATACGTTCGAGCGCGACGACGCCCTGCACATCGAGGCGCATGGCGGCGGCGGCACGGCGTTCTCGCCGATCTTCAGCAAGATCGAGCGCGACGATCTGGACCCCGTGTGCTGCGTGGTCCTGACCGACCTGTACTGCCACGACTTCGGCGCCGCGCCCGCCTACCCGACGCTCTGGGTGACCACGGGTGCGACGGAGGCCCCGTGGGGCGAGGTCGTCGAGATGCACGACAACCGGGCATAGGAGGGAAACATGCACGAATTGATCGGTGTCCGCCAAGCGGCGGCTGAAGTTCTCGAGGCGATGGGACCGTTGACCGCCAGGCAGGTCCGCGACCTGATGCCGTCCCACATCAACAAATTGCGGAGCGTGGCGGCCGCTCTGTCGGAGCTGACCCGGATCGGCGCGTGTAAGGCGGTCAGGATCAAAGGCGCAGGCCCGACCACGTATGAGCTGGTCAACAAGACGCTGGTGCCGGAACAGCAGGTCGGGTTCCGGCCGCTGACCGTCACCTCCAGGAACCAGCCGCCGCGTAAGACGGCCAGCCTCGCCGAGATCGTGGACCCTCCACGGGGAGACGAGGCGCTGCCGGCACGACAGCCGGAGCCGGCGATCGCAACCGGCGTGGAATACTACGCCATCGCCAAGTTCCCAGACGGGTCCCGGATCAAGCTGACCCTGGAGCAGGCGATCCTGCTCCGCGACCGGTGAAGCCATGAGCACCTACGAAGAACTGAAATCCGACAAGGCGCTGGTCTGCCGTAACGCCCGCGTCACCGACATGGGGCCGGGCTTCATCTACTACGTGTGCCTCGCGGACGGCTTCCTCATCGAGTGTGGATGTGATCCCGACGCCGAGAAGCGCGCCGAGAAGGTCGCCCGCGCCATCAACCTACTGCCGGTGGGAGAACGGCCATGATCATCGACGTTGAGTGCCGTCACTGCTTCGGCCTCGGCCGCGTGCATAGCGCGGGCGGTAATGGCGATCCGATGGACCCCGGCGAGGACTGCGAGTTCTGCCACGGCATCGGCGCGGTTCAGGAGGACCTCAACGACGAAGTGGAGGAAGACGATGGTGAGTGGTGACACCGAGCGCCCGGCACCGGAGGCGGTCGAGCGGCTGTGTGAACGCGAACGCAACACGGCCAATCTCAACACCACTGAATTGCTGGCCTTTTTGGGTGAGGCCGTGGAATCCCTCCGTGCCGCGCTGAAGGCCGAGCGGGACGTGCCACACAATGTAACACGTGTTAACAACGGAGGGCCTTCGCCCTCCCGGAAGGAGGATTAAATGCAGGCAGGCATCAGACCCAGCGTTGCCACCGAGCTGCAAGACGCAGCCCGGCAGATCCAGGGACTGGAGATCGGACCGAAGCTGGTGTTCACCGGCGAGGTGGCCCGGTACGTCTACCGCCGGTGCCACTACCTCAACCATCTCTCGGGCGAGACCCGCTACCGCACGCAGCGCGTCGCCGATGAGATGTTCGTATGGAGGGTGTCATGAAGGTGGAGACGACGTGCAAGGCCATCAGCCAGGCGCTGGAGCGCATGGGGGTGGACGCCTACCGGTTCGACATGAACCACCCGCACCCCCGTGTCTACCTGACCGTGCGGAACCGGGAGGACTACGTAGCCTTCAGCTCCACGGCGCCGGAGAGCGCTCGACGTCAGATCGTCGCCGACGTGCGGCGATGCGCGCGGAAACTGAGAGGAGAACTGTGATGATGGCTTACCCATGGACACCGCAGGAGGATCAGGTGCTGTTCTCGATGGAGACGGTCACCGCCGACGAGGTCGCCCGCCTGTTGCCGGGGCGGACGCTGCGGGCCGCCCGCCAGCGGCGGCAACGGATCATGGCCGGCACGGCCGACTGCCTGCCGTTCAACGTGGTCCCGGAGGGCGAGGAGCTGCTGGAGATCGAGCGCATGGCGCTCTCCGGCCGGCCGCTCCATAAGATACAGTCGGCCTACCGCTACCACCCGATGGTCATCCGGCACATTGTCCAGGAGACCGGGCGCCGCGGCAAGAGGATGCTGCACTACGACGTGATGCCACGGCAGATCGCTCCGATGGAGCTGCCGCCGGACGCCTTCAAGGACTATCGCCTATCAACAGATGTTCGCATGTCGGCGGTGGTCCCCGACCGGGTGTCCGGCTGCGGGAGTTCGCTGGCATGACGCTGCACACGCCGTTTCAGGAGGCCCTATCCCCAGCGGCCTTCGCCGGCTTCTACTTCGCCGGTGCCGTGGTCAGCGCTGTCTTCACGCACTGGCTCCTGACCATCGCGTGGGGCGCCATGGGCGCGCTGTGCACGGCGTTGGCGGTGCACGCTTACCGTTTCCAGAAACGCCTCATCGCGAGGATGGCGATCTACCGCCTCACCGGCTCCCTCAACAACGAGGGATGGTAGGCACCCATGAAACTCGCTGCGTTCGACGTCGAGACGGCAGGCACCCTGCAGGAATACTCCCTGCAGCCCTTCCGGGTGCGGAACAGTGATGCATGGCTGACCAGCTACGTGGTCACTGTCATGCAGGACGGCGCCCCGTGCTCGATCGTCAAGTCGTTGTCATGTGAGCCGCTGCGTCAGGCAGCGGGCATCGCCGGTATCCGGTCCTTCCTCGTCCAGTGCGCCGAGAGAGGCATCACTGTCGTCGGCTGGAACACGCCGTTCGACGCGGCGTGGTTGATCGCCCTCGGTTTACGTGACGAGGTATTCGCCTGCGACTGGCTGGATGCCATGCTGCTCTACCGACACCTATCGGTAGAGCCCATGCTCAAGGGGCAGCGCCCCAAATCCTACGGCCTCAAGGAGGCGGTCGCCACCTTTTATCCGGCGGAGGCGGGCTACGAGGAGGGGATCGATTTCCAGGCGACGGACGCGGAGTCCGTGCGCCGGCGGCTCGCCTATAACGCCAAGGACGGCGAGTTCACCCTGCGGCTGGCGCGGAAGTTCCTCGACCAGATGACGCCGGAGCAGCGCCGCGCCGCGTTCGTCGAGGCGGCCTGCATCCCCATGGTGGCCGAGACCATGGTCGAGGGGCTGGCGATCGACAGGGACGCGGCCGAGACCCTGCGGACCCAGCTCGACGAGAAGCAGGCCACCACCTACGCGCTGATGCGCTTCGAGCACGGCGCCGATATCTCGCGCGAGGTGCTGGCCTCGCCGAAGCAGCTGGGCGACCTGCTGTTCGGAAAGTGGCGGCTGCCGGTAGTGAAGCTCACCGCGCTCGGCAACGTCTCCACCGACAAGGACGCGCTCGACACCCTGGCGCAGCAGGACCCCCGGGCCCGGCAGGTCCACGAGTACCGGGAGGCGGTGTACAACAAGACCAAGTTCGCCGACGCCACGCTCGCCGCGCTGGACTACAACGCCGATGGCCATGTGCGCCCGGCGCACCGCATCTATGGTACATACTGCGTGCCGGGCGATGTCGAGGTTCTAACACGCGGTGGATGGGTGCGCCTGGACGAGTGGGGCGGCGGAGAGATCGTGCAGGTACGGCCTGACCTGTCCATGGAGTTCCTCCCCGCCGGCCGGTTCGTAGGACCTGTCACGAACGAATGGGTGAGGATTAATCACGGGCGACTGCAGTGCGACTTCACCGCAGGTCACACGATGCCGTACCTCGCACGGAGGACCGGACACTGGTCGACCTGTTGCGCGGGCGATCTTCTGCAGAGAGGGCGTCGGGACTTACCCCTCGCAGGTTCGATCACCAGCCCAGGCGGAGGCTTTACGCCCGAACAGATGCGCATCTTCGCCATGGTCCAGGCTGACGGCTGGATGAGGTCGGGGGCGCGCACGCTGCTGAAGCTCACTTTCAAGAAGCAACGCAAGGTCGACAGGGCGGAGGCGCTGCTGCGCAGCGCCGGCGTCACTTTTCGCAAACGGGTGTGGCCGAGCTACCCGGACAGAACGGAGATCGTCGTATGTAAGCGAGACCTCCCTCCGTGGCTCACGCCGCAGTGCAAACACCTTGGCGCATGGCTCTTGGACACATCCGCGGAAGGCCTTGAGGCGTTCGTCGACGAGGTCGTTCACTGGGATGGGAGCCCTCACCGTGATGGCGGTGTGAAATATTCATCCGTCGAGAAGGCCAACGTGGAGTGGGTCGTGACCTTGGCCCATCTCACAGGCAAACGGGCGACGGTCCATGCGCCGCAGGGCGATATGTATACGTGCCACATCAGCGATGAGAGGCCCGTCGCAACGGTCTACGGGTCGAGGCATGTAACACGTGTTAGCAATGAGGCGCGCGCGTACTGTGCCACGACAGTCACCGGCTTTTGGCTGGCCCGCTCGAACGGGCGGATATTCATCACCGGCAATACAGGGCGGATGACCATCTCGTCCAAGCAGGGCAAGGGGAAGCAGGAGCGTCCGACCGGGATCGCCCTCCACCAGTGGAAGCGCGGCGCCGACTACCGCAACCAGATCGCGGCACCGGAGGGGTACCAGCTGGTCGAGTGGGACTTCGCCGGCCAGGAGTTCCGCTGGATGGCGGTCATGAGCCGCGATCCCACTATGCTGGAGCTGTGCGCGCCCGGCGAGGACGCCCACGCCTTCATGGGCGGCAAGGTCACCGGCACGCCCTATCGCACCATGTGCGAGCTGAAGGACACGGACCCCGTGATCGAGGGCTACCGCAAGCTGGGCAAGGTGGGGAACCTGTCGCTGCAGTACCGGACGTCCGCCAACACGCTGATGACCGTGGCGCGCGTGCAGTATCAGGTCGCGCTGACGATGTCCGAGGCCAACGCGCTGCACAGCACCTACCAGCTCACCTACCGGCAGGTGCCCGTCTACTGGCGCAGGCAGATCTACAAGGGCCGGCGCGACGGGTTCGTCGAGACGCTGGCCGGCCGACGCGTGTTCATCGGCACGGGCGATCTGTGGACCCCGGACACGAAGTGGCAGCGTGAGAGCACGTCGATCAACTTCCCCATTCAGGGGATCGGCGCCGACCAGAAATACCTGGCGCTCCAGGTGATGCGCGACTGGCTGCCCAAGTATGACGGCCGGTTCTACTACGAGCTGCACGACGGCCTGTTCTTCATCTTCCCCGACCGCCACGCCCGCAAGGCGGTGGAGGAGGGCCAGAGGATCCTGTCGTCGCTCCCCTACGAGAAAGCCTGGGGCGTGAAGCTCCCGGTCGAGTTCCCCGTGGACGCCAAGATCGGCCGTGCCTGGGGCTCGCTGAAGAAGCCGGATTAACAGGTGTTAACACTGCGCCGCAACGCAACGCAACGCACCCTCTCACCATAAGGAGACCCGCATGACCGTACACGCTGCTCCCGCCCACGGCCTGACCCGTCAACCGCCGCCCAAGGTGAAACGGCAGGTCCATCTGGCCGAGGGCCACGCCGCCATCGTCGGACGGCGCACGCTCTACCCCTCGACGGTCCGGCACCCCGGCACCGATCAGGTGCTGAAGTCGGGCATCAACAACCGCAAGATCGGCAGGCTTGTCACCAAGGGCAAGTGGAAGGGCATGCCCATCTACACGCTGACGCTGGAGGAGCGGGCCACGTGCCCGTCAACCTGCAAGCACTGGACCGGCTGCTACGGCAATAAGATGCACATGGCTCAGCGGTTCCGGCACGGCGCCGATCTCAACGCCCGGCTGTTTCTCGAGCTCATGGTGCTGCAGCGTCGCCACCCGCAGGGCTTCGTCGTGCGGCTGCACGTGCTGGGCGACTTCTACGACGCCAACTACGTGCGCAAGTGGGGGCGCTGGCTCGGCGAGTTCCCGGCTCTCCACGTGTTCGGCTTCACGGCGCGCATGCCGGGCACAGCCATCGGCGATGAAGTAACACATGTTACTAACTCTTACCCCGATCGCTGGTGGATCCGCCTCAGCGACGGGCCGGGCATGCGCTCGACGGTCACAGCCGCTGGTGACCAGGTGCCAGCCGACGCCGTGCTATGCCCCTACGAGACCGGGCGGACATCCACCTGCGGGACGTGCGGCCTGTGCTGGAGCACGGCCAAGCGCATCGCTTTTCTCAAGCAATAGGTGGTGCCTGGGACCGGGATTGAACCGGCGACCTACCGCTTACAAGGCGGTTGCTCTGCCGCTGAGCTACCCAGGCACCCCTTCATACAGAAAGTGAGGAATTGATGAAACATGTCATGCATGACCTGGAGACACTCGACGTCGTTCCAGGTGCCGCCATCCTGTCGATCGGCGCCGTGGAGTTCGACCCGTCGACCGCCAAGCTGGGACGCACGTTCTACCAGGTGATCTCGCTGGGGAGCTGCCTGGACGCCGGCCTCACCGTCTCGCCCGGCACGCTCCGCTGGTGGATGCAGCAGTCGGACGCCGCGCGTCAGGTCTTCACCGACCCCGGCGCGGTCGAGCTGGACAGCGCACTCCACGGCTTCAACGTCTGGCTGGACGACGTGCGCGCCGACGACGAGCTGAACCTGTGGGGCAACGGCTCCAACTTCGACAACGTGCTACTGCGGGAGGCGTATGAGACGCTCGGCATCGTGCCGGCGTGGTCGCCCTTCGAGGACCGGTGCTACCGCACGCTCAAGAACCTGTTCCCGCACATCGAGATGGCCCGGAGCGGGACGCACCACAACGCGCTGGACGACGCCTGCACCCAGGCGCGGCACGCCATCGACCTGCTCCGTGCGGTCCAGCAGCTGAAAGGCGGTGCGTGGTGAACGAGGACGGTATGCCTTCATGGAGGGATATGCTCAACAACCCGCCCAACAACCTGGGCGCGCACGATAGCGAAGTGACGCGGCTATGGGTTAAGTTTGTGCAGACAAGGGGGATCCTGGATTCTGTGAAGGGACGGCTGAACGACCTGGAGACGTTCCTCATGGTCCACTCCCCTGAAGCCCTTAAGGCGTTCGAGACGTGGGAGGCGAGCATCGCGCGTCTGAAGGCGACGCCGGACGGGGAGGGGCCATGACCGTTCTCGCGTTCGACGGGAAGTGCGTCGCCGCGGACCGCCAGGGGGAGGTCGGCGGGCTGTGCGGCCGTGTCACGAAAATCCACAGGGTCGGGGATCTGATCGCCGGCTACATCGGTGGCGCCGCGCATGGGCTCACTCTGGTTGAATGGCTGAAGGCCGGCCACGACCCGGCGACCTATCCGCGAGAAAGGGACGGCGAAGCGCGCGGGGTCCTGCTCGTGTTCGGGCGGGGCATCATCAGGCGGTACGAGGACTTCCCCATCCCTGTCGAGATCGATGAGTCGATCTGGGCCGCCGGATCCGGCGGTGATCTGGCGATGGGGGCGCTGGCAGCGGGGGCTGACGCCCGTCGAGCGGTCGAGATCGCCAGCCGCTACGACGCCGCTTGCGGCCTGGGCATCGACGTGCTGGAGCTGCCATGAGCCGGATACCTGCCCGCAAACTGACGCCGTTTGAGGAGCTGGACAGGCAGATCGGCGCGCTCTCCGAGAAAGAGTGGAGGGCCATCGTCCAGACCATGCGGAGGATGTTCGAGTACGACCGTCTGGACTTGAGGAAGATCCCGCCGGTGATCCGGTCCTACATGGGAGGCGAGGTAACCCTCGCCTCCTGGATCGAGCTGCGCGACGCGTTGACGCGGGCTCGCCGCCGGCGGTCTCGGGAGACGAAGGCCAGGGAGGAGGCGGCCATCCTGCGGGACCGCCGCCTGCACAAGCGGCTCTACATGAACGAGTACCGCAAGCGGGTTGCAAAAAGCAAAGGAGATACGATATGAATTGTTACATCTATAACAACTGTGGAGGTGGCGGTGGACCGGGAAGACGTAGCGGCTGCTGTTACATACCTGTCTAGGGTAGAGGATATCCGGGCGGTTGAGCGGCAGCTGCGCAACATCATCGACACGTGGGGGGTATCCCCCACGACCCTCGGCGGACCTGACGCCGCGCTGAACCCGCTGATCAAGGTCGGGGTGGATGACCCCGACGTGTACGATGCCCTGATACAGCTCGCCTACAAAAAGCGGGACGCCATCCCCGAGCTCAAGGGCCGCGTGTACAGCCGGAACCGGATGCAAGAGACCCGCCAGCGGGTGTATCTGGCGCTCGACCTCTACCATCTGCAAACCGGGAAACAGCTCAAGGGCGCCGAGCGCAAGGCGTATGGCGACAAGCTCAGGGCGAGGTGGATGAAGGCGCGTGACGAGTACGTCGCCGCCCAGGGCGCCTCGTCCTGGAAAGAGCGCAACGCGCTGATCCGGGAGTTCTGGGATCGGATCGATACCAACCTCGCCTCCAGCATCGCCGAGCTGCGGAAACGCCGTGGACTGAGAACGGTCACCGGCAACCTGCTCGCCCCGGACGACGATCCCGCCTAGCGGACAGGCGTAACTAACTGCCACCGCCGATGCCGATTCTTTAGATTATACTTGATAACACCTGTTAATATGTTATGGTCCTCCAGGTGGAGGAAATCACGAAGCACGACACGTCGCCCGGCGGCTTGAAGTTCGACAGCGACAAGCCCCGCATGGACCTGCTGGACCCGTATGCCATCGAGCAGTTGGCACTGGTTCTCGGGTTCGGCGCGCACAAGTATGCCGCGCACAACTGGCGCAAAGGCATCGCGGTGAGCCGGCTTATCGCCGCGGCGCTGCGTCACCTGTTCGCCTTGGCGCGCGGCGAGGATACCGACCCGGAGACGGGACTGTCGCACGCGGCGCACGCCATGTGCTGCTGCATGTTCCTGATCTGGACAATGAGGGAGCGTCCTGACATGGACGACCGGTGGAGGAGTTAATATGGCAACATGTGTTACAATACACCTGAACGACAGCGGTCCGCGCGTCGTCATCGACGGCGATATCCACTGCCGGGAGCGTGTGGGTGAGCTGATCGAGATCCTGGACGCGCTGGGCTCTCACCTGCCTATGCAATCGGATCAGTTGCCGGACAGGCCGACGCCGATCTCCCTCGAGACCGCCGATGGCTAAGGGGTTCGCCTGGTCCTACTCGGCGCTGACGTCGTTCGAGACCTGCCCGCGCCGCCACAAGCTGACCCGCATCGACAAGACCGTGGTTGAGCCGCCCAGCGACGCCATCGAGTGGGGCAACCGGGTGCACAAGGCGCTCGAGCTCCGGGTCAAGGAGGGGAGGCCGCTCCCGACCGGCATGACCCAGTGGGAGCCTATCGTGGTGCGTCTCGAGGCAGCCGGCGGCACGATCCAGGCCGCGCAGAAGCTGTGCCTGAACGCCGGCTACAAGCCGACCGCCTGCTTCGCCAAGGACGCCTGGGTGCGCGGCGTGTCGGACGTCTCGGTCGAGAAAATAAAGTGGCGTGAGGTGACGGCTGCGCGGTC
>CAZVVC010000125.1:0-10109 GCA_964630425.1 uncultured Bifidobacterium sp. | reverse complement strand
CGAACTGTGGGCGCACGTGTTCCAGATGACCTACGGCGCCCAGTTGCGGTCCGAGAACGCCGCGACCAAGGGCGGCGAGATCTTCCGCGAATATCCCGAGCGATACCGCGAACTGGCGGTGCCGGCCATGCGCGCGACCGGGATCGAGGTGACCGCGGACGAGATGGGCTATCTGCGTACCGTCATCCCGCCGTCGTGGGCGCGGCAGGAGATGCGGCGCTGGCGCACCCGCCGGCTCCACGGCAAGACCCTCAGCCTGCTGCGGCTCGTCAAGGGCGCCTTCACCTTCACCGGAGGGTTGGATTATCTGGCCTGGAAGATCCGCCGCCATTCGGGCGTCGTCATCGACATCAAGCCCTGGCACCGGCGCCACCCCGTCATCGGCGGACTGGCGCTGGTCCTGAAGGTTCGCCGGAAGGGTGGCTTCCGTTAGGGGCGGGTGGGGAAGGCTCGTCGCACCCCACAGCCGAGAGGGCTTTTCCTTACAACCGAGAGGGCTGAGGAGGCCCGCAGGGCCGTCGCGAAGCCCGGGCCGCCGGCGCGCGGCATCCCGCCCTTCGCGACGCGGCTTCGCCGCTCCTCAGGACTTCCGGTGTTGGGTAAGGGCGGACAAATTCAGCCGGCCGCTTACGCCGCCGGCTTGGTCAGCACGCTGTTCGAGCGGGCGAGGCGCTCGAAGGTCGAGACGATGGTGGCGACCTGTTCCTCGGTGTGGGCGGCGCTCAGGCTGCAGCGGAGCAGGTTGAGGCCCTGCGGCGTTGCCGGCGGCATGGCCAGGTTGACGTAGACGCCGTTCTTCAGGAGCTGTTCCCACAGCCGCACGGTCATGTCGCGCTCGGCGATCTTCACGGCGACGACCGGGCTGGCCGGCGCGCCCAGGTCGAAGCCGGCGCGGCAGAGGCCCTCGTGGAGCTGCCTGGCGTTGCGCCACAGCTTCTCGCGGTGCTGCGGCTCGGCGCCGAGGATCTCGACCGCCTTCAGCGCCGAGGCGACCACCGACGGCGGCAGAGAGGCGGTGAACATGTACGGGCGGGCGGCCAGCCGCAGGATATCGAACTTGGGATGGCGCGAGACGCAATAGCCGCCGATGGTGCCGACGCTCTTGCTGAAGGTGCCGACGACGAATTCCACGTCGTCCATCACGCCCGCTTCCTGCACCACGCCGCAGCCGGTCTCGCCGAACACGCCGATGGAATGGGCCTCGTCGACCATCAGGGCCGCGCCGTGGCGGTTCTTGACCTCGACCAGCTCCTTCATGGGCGCCTTGTCGCCCAGCATGGAATACAGCCCTTCGACGACCACCAGCACCCTGCCGCCGGCATCCAGGCGGCGCAGGCGCTTGTCCAGATCGTCCGGGTCGTTGTGCTTGAAGCGGACGATGGTCGCGTCCGACATCTTGCAGGCGTCATAGATGCTGGCATGGCTGTCGGCGTCGATGACGATGAAGTCGTCCTTGCCCGCCAGCGTGCCGATGCTGGCCAGGTTGGCGAGGAAGCCGGTGCTGAACACCATGCACTGCTGGCCGCCATAGAGCTTGCCTAGCGCGGCCTCCAGCGCCTTGTGGCCGGTATAGGTGCCGTTCAGCACGCGCGAGCCGGTCGTGCCGGTGCCGGCCGCGTCCAGCGCCTCGTGCGCTGCCCGGATGCAGCGCGGGTCGAAGGTCAGGCCGAGATAGTTGTTGGTGCCCGCGAGGATGGTCCGCTCGCCCCGGATCACCGCCTCGGTGGGCGAGATGATCTCCTCCATCACCACATCGATGGGGCTGGCGTCCTCGAAGCCCAGGGCCTCGCGGGCCTGGATCATCGGGTCGAACTTGTCGAACAGGTCAGCCATTCTTCTTCTCGGTCAGCTCGTTCACGGCATCCGCCACCTGTCCCACCGTTTCCAGGTCGGGCAGCAGGTTGAGAGGGATGATGATGTCGAAGTGGTCTTCCATCTCGGCGACGAAATCCATCACCGTCAGCGAATCCCATTCCAGGTCGGTGGCGAAGGTGGTCGCCGCGGCCACGGCCACGCCCTTCCTGTTGTGCGGCGCGATGAGGGTGATGATCTCGTCCAGCGCGTTGCTCATGGGGTCGTGACCTGCCTTCCAGTGTTCGGAGCGCGGTTTATAGCACTGCTGGGGAACGAAGCCCAACCGGCGAATGCCGTCATGGCAGGTCGCCGTTGGCCTCGTACCAGGCGCGCGTCTCCGGCAGGCCGCGCGCCGCCGGGATGGACGCCCGCCAGCCGGCCTCGGCCAGCGCCGTGTCGCGGCAGACCCAGTCGGCGAAGGTCAGCTCGCGGGCCTTGCCCGGCGTCAGCATGGGCACCGCGCCGGCGATGAGGCTGCCCAGCCAGATGGCGCCGCCCGCCGTCTGCAGCACGGGCGAGGGGACGAAGATCGGCCTGTGCCAGCCCTGCCGGCCGGCGATCAGGCCCAGCACCTCGGCGAAGGCATAGCCGTCCGGCGCGCCGTCATGGGCGTCGGCCGTCTTGCCGGACACGCCGGGCAGGACCAGCGCCGCCGAAATCGCGCCGGCCAGGTCGGCGACGTGGATGAGCGATGTCCGGTGGCCGGGCGTGCCCGGCAGGAACGGCCTGCGCCGGCGTGCCGCCTTGAAGAACACCAGGGTCTCGCGGTCCCTGGGGCCGTAGACGGCCGGCGGGCGGATGATCGTCCAGTCGAGCCCCGAGGTCCGCACCAGCATCTCGGCGGCGGCCTTGCTGGCGGCGTAGCCGGACAGGGCGGGCTCGCGCGCCGCCAGCGACGACAGGTGGACGTATTTCACCGGCCGACCCTCCAGCGCCGCGAGCAGCCGGGCGGTGCCGCCCTTGTTGATCTCGAAGAACTCGGCACGGCCGCGCGCCTTGATGAGCCCGGCTACATGCACCACGGCGTCGGCGCCGTCGACCAGCGCGCCGATGGCCTTGTCGTCGGTGAGGTGGCCCGATATCCAGGTCACGCCCTCGCGGGCCGGCTGCGCCTGCCGGGCAAGCGCATTGACCTGCCAGCCGTCGGCCACGAGCCGGTCGAGGACGTAGGCGCCGACGAATCCCGTCGCGCCGGTGAGCGCGACGCGTCTGCCCGCGGTCATGGGGTTACTGTCCAGCGGCCGCCTTCAGCGGGGCGGCGACTTCCCACGGATAGGGATCGCTGCCCTCCAGCGGCTCGAGCAGGCCGGACATGTAGCTGGCCCGCGCCTTCACCCGGCTGAGCTTGCCCGAGGAGGTGCGCGGCAGGCTGCGCGGCTTGACCAGCGCGACCCGGCACGCGATGCCGACTTCCTTCTGCACGCGCTTCTTGATCTCGGCGACCAGCTTCAGCCGTTCGCCGATCTCGCTGACGCGCGGCTGCACCAGGATCATGGCCACTTCCTCGTTGCCGGCGCCCGGCACCGAGATGGCGGCGCTGTCGCCCGAGCGCAGGCCCTCGATCTGCTCGACGGTCCATTCGATGTCCTGCGGCCAGTGGTTGCGGCCGTTGAGGATGATGAGGTCCTTGGCGCGGCCGACGATGTAGAGCGAACTGCCGATCGTGTAGCCCATGTCGCCGGTGTCGAGCCAGCGCTCCTCGTCCAGCACGTTGCGCGTGCCTTCGGGGTCCATGAAATAGCCGGACATGACCGACGGGCCGCGCACGTAGATCTTGCCGACCGCGCGTTCGCCGACGACCTCGCCGTCCTCGTTGCGCAACTCCAGATCGTATTCGGGCAGGGGAACGCCGCAATTCACCACCTCGCGGACCTTGGTGGTCTCGGCGGTGGCGGGCACGGCGCGGTGCTCGGCCGACAGCAGGTTCTCGTCGACCGTGTCGATGACGATGCCGGAGTCGAGCGGCATGAAGCTCACCGCCAGCGTGCATTCGGCAAGGCCGTAGCTGGGCAGGAACGCATTGGGGTTGAAACCGGCCGGCGCGAAGATGCGGCTGAACTCGCGCATGGAGTCGGCGCGGATCATCTCGGCGCCCAGACCGGCCACACGCCAGTTCCTGAGGTCGAGCTCGGCCACCTGTTCGGGCTTCACCCGGCGCGCGCACAGCTCGTAGCCGAAAGTGGGGCTGTAGCTCACGGTGGACTTGTTGCGGCTCATCAGCTCCAGCCACAGCATCGGGCGGCGGGCGAAGAATTCGGTCGGCAGGTAGTCGGCCGAGATCTGGACGGTGACCAGGGTCAGCATGCCGCCGACCAGTCCCATGTCGTGGTAGAACGGCAGCCAGGACATCATCCGGTCGTTTTCGCGGATCTGGATGCCGTCCACGCCGTTGCCCCGGCAGTTGGACATCACCGAGGTCTGGGTGACCGCGACGCCGTGGGGGAAGCGCGTGCTGCCCGAGGAATATTGCAGGTAGCAGATATCGTCGGGACCCTGGCGGCGCAGTTCGGGATCGCCTTCCGGCATGGCCGTCAGCTCCTCGCTGGTGACCACGAGCCGCATGTCCAGCCCTTGCGACGCCTGCTGCACCAGATCGGTCATGCCCGTGGGCGCGATGGCGGCCGCGGCATAGCAGCTCGCCATCTGCTTGCCGAGCTGCTCCACATAGCCGTCCTTGCCGCCGAACGAGGTGGGCAGCGGCAGCGGCACGGGCAGGAGGCCGGCATACTGGCAGCCGAAGAACGAAGTGACGAATTCGGGCGTCGTGTCCGCGATCAGCGCGACGCGGCAGCCATGCTCCAGCCCCGCCGTGGTCAGCCGCCGGGCGATGGACAGCGCCCGCTCGCGCATCTCGGCATAGGTCAGGACGTCGACCAGTTCGCCGCGCGCCGAATAGAAATTGAAGCCGCGCACGCCCTTGGCTGCGTAGTCCAGCGCATCGAGCAGGGTGGGAAAGTCGGCCTTGCGCCGTGGCAGGCCGGGATCTTCGGTCGGTGTTGCTGTCAGCATATTCGGCTGTACTGGTCTTCCTTGATCCGTCATCGCATCAGTAACGGAGCGCTTTCCCCAGAAAGCTCAAGCTCTTCCCACCGTTTCGCGTTCCGTAGCGAGCGCCGAGAGACTAGCTCATTTTCGGGCGCAGCGGGTTCAAAAATTTGCCATACTTGGCGCCTGTCGGCGGCAAGGGCGCTGGTTCTTAGGGGGATTTCGCTGGAAAGGCAAGAGTCTAAGAAGCAGGCCGGCCCTGCGCGCGGGCGAAAGGACCGTGCCGCGGCTGGCCGTCCGGCGACCAGGGAGTACCTGGAGCGGGCGGCCGTCCATTACCTCGCGCGGTTCGCGTCGAGCACCCGGAACTTCAAGGACGTCCTGTGGCGCAAGGTGGAACGGCGCGGCCTGCCCGACGGTACGGGAGAGGCCGAGGCGCGGCGCTGGATCGACGAGATCGCCGGAAAGTTCACGTCGCTGGGCCTTCTCGACGACGACACCTTCGCCCGAGCACGCGCGGGTTCGTTGCTGCGGCGGGGCAAGCCGCGCCGGGTGATCCGTTCGTCCCTCGTCGCCAAGGGCGTCGAGCCCGCCAAGGCCGACGAAGCGGTGGCCGGCCTGTCGGACCACGCCGATGACCCCGACCGCGACGCGGCGATGGCGTTCGCCCGGCGCAAGCGGCTCGGGCCGTGGGGGAGGGGTGATGGCGATCCGGAGCGGCGGCGGAAGGAGCTGGCGGCCTTCGCCCGCGCGGGTTTTTCCTACCAGCTCGCCCGGTCCGTGCTGGACGCGCGGGACGAGGATGCCGCATAGGATGCCGGCCCGCGATTCCCGATGAGACGGAACGGAGGAACGATGCGCGGATTCGGCCTCGCGGCCCTTGCCATCCTGCTGCTGTGGAGCGGCCCGGCCGCCGCCTGGACGCAGCCGCCCGAGGACGGCGTCGCCCAGTCGCTGCCGCTGGCGCCCGTCACGGTCGAGACCAGGAAGGGCGACGTGGCGCTGCGTGCGCAGATCGCCGATACGGACGCCCGGCGGCAGACCGGCCTGATGTTCCGCCGGTCCATGCCCGAGACCGAGGGCATGCTGTTCGTGTTCCCGTCCGTCCGCGAGGTCTCGTTCTGGATGAAGAACACTTACATTTCCCTCGACATCCTGTTCATCGACGGCGACGGCACCATCGTCAACATCGTCCGGGACACGGTGCCGTTCTCTCTCGCGCCCATCCCCTCGGGCAGGCCCGCGCGCGGCGTGCTGGAGATCAATGCGGGCGCCAGCACGAGGCTCGGCATCGAGGTGGGCGACACCGTGCGGCACACGGCCTTCGAATAGCGCGCCGCCCGCCGCCGGCTGTGATAGGATTTCGCGCGGCCGCCAACTCCGGTGCGGCGTGCAACTTCACCTTGCCTGGAGGCCGGGAAAACCATAGAAAACCGCCATCCGGGGTGTAGCTCAGTCTGGTAGAGCACTCGCTTTGGGAGCGAGAAGTCGGAGGTTCGAATCCTCTCGCCCCGACCATCAACGCAGGACCGCAAACATGCAGGCAATCATCTACAAGCCCGCGAAGAACGCCATGCAGTCGGGCTGGGCCAATACCCGCAAATGGCTGCTGGCCTACGAGCCGCACCGGCCGAAGCGGATCGACGACCTGATGGGCTACACCAGCTCGGACGATATGTCGCGCCAGGTGAGGCTGAGCTTCGACACCCTGGAGGAAGCGGTGGCCTATGCCGAGAAGCACGGCCTGTCCTATCAGGTGCAGGAGCCCCAGGCCCGGCAGCTTCGCATCAAGGCCTATGCCGACAATTTCAAGTATTCACGCGTCACGCGCGCCTGAAGCCACGGCCCCGTAGCTCAACTGGATAGAGCACCGACCTTCTAAGTCGGGGGTTGCAGGTTCGAGCCCTGCCGGGGTCGCCACGATCGCAGGGGAGAGCGATGTCAGAACCAAGCCAGCTTGCCTATGTCTCCATGACCGGGCCGGATCGTGTCGGCCTGATCTCGGCCGTCACCGCGCGGCTGTTCGACCTGGGCGCCGATCTCGCGGACACCAATTTCGCCGTGCTCGGCACCGGCTTCGAGTTCAACGCCGTCTGCGACCTGCCGGCGGATGCGTCGCTGGAAGAGGTGGCGGCCGCGTTGCGCGCCTTGCCGCAGCTGGCCGAGGCCGAGGTGGCGGTGACCGCCTTCACCCATGCCTCGGCCCAGGCGGAGAACGCGCGCATCACCCACGTCATCGACGTGGTCGGCGGCGATCGGCCCGGCCTGATCGCCCGCCTCACCGAGGCGTTCCAGGACTATGACGCCAACATCGTCCGCATGAACTCCACGCGGCTTCCCGGCAGCGGCCGGTCCGACTACGTGACCCGCTTCGAGGTCAGCATCCCGGCCCGGGCGGAAGCCTGCCTGACCACCATCGACAACACGGCCCAGCAATTGTCCTGCACCTGCGCCTGGCAGGTCGTTTAGAGCGGCAGCGGTTCAGGCCCACTCGACCTGTCGCTTTCGTCTGCCAGTTCATCGGCCTCTCTTCCGCGGTGATTCTGCGGGCGCAGCGACTCAGTCCAGCCCCTCCGGTGACGGCCGTGTGGTGGAAGGACTGCGTCGCTGCGCCCGCAGAGGCACCGAACAGGAAGCCCGAGGAATGCCAACCTGAACGGCTTTTGCTCCAGGTTCCTTTCCATGCCCCAACGCGGTCGCGCTGGCGTGCCGGGCATAGATATCCATAGGAACTCCAAAAGGTTACCATAACATTTCTGATATGTAGAGATTGTGCTTGACGGCTCGACCGGCCGCGCCGCAGGGTGCGCGCGCCAGTTAATAATAATTCTCAGTCGTATATTCGTCCGCCAGGGACGGTGCGACGGGTCGAGCAAGAAAGGTCACCAGATGAGGAACTGTCCACGCACGAGCAGGAAGATCGGGGCCGTGTCGCACTACGCGATCTGCGCCGCGGTCTTCGGTTTCACCGTCCACGCGCCGTCGGCGCAGGCCCAGGAAGCGGCGCCGGCGCAGACGGAAGCCTCCCGGGAAGGGGCATCGGACCAGGGTGTCTACCACCTCGGGCCGGTGACCGTCGGCGGCGAGGCGATCGAGCAGGGCTACAAGGCCGACCAGTCCGTGTCGCAGAAATTCACCGCGCCGCTGCTCGACACGCCCAAGACGGTCACCGTCATCACCCGCGAGCTGATGGATCAGCGCGGCGCCATGTCGCTGACGGACGTGCTGCGCACGACGCCGGGTATCACCCTGGGCGCGGGCGAGGGCGGCACGCCGGTCGGCGACCGTCCGTTCATCCGCGGCTACGAGGCCAGCACCGACATCATGATCGACGGCATGCGCGACCTGGGCCGCTTCTCCCACGAGGCGTTCAACCTGGAGCGCGTGGAGATCGTCAAGGGGGCGGGCTCCGCCTATAGCGGGCGCGGCTCGACCGGCGGCACCATCAACATGGTGAGCAAGACGCCGAAGCTCGACAATTTCCTGGCCGCCAGCCTGACCGGCGGCACCGACGAGACCATCCGCGGCACCGTGGACGCCAACTACATGGTGTCCGAGACGGTGGGCCTGCGGCTCAATCTGATGGGCCATGACGCGGACGTCGCGGGGCGCGAAGGGGTCACCGTCCAGCGCTGGGGCGTGGCGCCGTCGCTGACGCTGGGCCTCGGCACGGCCACCCGCGCCACCCTGGCGCTCTATCACCTCCAGACGGACGACATCCCCGATCTGGGCCACCCGTTCAGCGATCCGAGCAATCCGTCGCGGGTGACGCCGCCGGACGTGCCGAAGAAGAACTTCTACGGCCTGGTCGACCGGGATTTCCGCAAGAACGAGGCGACCCTCGCCACGGTGACCATCGAGCATGATTTCAGCGACACGCTGATGCTGCGCAACGCGACCCGCTACGGCACGACGCAGAACGACTACATCATGACCCGGCCCAGCTTCGATCTGCCCAATGCGACGGAAGCCACCGGCAAGGTCACGCGCGGCTTCAGGGCCTCGCGCCGCCACAGCGAGATGCTGTTCAACCAGACGGACCTCACCGGCAGCTTCTCCACCGGCTCGGTCCAGCACAGCTTCGCCTCCGGCCTGGAGTTCAGCCGCGAGGTGCTGAAGTCGGGTAGCTTCACCAACGGCTCCAATCCGCCGCTGGCCGATCTCCTCGATCCCGATCCCCGCGATCCGGTGGGCGGCTCGGGCATCTTCGACCCGACGGCCTATGGCACGCCGACCAAGACGGAAACGATCGGCGCCTATGTGTTCGACACGGTGAAGCTGACCGAGCAGTTCGAGCTGAACCTCGGCCTGCGCTTCGACAGCTACAAGGTCACGTCGGGCGCCAATTCGCGCAGGGACGACCGGTTCAACTATCAGGTCGGCCTGGTCTACAAGCCGGTGTCCTACGGCAGCATCTACGTCTCCTACGGCACCTCCTCCAACACGACGGGCGAGACGACCGGGAACTCGGGCGGCGCCGCCGGCGCGGCCGGGGGCGCCGCGATCCGGGGCCCCAAGCCCGAGCGCAGCCGCAGTATCGAGATCGGCACCAAATGGGACGTGCTGGACGAGCGGCTCTCGCTGACCGCCGCGCTGTTCCAGACCAAGAAGACCGACGCCCGCAGCCAGGACCCGGTCACCGGCGACATCGTGCTGAGCGGCAACAACCGGGTCAACGGCATCGAGCTGGGCATCGCCGGCAACATCACGCCCGACTGGCAGGTGTGGGGCAGCTATACCTATCTGGATCCGAAGATCCTCAAGTATCGCAGCGGCGGTATCGATTTTGACGGCAACGTGATGAAGTTCGTCGCCAAGCAGAACTTCGGCATCTGGACCACCTACAACATCACGCCGGCCTTCAGCATCGGCGGCGGCGCCAACTTCACCGGCAAGCGCTTCGTGAACGATGCCAACACGCTGTACTTCGAATCCTATTGGCGGTTCGACGCGACGGCCGCCTACAAGATCACCGAGAACCTGGATGTGCGGCTGAACGTCCAGAACCTCACCAACAAGACCATCTACGACGCCTCCCATGTGGGCTTCTTCGCGGTCGTCGCGCCCGGCCGCACCGGGCTCCTGACGGTCAACGCCCGCTTCTAGAGCATGATCCACTCAGGTCGACCCGACCTGAGTGGTCAATCATGCTCTATCTTGTTGAGTCTAGAGCAAAGTACGCCACTCAGGCTGATTCAGCCTGAGTGGCTTTTGCTCTAGGAGCCTGTCTGAATAATTGGCTCGACGGCTGGTGTGAAGCTTGATTCACT
>CAZVVC010000124.1:0-10156 GCA_964630425.1 uncultured Bifidobacterium sp. | reverse complement strand
GGGGCCTGCTGCCCGTCCTCAACGGCCTGACCACCCAGCGGCACCTGGGCGTGACCATCCCGGCCGGCGACTGGGTGCTGGCCGGCATAGACCTGGCGGCGCTCGCGGCGGGAGCGTTCTTCGCTTTCCTCGCCGTCAACGCCCGGCGCGGCAACCGCCGTGCGCCGACCGAGCCGTCGGCCAAGCCGTCCAGGCGGCGCGGCCTGCAGACCATCTCCCAATAGAACCGAAGGAGTTTCGCGATGCTGAAGAAGTCCCTGCTGGCCGTCCTGGTGGGCGCGCTGCCTTTCACCGCCTCGGCCCACGAGATCTGGCTGGAGCGCGAGGGCACCGGCACGGTCCGCGCCTATGTGGGCGACGTCACCGGCGAACGCGACAAGGGTGAGGACATCGCCAAGCTGGTGAAGACCACCAGGCTCTTCGCCGCCGACCCGGCCAAGACCGTGCCGGTCACCGCCCATCCCGACCACCTCGCCGCCGAGATCGACGGCGCGGGCGACATCCGCCTGTTCAACGACCAGGTCTGGGAACCCTGGAAGGGCGAGGACGGCACCTACGAGGCCGCCGCGTTCCAGGCCAAGGAAGGCCGGACCGAGACCAAGGCCGTGTTCGACCTGGAACTGGTGCCCGTCGCCGCGGACAGCGACAGCTTCACCCTGACCTTCAAGGGCGAGCCGCTGGCGGATACCCGCGTGACCGTGGTCAATCCCGAGCTGTGGGAGAAGAGCTTCAAGACCGACGCCGAAGGCCGCATCGCCGTGCCGGTGAAGGACAAGGGCCGCTACGTGCTGATCGCACGCCACGAGGTACCGTCCGACGTCGAGATCGCCGGCAAGAAGGTCGCGCGACTGCAGCACATCGCCAGCGTCAGCTTCGTCGCCGAATGACGGCGGCTGTCGCATCGACGGACACCGCGCGCCGCCGCTGGTCGGTGGCGTCGCGGACGGCGGCGGCGGTGATCGGCGGCTATGCGCTCACGTCGCTGCTCACCCTCGCCCTGTCGCTGCTCCTTCCCGTCCTCGGCATGGCGCGGCCCGAAGCCCTGCTGGCCGCCACCGTCGCCAGCTTCCTGGTCTACGCCGCCGTCATCATGGCGGCGTTCCATGCACGCAGCGCGGCACGGGCATGGGCGATGATCGCCATCGCCGCCGTGCCGGCCGCCATCGTCGTCGCCCTTCTCCTGCCGGGAGCCGGCGCATGATGGCCGCGGCCGGCGCCGCCGCCGCGCTGTCGGGCTTCACCGCGCTGGCGCTCGCCCTGCCGAAGCACCAGCGCGACGTGATGGGCAAGACGCTTCCCGTCCGGCGCGAGCGGATGCTGCGCACCGGCGGCTGGATTCTCATCGCCCTGTCGCTCATGCTCGACATGCTGGGCTGGGGCGCCTCTCTGGGCATCGTCTACTGGTTCGGCTCGGCGACGCTGGCGGCCTTGCTTGTCGCCTTGGGCATCTGCTACTGGCCGCGAGCGGTCACGCCCGTGGCCGCCCTCGCCTTGCTCCTGTCGCTCTGCGCCGCAGCGGTCGGCGCGGCGGTTTGATCCATCGTCCCCGACCATGACCGCCACATCAAATCCATCGAAAGCTGACACCATGCGCATCATCCCACTCCTGACCTCGTCCGCCACGGCCCTGGCCATCGGCGCCGTATCGAAAACCGCGCTTGCCCAGGGTCTGCCGACCCAGCTGCCCCACGATCTGAGCGCATGGGGCATGTTCCTGCAGGCCGACGTGGTGGTGAAGTCGGTCATGATCGGCCTCGCCATCGCCTCGGTGATCACCTGGGCGGTGCTGGTGGCCAAGAGCCTCGAGCTGCGCAAGGCCGTCCGCGCCCACCGGATCGCCCTGCGCCAGATCTCCGAGGCCCAGACGCTTGCCGAGGCGGCGCGCTCGGTCGGCGAGGACGCGAAGGTCTCCTCCCTGCTGCTCAGCGAGACCGCCGTCGAAGTCCGCCAGTCGCGCGACGCGCTCACGGACGGCGAAGGCCTGAAGGAGCGCGTCGCCTCCCGCCTGGACCGCATCGAGGCCGCCGCCGGCCGGGTCATGACCCGCGGCACCAGCGTCCTGGCGACGATCGGCGCGACGGCGCCGTTCGTGGGCCTGTTCGGCACGGTCTGGGGCATCATGAACAGCTTCATCGGCATCGCCGCCTCGCAGACCACCAACCTGGCCGTGGTCGCGCCGGGCATCGCCGAGGCCCTGCTGGCGACGGCGCTCGGCCTGGTGGCCGCCATCCCCGCCGTGGTGATCTACAACCATTTCGCCCGCCAGATCGTCGTCTACAAGGCGCTGATCGGCGACACCTCGGCCGCCGTGCTGCGGCTGGTCTCGCGGGATTTCAGCCGCGGCGTGCTGACCGCCGACGCCGCCGCGCCGGAGGCGTGATCCAATGGCCGCCAAGCTTCATCACGACGACGAGCTGGTCGAGAACCACGAGATCAACGTCACGCCGTTCATCGACGTGATGCTGGTGCTGCTGATCATCTTCATGGTCGCGGCGCCCCTCGCCACCGTCTCGGTCAAGGTCGACCTTCCGGCCTCGACGGCGACGCCGACGCCCCAGCCCGACAAGCCGATCTATCTGTCGATCACCGCCGAGCGCACCCTGGCGCTGGGCGAGCAGCCCGTCTCGCGTGACGCCCTGGCCGGCGAGCTGGACCGGCTCGCGGGCGGCGACAGGGAGCAGCGCATCTTCCTGCGCGCCGACAAGACCGTGGACTACGACACCCTGATGCAGGTGCTGAACGAGCTGCGCGGCGCCGGGTACCTCAAGGTCGCCCTGGTCGGCACCGAGGAGCTGGCCGGCCTGCAATGACCGATAAAGCCCAGACCCAGCGCCCGGCATTGCCCGCCGACGATCCGCTCGCCGATCCGAACGAGCGGCGCCGTTGGATGACGGCCCTCGGCATCGTGCTGTGCATCCATGCGGTGCCGGCGGTGATCGCCGCGAACTGGCTGACCTCGGCGTCGAACGCGCCGCTGCCCGAGCCGGCGATCCTGATCGACATGGCCCCGCCCGCCGCGCCGCCCGAGCCGCCGCCGCCCCCGCCCGAGCCGCCCAAGCCCAAGCAGGTGCCGCAGCCCAAGCCGAAGGTCGTGCGCCAGGTGGTGGAAACGCCGCCCGTGCCGGAGCCGGCCGCCGTGCTGCCCAATCCGCCGGAGCCGCCCAAGGAGGAGCAGGTCGAGTCGCCCGAGCCGCCGCCGCCTCCCGCGCCGCCGGCGCCCAAGGCATCGAGCGGCATCCCCACCTGGCAGGGCCAGTTGCTGGCCCATCTGGACAAGCACAAGCGCTATCCGCGCGAGGCCCAGTTCCGGCGCCAGCAGGGCGTGCCCTATGTCCGCTTCATGATGGACCGCCAAGGCCGGGTCCTCAGCTCGCGGCTCGAGGGAAGCTCGGGTTTCGCGGTGCTGGACCGGGAAGCGGTCGAACTGCCCAAACGAGCCCAACCGCTGCCCAAGCCGCCCGAGGATGTGGAAGGCGCCACCATCGAGCTGGTGGTTCCCGTCGAATTCTTCGTCACGACGCGCCGCTGAACGGCCAGCACCTTCCATGTCCGGTGACCCATGAGCCCTTTCCCCGCGCCCCGTTCCAGATCGCCCCGCGTGCTGTGGATCATTGGAGGGCTCGTCCTGGTCGGCCTGCTGCTCGGCGGCTGGTACTGGTCCGCGCGGGACGAGGCGACCTACGAAACCGCCGAGATCGAGAAAGGCGACATCGAGGCGCGGGTGAACGCGCTGGGCACGCTCCAACCGATCACCGCGGTCGACGTGGGCGCGCAGGTGTCGGGCCAGATCGTCAAGCTGCTGGTCGAGCCGGGCGACGTCGTCGAGAAAGGCCAGATCCTCGCCGAGATCGACGCCTCCATCCATGAGGCCACCGTCGAGGCCGGCCGCGCCGAGGTGGCCGGACTGCGCGCCCAGCTCGCCGACCAGGAAGCGCAGCGCGAGCTGGCGCGCCAGCAATATGCCCGCCAGCAGCAGATGGAGCGCGACGGCGCGACGCGGCTGGAGGACGTGCAGGTCGCGGCGGCCGCGCTCAAATCCGCCGAGGCGAAGGTCGCCGACCTGCGCGCCCAGATCGACCGGACCACCTCGCGGCTGAAGGGCGACGAGGCACAGCTCGGCTATACGCGCATCTTCGCGCCCATCGCCGGCACGGTGACCTCGGTCGACGCCAAGCAGGGCCAGACCCTCAACGCCACCTATCAGACGCCCACGGTCCTGACCATCGCCGACCTGGGCCGCATGACGGTCTGGACCGAGGTGTCCGAGGCGGACGTGCGCCGCGTCAAGGCGGGCATGACCGCCGAGTTCAGCACGCTGGGCGACGACGGCCGCACCTGGAGCGGCACGATCCGGCAGGTGCTGCCCGCGCCGCCCAAGCCGGCCGGCGAGACGGCGACGGCCGAACAGGCCTCGGCCGCCAAGGCCGTGCACTACACGGTGCTGTTCGACGTGGAGAACGCGGACGGCGAGCTGATGCCGCAGATGACGGCGCAGGTCACCATCCTGACGGCCCTCGCGCGGGCCGTGCTGGTCGCGCCGGTCGTCGGCCTCGAGCCGGTCGACGGCAAGCCGGGCCTCTATACCGCGCGCGTGCTGGACGAGCGCGGCCGGATCGCCGAGCGCCAGGTGCGCGGCGGCGTGCGCGACCGCATGAAGATGCAGGTGCTGGAAGGGCTGAAGGCGGGCGACAGGCTGGTGATGCCCGACGGAAGCACTTCATGACCTCGCCGCTGATCCAGCTTTCCGACATCCGCAAGACCTATGGCGGCAGCGGAGACAAGCCGGGCGTCGAGGTGCTGCACGGGCTATCGCTGACCATCGAGGCCGGCGAGTTCGTCGCCATCGTCGGCGCGTCGGGCTCGGGCAAGTCGACGCTGATGAACCTGCTGGGCTGCCTCGACCGGCCGACATCGGGCAGCTATCTGTTCGCCGGCCACGACGTCGGCGCCATG
This sequence comes from uncultured Bifidobacterium sp., assembly GCA_964630425.1. Lineage (GTDB taxonomy): Bacteria > Pseudomonadota > Alphaproteobacteria > SMXS01 > SMXS01 > RI-34. The sequence continues at coordinate 5,203 of CAZVVC010000124.1, read as the reverse complement.
ACGTCCGACCAGCTCGCCTGGCTGCGCCGCGAGGCGTTCGGCTTCGTCTTCCAGGGCTATCATCTCATCCCCACCGAAAGCGCCCTCGAGAACGTGCAGGTGCCCGCCGTCTATGCCGGCGTGAACGAGCACGAGCGCCGCGCGCGCGCCGCGGCGCTGCTGGAGCGCCTCGGCATGGGAACCCACCTGGACAACCGGCCGCACCAGCTTTCCGGCGGCCAGCAGCAGCGCGTGTCCATCGCCCGCGCGCTGATGAACGGCGGCCGGATCATCCTGGCCGACGAGCCCACCGGCGCGCTGGACAGCCAGACCGGGGCCGAGGTCATGGCGCTGCTGGACGAGCTGGTGGACGCGGGGCACACCATCATTCTCATCACCCACGACCGGGACGTGGCCGCCCGCGCGCGCCGCATCATCGAGATCCTCGACGGCGTCATCGTCAGCGACAGCGGCACGGCGGCCGGCAGCGGCAGGGCGCTTCCCGATGTCGCGCAGACCCGGCACGGCGCGGCCTCCATGCTGTCCAACATCCACGAGGCGATCCGCGCGGCGTGGCGGGTGATGTGGATCAACCGGGTGCGGACGGCGCTGACCCTGCTGGGCATCGTCATCGGCGTCGCGTCGGTCATCGTCATGCTGGCGGTCGGCGAAGGCGCGCGTCGCAAGGTCATGTCCGAGATGGGCGCGCTGGGCGCCTCGCTGCTCTACGTCTACGGCAACGTGCCGCCGGACGGCGGACCGGAAGGCCAGTTGAGCGACGGCGACCTGGCCGCCATCGGCGAACTGCCCGAGGTCCGGCGCGTCATCCCCTCCATCGGCGATCCCATCGTGGTGCGCTACGGCAACCGGGCCGCGACGATCTACTCGCAGGGCATCACCGCCGAGCTGCCGCAGATCCAGAAATGGCCCGTCGCCAAAGGGCGCTTCTTCACCGAACGGGAAAGCCGCGAGGTGGTCCCGGTCGTCGTCATCGGCCACAAGGTGCGGGAGCGTTTCTTCCCGGGCGGCGAGGACCCCATCGGCAAGCAGCTCCTGCTGGCCAACTCGGTCTTCGAGATCATCGGCGTCATGTCGAGGAAGGGATCGAGCGGCGCCGAGGGCTATGACCAGGACGAGCGCGTCTTCCTGCCCTACCGCTCGGCGCTGGTGCGCGTCTATCAGCGGCCGTTCCCCGACTACACCATGGTCGAGGCCATCGACAGCGCCTCGGTCGGCATGGCCGAGAAGGCGATCAACGACCTGCTGCTCGCCCGGCACCGCCGGAAGGATTTCGGCGTCGACAACGCCGGGGCGCGCCTGAGCGCCGAGATGGAGACGCGCAGGAGCATGGCCATCATGCTCGGCCTGATCGCCGTGGTCTCGCTGGTCGTCGGCGGCATCGGCGTCATGAACGTGATGCTGATGACGGTGAAGGAGCGCACGCGCGAGATCGGCATCCGCATGGCGACCGGCGCGCGCCAGCGCGACATCCTGCGCCAGTTCCTGGCCGAGGCGGTGATGGTGTCGCTGGTCGGCGGCGTCGTCGGGGTCGTCGCCGGCCTGCTGATCGGCGGCGGCCTGCTGCTGTGGGGCGTGTCGATGTCCTTCTCGCTGCTCGCGGCGGTGGGCGCCTTCGGCTGCGCCGTGGCCGCCGGGCTGATCTTCGGCATCGCGCCCGCTCGCGCCGCCGCCCGGCTCGATCCGGTCCAGGCGCTGGCGGGAGAATGAACATGCGGACAGGCGGCATCGTCACCTGCGCCATCGCGCTCGCGGTCGCCGGCTGCGCGAGCGGCACCGAGAAACAGGCCGCGCACCATATGCCCGTGCCGCAGGCCTGGTCGGTGCCCGTTCCCGGCGAACCGGCCATCGCCGCCGAGGCGACCTGGTGGAGCGCGTTCGGCAGCGCCGCCCTGTCGTCGGCGATCGAGCGGGCGCGGGCCGGCAGCTTCGACCTGGCCGCGGCGGCCGCCCGCGTGCGCCAGGCGCAGGCCGGCGCGCGCATCGCGGGCGCGGCGCTGCTGCCCGAGCTGTCCGCCGCCGCCGGCGCCGGACGCGGCGGCCCGTTCGAGGGCAATGCCGCACCCGAGTTCAGCGTCGGCCTGTCCGCGGCCTGGGAGGTCGACATCTGGGGCCGGAACCGCGCCCTGCGCCGCGCCGCGCTGGCGAGCCTGGAAGGCGCCGGCTACACCCGCGATGCCGTCGACCTCCTGCTCTCGGCGGAAACCGCCTCGACCTGGATGGCGGTCGCGGCGGCGCGCGAGCGCCGCGAGATCGCCGGCCGGAACCTGGAGGCGGCGACCCGGATCCTCGCCCTGGTCGAGGCGCGCCATCGCGCGGGCGCCGCCAACGAGCTGGAGCTGGCGCAGCAGCGCGGCCTCGTCGCCGGGCTCGAGCAGCGGATATCGGCGATCGAGCGGGACGCGGACAGCAACCGCATCGCGCTCGCCGTGCTGGGCGGCGAGGCGCCGCAGGCGTTCGAGGCCGAGACCGGCGCGCTCGCCGCGCTGGCGCTGCCCCCCGCGTCCGCGCCGCTGCCGTCGGACGTCCTGCTGCGCCGGCCCGACATCGCCGCCGCGGAACGCGCCCTGGCCGCCGCCAACGCCGACCTGTCGGCGGCCCGCGCGGCCATGCTGCCGCGCATCGTCCTCAATGCCGGGGTCGGCGCGGAAAGCGGCCGGCTGTCGCGCCTGTTCGACGATCCGCTCTACAGCCTGGCGGCCGGGCTGAGCGCGCCGATCTTCTCCGGCGGGCGCCTTGCCGGCGAACGGGACCTGGCCGCCGCGCGGCGCGAGGAACTGCTGGCCGCCTATCGCGCCGCCATCGTCAGGGCCTTCGGCGAGGTGGAGCAGGCCTTCGCGGCCATCGCCAGCCTGGACCGGCAAAGGACCGCCCAGGCACAGGCACTGGAGCAGGCCGGCATCGCCGCCCGGCTGGCCGAAAGCCGCTACCGCGCCGGCGCCGACACGCTGCTGACCATGCTCGATGCCCAGCGCACGCTCTACGCCGCGCAGGAAGACGCCCTGACGCTGCACCATGCGCGGCTGGAGGCGGCCGTCGAACTGTTCCGCGCGCTGGGCGGCGGCTAGACCGGCCTAGCGAAGGCGGCGGCGAGCTCCGGCAGATGGGGGGCGTAAGCCCGCCAGCGGCCGACCGATCTCGAATAGATCGGCCGGCGCACCTGCCAGCGGCTCGGCGTCTGGACGGCGCGCTCGCTCGTGTGGAAATCCAGGCAGCGGTCGTTCCAGGGCACGCCGAGGAAGCCCATGATCCGGCGCGCCTGGCCCTCCAGATCGGCGACCGTGTCCTCATAGGTCACCTCCAGGCAGCGCAGGGGCAGCACCTCGCGCCAGTGCGCCATCAGCCGCTCGTATTCCCCGGTGAAATGCGCCAGGTCGCCGAAGTCGGTAGCGTAGTGCTGGTCCGGGTTGAAGTTCTCCATCCAGATCGACAGCGCGGTGTCGCGCGGGTCCCGGCGGCAATGAATGACGCGCGCGCCGGGGAACAGCAGCGCCGCGAAAGCGAGCTGGAAGAAGTTGAGCGGGGACTTGTCGCTGATCCTCAGCCTGCCCTTCGCGGCCCCGTCGCGCAGCCGCCGGAGATACTCCCCCGCGAGATGCCTGCTGCCCCGCTCGTCGAGCCGGGCCGCGGCCCGCCACATGGCGTCTTCGTCCCCCGGCACCGAAGCCGCCAGCCGCCCCAGATCCGGCAGCTCTCCCGCCCCGTGAAGCTGCGGATGGGACGCCAGGATCTGTTCGGTCAGCGTGGTGCCGGATCGCGGCAGACCGACGATGAATACCGGCTGCTCGGTGCCGACGCCGAACCGGCGGCGCGCCGCGAAGAACTCCGGCGAGTAGGCGGAAATGATGCCATCGACCCGGGCCGTCAGCGCGGCGCGGTCCAGCGCCCCGGCGTGCCGCCGACGGGCCTCGTTCGCCAGTCGCCCCGCCTGGGCCGCGGAGGCCGGATCGCCGCGCCGGTCGTGATATTTGGCGAGGCCGTAGCCGACCAGCGCGCGCGCCTCGGCCCGGACCGCGCCGTCGCGGACGATGCGCGCCGCCTTGTCCACCAAGGTCCGCGCTTCTCCATCGGCTGTTCCCGGCTGCAATGCCAGCCAGGCGCCCAAGGCCTGAGCATGGTCCGGCCGCCGACGCAAGGCGTTCAGATAGGCCGCGCCGGCGCCATCGGCCTCGCCCAGGTCCTCGAGCGCCCGGCCGAGACCGAGCCAGCCGTCCATGTGGTCGGGATTCATGGCAAGCGATTGCCGGAACAATGCCTCGGCGCGGCGGACCTTGCCCAGGCCGGACAGGTGCGCCGCCAGCCGGCTTCGGGCCGACGGCAGGTTGCCGTCGCACGCCACGGCCCGCTCCAGCGCCTCGACCGCATCCTCGTACTGGCCCGCCTCGGCCAGCAGCGCCGACAGGTTGAGATAGGTGTCAGCCCGTCCCGGCTCGATCAGCAGGGCGTTGCGCAGCGCCGTCAGGGCGGCCCGCGACCGGCCCGACTGCTTCAGGGCGGTGCCGAGATTGTGCCAGCCGTCGGCGAAGCGGGCATCGATCTCCACCGCCTCGGCGAAGCAGCGCGCCGCATCCTCCATGTCGCCGAACATGGCCAGCACACGGCCGAGATCGGACCAGGACCGGGGATCGTCGGACGCCAGCTCGCACGCCCGCTTGCAGGCATCGACCGCCGAACCCTTCGCCCCGGCGGCGGCATGGAGCAGGCCGAGATGCCGGTGGGCGGCCGCGTCGTCCGGCGCCCGCTCCAGATGCGCGCTGCACAGAAGGAGCGCGCCGGCGACGCCGCCATCGGCCAGCGCGCCTTCGATCCTGTCCGTGAGCGCCGCCTCCGCCATCGTCCCTAGAGGCTGGCCCGCACGCGGAACAGGACAGCGCGCGGCGAGCCGAAATAATTGCCGGACCCCGGATATCCAGCAGCCTCCAGGTAGCGCTCGTCGAGCAGATTGCGGATATGGAGGCCCAGGTCGACGCCCTCGAAACCGCTATAGGAAAGACTCAGGTCGACGCGGTCGTAGCCATCCGCGTAAATCTGCCGCGTGCCTCGGATGTACTCCCGCTCGCCGACATGCACCCACGTCGCGCCCAGGCCGAGGCCGCGCAGCGGGCCGCTTTGCAGCTCGTAGCTGACATAGAGGCTGTACTGGTTGTCGATGCTGCCGTGGAAGGTGAGTCCGAACAGGGGATCCTGCTCGTCCACGAACTTGTTG
>CAZVVC010000123.1:0-10159 GCA_964630425.1 uncultured Bifidobacterium sp. | reverse complement strand
CCCGCACAACCCGAGAACGGAGATCCTTCGATAACGGTGCTCCCATCAATGCTGGTCTCCAAAACCCAGCATCAAGCTTGAATCACATCCAAGCCAAATTGGGAGTCCCTCTCGAATCGTGCTTGGCGGCTACCGCTCTAGCGTCCCACCGTCACCGGCGCGGCATAGGTGACGTCGGCATCGGGATAGACGACCCGCAGCCCCGAACCGGCGCTCTGGATCACCACGTCGCGCGCCGACAGGTCCAGCCGGCGCAGCGTGAGATCGCCGATGCGGATGGTCACGAAGGGAATGGCGTTCTCGAAGCGCTGCCGCAGCTCGCGCGTCAGCAGCCGGCCGATCTGCTGGACCACGCCCTGCGCGCGCTGAAGCTCGTCCACCGACGCCGCCAGCGCGACCGGCCGGCCGGCCGCGAGCGCGTTCCAGTCGCCCTTGACGAAGCGCGCGGCGACGGACGCCTGGCGCGGCAGGCCCTCGGCCCACACCCGAAGCTGCGGCCGGCCGCTGCCGTCCCGGCCGATGGTGAAGCCGCGCGGCTCCCGGCCCGGCGTGTAGGACTGGTCGAGCAGCTCGGGCGGATTGCCGATCCGCTGGCTGGCGAGAATGCCGCTGCCGTTGGCCGAAAGCTCGTGCCGCAGGCGCAGCCGCGTCACCACGAAGGCCAGCGGCGCATCGCCGCGCGCATAGTCCTCGCTCATGCCGTCGATGCGGATGTGCACGTCGATGCCCGGCGCGTCCTGCGCCCCGGCCGACCCGGCGACGGCGGCGGCCGCCAGGACCGCCGCACCCGCGAGGATGATGTCGAGGGGACGTTTCAGGGTGCTGCCTTCATTTCCGAGCTGTAGGTCGCCATGACCGACGGATAGGTGATGGAAAAGCCCATCTTGTTGCCCTTGATGATGAGCTGGTCGCCGTCGGTGCGCGAGGTACGCAGCGTCAGCGGCTCGATCGCCGGCCTGGGCTCGGCCTTCAGATTGCCCGTCACCTCCGTCGTCAGGATCGGCACGGCCTGGCGCAGGATGACGGGCACGATGCCGCTGCCCTCGGCATCGGCGAAGATGGTCACGTCCCGGCCGGTGGAGAGCATGTTCCAGTCGCTGCGGATGAACTTGCCCTTCACCACCACGTCCTTCTTCTGGCCCGACATGCGGATGTTCAGGATCGGCTGGTTGTCCGGCGCCTTGGTGATGATGATCCCGCGAGGTTCCCGGCCGGTCTGGATGGGAATATCGACCTCCTTGCGCGGCGCGGCGAACTTCTCGGCGCTGAGCGTGCCGCGCCCGGTGCCGGCAAGCTCGTAGCCGAAGGTCACGTCGCGCAGCAGGAATGCCAGGGTGTTCTTCGATACCGAATAGGACTCGATCAGATTGTCCATCTTGAACTGCACGTCGACGCCGCCGGCCGGCGCCTGGGCCAGCGCCGGCCCCGCCAGCAGGATCGCCAGTCCGGTCACCGCCCCCCGCGCGAAATGCTTCCCCATCATCGGATGCCTCTTGTTGGTCTCACCATAGTTTAGGTGCTTCATACCGGCGCTGCCACGCCTGTCTAGCGGATTTCCGTATAGTCGCCGCCGCCCAGCGAACTGCCGACCGGGCTGACGGGCTCGTTCATCGGATCGCCGCCGGAGAAGCGGCATTCGGCGCGGAAGCACGGGCTGGGCGGCACGCCCTTCACCAGCACGATCTGGCACAGGCGGCAGCGCGGCTTGATCTCGCGGGAACGGGCCCAGACCTTGTAAGGCATCTTTCAATCGACTCTCCATATCGAACAAAACAGGAACATTTTGATGCTAGGCGAGTCGACGCCTCACGGTCAACAAATTTACTGGTTGAAATTTGACAGATTCCGGTTGATTGGTTACAAAAATAATTGTATATCGTACGCATGAGCGATCTGGCGGAAAGAGTGGCGAAGGCACGCGAGGCGCGCGGCTGGAGCCAGGCGGAACTGGCGCGGCGCGTCAGCGCGCGCCGCCGTGCGCGCGGCAAGGGTGCCGTGCGGCAGCAATCGGTCAACCAGCTCGAGCAGGGCGGCGTGGACGCGCCGCGCTATCTGCTCGAACTGGCCGAAGCGCTCGAGGTGGACGTCGCATGGCTTTCGGGCCAGGGCGCGGCCGTCCTGACGCGTCCGCCCGCGGGCATCGTGCGCGTGCCGCTGATCAGCTGGGTGGAAGCCGGCGGCCTCGCCGATACGGTCGATCCCTACGTCCCCGGCACCGCCGCCGAATGGCTGCCCATCGCCCATCATCACGACAACCTGATCGCGCTGAAGGTGAAGGGCCAGAGCATGGACATGATCGCGCCCGAAGGCACGATCATCATCGTCGACCTGGACGACCGGGTGCTGGTGGACGGCAAGCACTATGTGTTCCGGCACGAGGGCCGGGCCACCTTCAAGACCTGGCGCAAGGGTCCGCCCGAACGGCTGGAGCCGCGCAGCACCGATCCCGACTATCAGCCGATCGTCCCGCTCGACGGGGTCGAGGTGGTCGGCCGGGTCATCCGCAAGACCGAAGAAATCTAGCCCCGCCCTCCCCGCTTCCGCTAACGTACGGACGGCAACGAATGGGAGGGACATCATGGCCGATCATCTGCTGGTGGCGATCAGCAACGCACTGCCGGGGCGCGAGGACGAATACGGCACCTGGTACGAGACCGTCCACATGCCCGAGGTGCTGGCGCTGCCCGGCTTCGTCGCCGCCCGCCGCTTCGCGCCCGCGAAGGCGCCGGCCGACGGACCGAGCCGCTGCATGGCGGTCTACGAGATCGAGGGCGACGCCGATGCCGCCATGGGCGAACTGATGAACGCCGTCCGCGTCGGCACGTTCAACATGAGCGACGCCATCGACGGCAAGACCGTGGACATGGTGCTCTACACGGCGACGACACCCCGGATTACCGCCCGGTAAAAAAAGCACACTTAAAGGTGGACGGGGCGCGAACCCGCTGCCTAAGCTTGTCTCGCGCTTTTCTGGGGAGACGAGCGGGATGCCACGGCGATATCGACGAATGCCAGCCGGACCTGGAATGACCTTCCGGGCCGCGGCGCCTGTCGCGCCGGCCTCCGTCTTCGCGAGGAAGGCCCGAAAACGGCCGCTGTAGCGAAGACGGGAGAGCGCCATGCCGTGGTATTATGGTTGGAACGTGCTGGCGGTCGGCGTGGCGTTCCAGGCGATCCTGTTCGGCTTCACCGTGAATTCCTTCACCCTGTGGGCCACCGAATGGGTGAATGATTTCGGCGCGCCCCGCGGCGACATCATGCTGGGCATCACCATCTGGAGCATCGTGCAGGGCAGCCTGGCGCCGTTCGCCGGCAAGGCGATGGACCGCTCGTCGATCCGGCTGCTGGTGACGGGCGGCGCCGTCGCCACCGTCCTCGGCCTCGCCGTCATCTCGCAGCTCACCGCCATCTGGCAGATCCTGGCGGTCTATGCGACCCTGATCGGGGTGGGCACGCTGCTCGCCGGCCCGCTCGCGGCCCAGACGCTGGCCGCAAAATGGTTCCGCGGCCGCCGGGGCTTCGCGGTGGGCATCTCGACCATCGGCACCTCGATCGGCGGCTTCGTCATGCCGCCGCTGGTGACGCTGCTGTTCCTGGAGGTCGGCTGGCGCGACGCCCATCTCGTCCTCGCCGCCATCGCCCTGGTCGCCGTGGTGCCGCTGGTATGGCTGATCATCCGCAACGGCCCGGAGGAACTGGGCGTCGAGCCCGATCCCGAAACCCAGGTCAGCGCCGCCCGCACCGCCTCGCGCGTGTTCCCCGACTGGACCACCTGGACCATCCTGAAGGAGCGCAACTTCTGGATCATGATCGTCGCCTTCGTGCCCATGGTGACGGTCCTGGGATCGGTCCAGCACAACCTCAGCCCCATCGCCAGCGACTCCGGCATCGCGCCGCAGGAAGCGTCCTACATGGTGTCGCTGATGCTCGGCAGCGCGGCGGTCAGCAAGCTGTTCTTCGGCCTGGTCACCGATCGCTGGGACCTTCGCACGCTGTTCTGGATGGCCAACCTGTCCATCGGCGCCGCCGTCTTCCTGTTCATCGCCCAGCCGGCCTACGGGATGATGCTGTTCGCCAGCGTGCTGCTGGGGCTGGGGGCCGGCGGCTTCCTGCCGCTGCTCGCGGCGGTCATCAGCACGCGGTTCGGGCCGAAGTCCTTCGGCCGGGTCATGGGCCTGGTGGGCCCGTTCACGCTGCTCGCCGGCTTCGGCCCCTGGGCCGCGGGCTGGCTGCGCGATCATTTCGGCAGCTACGAACTGGCGCTGCAGATCTCGCTGGTGATCCTGGTGCCGGCCTTCATCGTCATGCTGCTGCTGAAGCCGCTTGCCGTCATCACCCAGCAGACGCTCGCCGGCGGACGACCCGCAGCCTAGCGCCGAGGAGACTTCCATGCGTTGGTATCACGGTTGGAACGTCCTGGCGGTCACCGTCCTGTTCCAGGCCATCCTGCTGGGCTCGACCGCCTCGTCCTTCACCCTGCTGATCAGCGAGTGGTCGCGCGAGTTCCAGTCGGGCATCGGCGACCTGCAACTCGCGATCCTGATCTTCACGGGCGTGCAGTGCCTGCTGGCGCCGCTCCCCGGCATGATCGTCGACCGCACGTCGATCAGGGCCATGGTCGTCATCGGCACCCTGCTGACCGCCTCGGGCATGGTGCTGCTGTCCACCGTCACCGCCGTCTGGCAGATCCTGGCGGTCTACGGCACGCTGATCTCGGTGGGCGTCCTGCTGGCTGGCCTCCTGCCCGCGCAGACCCTGGCGGTGAAATGGTTCCGGGGCCGGCGCGGCATGGCGATCGGGCTTTCCACCGCCGGCGCCTCCATCGGCGGCATCGTGATGCCGATCATCGTCACCCAGCTCTTCCTGGCCGTCGGCTGGCGCGACGCGCACCTGATCCTCGCCGCCGCCGCGGTGGTGCTCATCGTTCCGGCCGTCTGGTTCATCGTGCGCAATTCGCCCGAGCACATGGGAATCGAGCCCGAACCCGAGAGCCGGATCAGCGCCGCCCGCACGGCGGCACGGATCTTCCCCAAATGGACCCCGCTCGCCATCCTGCGCGAGCGCACCTTCTGGATCATGGTCGCGTCGCTGGTGCCCATGGCGATGGCGCTGGCCGCGGTGGCGCAGAACATCGGGCCTCTCGCGCGGGACGTGGGCGTCAGTCCCATCGACGCCGCTTTCCTCGTTTCCGTGTTCTCGGGCTGCGCGCTGCTGAGCAAGATCGTCGTCGGCACCACCGCGGACCGCGTCGATCTCCGGCTGCTGTTCTGGGTCACCAATTCGCTGCTGATCGGCGCCGTGGTGATCTTCGCCATGCAGCCGGACTATATCCTGCTGATGCTGGCCGCGATCCTGCTCGGCCTGGGCGGCGGCGCGTTCCTGCCGCTGCTCGCCTCGCTGGTCAGCACCCGTTTCGGCCCCCAGTCCTTCGGCCAGGTGATGAGCATGTTCGGGCCCGTCACCATGATCACCGGCGCGGGTCCCTGGATCGCCGGGCGCATCCGCGACAATACCGGGGACTTCGCACTGGCGCTCAACGTCTTCCTGGTGATTCTCATCCCGGCCATGCTGGCCATGCTGCTGCTGAAGCCGGCCACCCCGCCGCAGCCCCAGCATCAGCCCAAGCTGGCCCCCGGCGAATGACCGGCGGATACCGGTACCGCGATTGCAGCAAATCCTACGGAAACGGCTAGGTTGTTCCGCGGCGCCTTCCCGCCCAGATTGGGGATGGCTGATGCGCAGAAGCGAAAAGGCCCGCGAGGGACCGTTCGCTTCGATATATGCCTTTTTTCGGCATGACGCGTATCAAGGGGCGCACCCAGGTGCGCCCCTTTTCATGCGCGCGAAAGACCTACTGGGTCGCTTCCCTTGCCTTGTCGCCCGCGCGTTCGGCGGCGTCACCGGCCCGCTCGGCGGCTTCGCCCGCCTTCCGGGCGGCGTCATCGGCGGCGCCCTCCACGCTGCCGGCGGCCTCGTCGGCGGCGTCATGGGCCTTGTCGGCGGCATCCTCCGCCGCATCGCCGGCCTGCTCCGCCGCATCCACCGCCGCGTCGTGCGCGCCCTGGGCCGCGTTGTCGATCTGCTCGCCGGCCTTCTCGGCCGGGCCGTCATTCGCATCGCAGCCGGCGACGGCCATGCCGCCGATGAGCGCCGCAGCAGCAATCCATGTCGTGATCTTCATAGTCCACTCCGTTAATGATTGGGCCTGTCCCAACGTATCGACCGACCGGAACACCGGAGAACAGCATGTCCGTCCAGACCGCCAGGCAGGTCAATGTCATCAAACGTCCCGAGGGGCAGGTTGGTGCCGAACATTTCGAAATAATTGCTACCCCGATACCGCAACCCGCCGCCGGGCAGGTGCTCATCCGCAACCGCTACCTGTCGCTGGATCCCTACATGCGAAGCGCCCTGAGGTTGCCGGAGAGCCTGGGCAAGCCGCTGGAGGGCCGCGTCGTCGGACAGGTCATGGCCTCGCGCCATGCGGATTTCCGCGAGGGGGACTGGGTCTTCGCCATGGGCCGCTGGGAGCAGGTTTCGCTGGTCGACGGCGCCGCCGCCCGGCATGTCGACGTCACGGCCGCGCCGGCGACGGCCTATCTGGGCGTCCTCGGCTTCACGGGCCTGACCGCATGGTCCGGCCTCAAGCACTACGGCGCGATGCGGACCGGCGAGACGCTTTTCGTGTCGGCGGCATCGGGCGCGGTCGGCTCGGTCGCCGGCCAGATCGGCAGGATCAAGGGGCTGCGGGTAGCGGGGTGCGCGGGAACCGACGACAAGGTCGCCTGGCTGAAGGACGAACTGGGCTTCGACGCCGCGTTCAACCACCGGACCGCGGACCTGGCCGCCGCCGTCGCCCAGGCCTGCCCGGAGGGCATCGACATCGACTACGAGAATGTGGGCGGCGCCGTCTTCGATGCGGTGTTCCGGAACATGCGCTATGGCGGCCGGCTGCTGATCTGCGGCGCCATCTCGCAATACGAACGCGCGCCGGTTCCCTGCGTGCCCGACATCGGCGACTTCATCACCAAGCGGCTCGACATGCGCGGCTTCTCGGTTCGCGATCACGCGGATGAAATCCGCGACTACATCGACGAGGCGGCCGGCTGGCTGCGCGAGGGAAAGCTGAAATATCGGGAGACCATCGTCGAAGGCATCGAGAACGCGCCGGCGGCCTTCGCCCGGCTGTTTCGCGGCGAGAACTTCGGCAAGCTGATCATCGACGTGGCCTGAACCCGATTCGCCTGAACCCGATTCAGGTTGTTACCATACGGTAATGGACATAGACTGCTCCGCTGACGTCACGTTCAACGGGGAACTCACATGTCGACACAGCCCAGGCAATCCGGACCTTTCAACTATTTCCTGAGCGGCAATTTCGCGCCGGTCGCCGACGAGCGCACGATCCCGGGTCTCGAGGTGATCGGCCGCATCCCGGCCGATCTGGCCGGCAGCTTCCTGCGGATCGGCCCCAATCCGCAATTCGTCCCCGACATCGAACGCTATCACTGGTTCGACGGCGACGGCATGGTGCACGGCATCGAGTTCGCCGATGGCCGGGCGACCTATCGCAACCGCTACGTGCGGACCGACGGCTATCTGAAGGAGAAGGCGAAGGGCGGCTGGATCTGGCAGGGCTTCAACGCCCGCATGTCGGGCGAGGCCTCCACGCCGCCGGAAGAAGGCCCGTCCAAGAACGCCGCCAACACCGCGCTGGTCGAGCACAACGGCACGCTCTATGCCCTGTGGGAAGGCGGCGCGCCGCACGCGGTGTCGCTGCCCGGCCTCGACACCATCGGCACGGTCGATTTCGACGGCAAGCTGACCCATGCCTTCACGGCCCATCCCAAGGTCGACACGCGCACCGGCGAGATGATGACCTTCGGCTATTCGGCCATGCCGCCCTTCGTCACCTACAGCGTGGTCGACCCCTCGGGCCGCATCGTCCATACCGCGCCGATCACCATCCCGAAGGGCGTGATGATGCATGACTGCGCCATCACCGAGCACTACACCGTGTTCCTCGACATGCCGCTGACCTTCGACATCATGCGGGCCATGAAGGGCGGCAAGGTGCTGGCGTGGGAGCCCGAGAACGGCACGCGCATCGGCGTGGTGCCGCGCAAGGGCGGCGACGGAGACGCGAAATGGTTCGACGTCGCGACCGGCTTCGTCTTCCACACCGCCAATGCCTGGGAGGAAGGCGACGAGGTGGTACTGGTGGCCAGCCGGTCGGAAACCACCGACGTCATCGGCGCCGCCGACAACGGCGACGGCGCCAACGCGGAGGTCACCACCGGCAAGCTCCACGAATGGCGCCTGAACCTGAAGACCGGCGCGGTCAGGGAACGGGTCCTCTCCCGGCTGCATTCCGACTTCACCCGCATCAACGACACCTATGCCGGCTACAGGTCGCGCTATGTCTATTCGGCGCATTTCGCGCCGGACCGCGTCTCCCTGTTCGATGCCCTGCTGAAATACGATCACGACACGGGCACGACACGGGTCCATGCCTTCGGGCCGGGCCGCTTCGGCGGCGAGGGCGTGTTCGCGCCGGCGGTCGGTGGCAAGGCCGAGGATGACGGCTATGTGATTTCCTTCGTCTGGGACGAGAACAGCCAGAGCAGCGAATGCGTCGTCATCGATGCCCGCGACTTCGAGGCCCCGCCCGTCGCCCGCATCCGGATTCCCTGCCGCGTCCCGTACGGCTTCCATGCCGGCTGGGTCGGCGCGCGCTGACGCGTGGCGGATCCCATAACGAAAAAAGGCCGCCCGGATTGCTCCGGGCGGCCTTCTCGCGCGTGCACAGGGGAGAGCCGCGCTCGACAGTTCTCGATGACACAGCTTCTACGATGGATTTCCACGACGCAACAAAGAAATCATCATAGATGATTTCTTTTCCAGGAATGGCGCCTTTCCTGTTCGAAGCGACAGGATCCGGTTTAGTTGCGCGGGATTCCGGGCACGCCGTGCTCGAAGATGTCCCGGACGCGCTGCACCAGATAATCGCGAACCTGCTCCGACGACACCAGACCGCCCTGATGGGTAAGCTGCTGTACCATCAGGCCCTCCAGCACCGTATGGGCAAGGCCGCAGGCCAGTTCCAGATCGGCCTGCCGCCCTTCCCACTCAGGGAACGCCTCGAGCGCCGTGGCCACCCATTCCTTCCAGAACGATTCCTGCGCCTGCCGCATCAGGCCGGCAAGCCCGTCGTCGGTCCGCGACGCGACCGATATCTCGAAATAGGCGATGCTCACCGGATCGAACATGAAGCGCCACAGCGCGTCGACGCGCGCCGCGAACACATCCTCCCGCGCGCCGCTTGCCGCGTCGCGTGCGCTCTGCCGCAAGGCATTCAGCCGCAATTCCTGGATATGCGCCAACGTCGCGCGCAGCACATCCGTCATGGTCTCAAAATGGTACTGCATGGCGCCGCGCGACAGGCCGGCGGTCTTGGCGATGACCGTCATCGTCGTCTTGTTGAAGCCGATCTTGCCCAGGCAGACGATCGCCGCATCGAGGATCAGCCGGCGGGTCTGGTCGCTCTTTTCGGCCTGCCGGGTTCCTTCGCGGGACCGGGCGCGGCCCGTTGTTGAGAGAATGTCCACATTGCCTCCGTCGCTATGTCGTGCCTCCAGAACGCCTGGACCGTCATGCGTGACTTTCGATATACTCTACCCGAACGGACTTGTATCGCCCAAAAATTCAGCGGAGTTGACTTTTCGTCCAGTCTCACCGCGCGTCGAACGAACGGTCGATGCGCTCGAAACGGCGGCGAACGAACTCCCGGCTTTCGTCATGGGTAATGATGTAAAGCTCGTTCTTGCGGATCGCCCTGAGCACCCGTTCGGCGACTTCCGGCGCCTCCAGCGTCCGTCCCTGCAACGCCTCCTGCTCCTCCTTGTTGCGCCGGCGCGCCATGGACGAGCCGCCCAGATCGGTCGGCCTGTTGCGCGCGCTGTCGCCGATATTGGTCCGCACCAGCATGGGACAGAGCACCGATGCGCCGAGCCTGGTGCCCCGAAGGTCGCGGTAAAGGCATTCGGACAGCGCGACGACGCCGTATTTGGTGACGCAGTATACGCCCAGGCCGCTGTTCGGGACCAGCCCCGCGAACGAGGCGGTGCTGACCACATGGCCTTCCTCGCCCTGCTCCAGC
>CAZVVC010000122.1:0-10185 GCA_964630425.1 uncultured Bifidobacterium sp. | reverse complement strand
CGCCTCGGCGCAGGCGCTGGGCGCGACGGGCGGCGACTGGAGCAAGGCGCAGGCGGACGTGTCGCGGCTGAACGCGGATATCGACGGCCTGCGCGAGCTGCGCGACGACGTAGGGCTGGACGCCGCGGCGGCCGGCGCGCTGGTGGCCGACCTGGAGCCGGTCGGGCGCGCCGCGCTGGACGAGGCCGGCAAGGGCGAGCTGGACCGGGCGCGCGGCGCGGTCGACCGGGTGCTGGCCGGGCTGGGCTCGCTGGACCGCGAGATCATCGAGGCGCAGGCCCGCCTGCGGCAGACCACCGCCGAGCAGGCGGCGCGGCTGGACGCCAGCCCGCCGCCCCGCGCCAGCGCCGCGCCGGCGCCGCAGCCGCCGCCCGCGAAACCGGCGGTGCGCCGGCCCCGGCCGTCCAAGGCGCCGGCCAACCCGCTGGCCGCCGGCCCACGCGAGAGCGGCGACCGCTTCAAGGGCCGCCAGCCGCTGGTGACCCTGTCGTTCGAGGACCCGAACATGGCGTATGAGGCGCGGCTGAAGAGCCTGATCGACAAGGTGCGCGCCCAGTACCCGGACATCGCCTTCGATATCGAGACCATCGGCGCGGCGCCCGACACGCTGGGCAAGGTGCGCGCCCTGCTGAAGACCCACGAGATTCCCAACGACGTGTTCGTCACCCCGCCGAAACCGGACGCGGCGCCGGCGATCAAGCTGTATCCGCGCTAGGGATGGCCGGCGGGAACGCCCGCCCTCAGCCGTGGAGCTGCCGCCAGGACGGCTTGTCGCCGAGAGAGTCGGCGGCATGGACGCCGCGGGCGATGGCGCGGGCCAGGCAATCGGCCGCCATCGCGCCGGCGCGGGCCAGCAGCAGCGGCGTCACCTCGCGGGCCAGCGTGCCGGTCGCCATCGCGAACACCGTGTCGCCGTCGAACGGGGTGTGCGCGGGGCGCACCGCCCGGGCGATGCCGTCCTGGGCCATCATGGCGAGGCGGCGGGCCTGCGCCTTGTCGAGCGGCAGGTTGGTGGCCACGGCGGCGATGACCGTGTTGGAGACCGGCGGCGGGCCCGCCGGAAACCCGTCAGGCAGCGGGGCGTTTCCGGGCGCGGGGCGGCGGCCGCCGAATTCGCCGTCCAGTTCCCACGGCCAACTCCAGAACGCGCCGCACGGCATCACCACCTCGCCGAAGGGATTGGCGCCGACGATGGCCCCCACCTGCAAACCGTCATCGCCGAAGACCGACGCGCTGCCCAGGCCGCCCTTGAGCGAGCCGGCCTTGGCGCCCATGCCCGCGCCCGCATTGCCCAGCCGGAAATCCCGGCCGGCGGCGTCGCAGGCCGCCGCGGCGAGCGCCGGATAGGGATTGGCCGTGCCCCAGCCCTTGTCGCCGCCATTGCTCAGGTCGAACAGGATGGCGGCGGGCACCACCGGAATGGCGCGCGGCCCCAGCTCGAGGCCGACGCCCCGCGCGGACAGCCAGCCCGTGACCGCGTCCGCCGCGGCGAGGCCGAACACCGAGCCGCCGCTGAGCACCAGCCCGTGGAACTGCTGGACCAGCGTTTCCGGGGCGAGGGCCTCGGTATCGCGCGTCCCGGGCGCGCCGCCGCGCACGTCAACCGACATGACCACGGGCCTTTCGGGCAGCAGTACGGTGGTGCCGCTGCGCAACGCCGGGTCCTCGGCATTGCCGACGGCGAGGCCGTCCAGATCGGTGATGAGATTGCGTGGTCCAGGCCTTATCATGCCCCACCGTACCGTCCCGCCCCGCGCCAATCAAAGGACTATCATGGCTGCCCGATTCCTGCTGACCGGCGTCCTCCTGCTGCTGCCGTTCGCCGCCCTCGCCGAAGCGCCCCCGAGCCAATCGGTCACCGGCCGACCCGCCACAGGCCAGCCGGCCGCCGCGCACGGCCAGATGGTGGCGACGGCCAATCCCTATGCCAGCGACGCCGGCCTCGAGATCCTGCGCAAGGGCGGCTCGGCCGTCGACGCGGCCATCGCGGTGCAGATGGTGCTGACCCTGGTCGAGCCGCAATCCTCGGGCATCGGCGGCGGCGCGTTCCTGCTCTACTGGGACCAGGAGCAGGGCAAGCTGCTGGCCTATGACGGCCGCGAGACGGCGCCGGCGGCGGTGGACGGCACGCTGTTCCTCGACGCGGCCGGCAAGCCGCGCCCCAAAAGCGAGGCCATGCCCGGCGGCCAGTCCGTCGGCGTGCCCGGCGTCGTGCGCATGCTGGCCCTGGCGCACAAGGCCCACGGCAGGCTGCCCTGGGCCGAGCTGTTCCAACCGGCCATCCGGCTGTCGCGCGACGGCTTCATCGTCTCGCCCCGGCTCACCTATCTGATCGACAGGGACAAGCACCTGAGGAAGTTCCCCGACTCGGCGGCCTATTTCTTCGGCCCCGGGGGCGAGCCGGTGGCGCCCGGCACGCGGCTGAAGAACCCGGCGCTGGCGGACACGCTGGCGCGGATCGCCCGCGATCCCGAGGCGTTCTACAGCGGCCCCATCGCCGCCGACATCGCCCGGGCGGTCCGCGGCGCGCCGGTCAATCCCGGCACGCTGACCGAGGCCGACATCGCCGCCTACCGGCCCAGGCTGCGCGAGCCGGTCTGCGTGCCCTACCGGGCGTGGCGGGTCTGCAGCATGGCGCCGCCCTCGTCGGGCGGCATCGCGGTCGCGCAGATCCTGGGCCTGCTCGAGGGCCTGCCCATCGGCGAGGCCAGACCGGCCAGCGCCGAGGCGGTCAACCTGTTCGTCGAGGCCGCCCGCCTCGCCTATGCCGACCGAGCCACCTGGCTGGGCGATTCCGATTTCGTCGACGTGCCCGTCACGGGCCTGATCGACCCCGGCTACATCGGCGAGCGCCGGGCGCTGATCGTGCCGGGCGCGGTGATGAAGGACGCGCCCGCCGGCACGCCCCCGGGCGCGAAACAGGCCTACCGGACCGCCGAGCCGGCCGAGGTTCCCGCGACCACCCATTATTCCATCGTCGACCGCTGGGGCGGCACGGTGTCCATGACCTCGACCATCGAGGACGCCTTCGGCGACCGGATGATGGTGCGCGGCTTCCTGCTCAACAACGAGTTGACGGATTTCAGCTTCGCCCCCGAGGAGGACGGCCGGCCGGTGGCCAACCGGGTCGAAGGAGGCAAGCGCCCGCTCAGCTCCATGTCCCCCACCATCGTCTTCGACGGCGAAGGCCGGCCGGTCGTCACCGTGGGTTCGCCCGGCGGGCCGCTGATCATCAGCTTCGTCGCCAAGACGCTGGTCGGCCTGCTGGACTGGAACCTGTCCATGCAGCAGGCCATCGAGCTGCCCAATCTGGTATTCTTCAACGGCAAGCTGATCATGGAGCGGGACAGCGCGCTGTGGACGCACAAGGACGCGCTGACCGCCATGGGCTATGAGCTGCAGGAAGGCGCGCTGGCCAGCGGCCTGCACGGCATCGTCATCCGCTATGGCGAGGACGGCGCCCGGACGCTGGAAGGCGGCGCCGATCCGCGCCGCGAGGGCACCGTCGCGGGCGACTGAGCGGCGCTCTTCATTAAAGCGCCTTCAGCACCTCGGCCGCCAGGGCGCGGATTTCGCCGGCGGCGGCGCTGGACGGCTGGGCTTCGGTGACGCCCTGGCCGTCGAGCAGGCTGGCGGCGAAGGCCATGCGGTTGCCCAGGCTGGTCGCGGCCAGCGGCAGCCCGTCCCTTTCGAGCCGCTCGCGCATCTCGTCGGCCATCCTGCCGCGCGGCGGCACCCGGTTGAGGACCAGCAGCACCTTCGCCTTCTCGCGTTCGGCCATCTGCAGCGTGGCGCGCATGGCCCACACGTCCATCGGGCTGAGCTGCACCGGCACCAGCACCAGGTCGGCCTCGCGGATGGCGAGCCGGGCGGCGGTCTCGGCATGGGGCGGGCTGTCGATCAGGATGATGTCGGCGTCGCCCCGTGCCTTCGATATCTCGCTGGAAGCCTTCCAGCCCTCGAAGCTGGCGAAGCGGAGCCCGTCCTGTCCGCCGGCCAGCCGCTCGCGCATCTCGAAACACGCGGTCAGGCTTTTCTGCGGGTCCACGTCGAACAGCGCGACCTTCCGGCCCATGCCGGCCAGGGTCACGCCCAGATGGGCGGCGAGCGTGGTCTTGCCGGCGCCGCCCTTCTGCTGGGCAACGGCGATGGTCTTGGCGGCCATGAGACGTCCTCGGAACGATTGTCGCCAGAGAGTCTATCCGAGCTTATGCTGCAATGCAACATAGCGCGGTTGGTTGTCCGGCGGCGCGGGCAACATTACGCCGCCGGTCAGCCGGCGGCGTGGCGCAGCGGGGTCTTCCGCCCGGCCGGCAGGTGCAGCCGGAAGATCGTGCCGCCGGCATCCGATTTCAGCAGCTTCACCTCGCCGCCATGCGCCTGCATGATCTCGCGCACGTTCACCAGGCCGAGGCCGGCGCCGTGGGCGTGGGTGGAGCCCTTGAACGGCTTGAACAGATTGTCCCGCGCATGGTCGGGAAGCCCCGGCCCGGTGTCGGACACCTCCAGCACCGCCTCGCTGCCCATGTCGTAGCAGCGGATGGCGATCTCGCCGAAGCCGTCGCCGATCGCCTCGGCGGCGTTGCGCATCAGGTTCTGCAACGCCCTGAACAGGTGCTCGGGATCGGCGTCGATCTCCATGTGCGGGTCCACATGGTTGAGGAACATGGGGTTGCCCTCGGACGACAGGCCGACCGAATGACCGACCTCGTCGACCAGCGGCCGCAGATCGAAGCGAATCACCCTGGGGCGCAGTTCCTGGGGCCGGCCGAACTTCAGCGTGTCCGAGCACAGCTCGATCGCCCGGTCGATGGCCTGCATCAGCGTGGCCGAGATGGCGCGCACGCCCGGATCGTCGTTCTGCGACAGCCGGTTGGAGACGAGCCGCGCCGTGGCGAGGATGTTGCGCAGGTCGTGGTTCACCTTGGCCACCGCCTCGCCCAGGCTGGCCAGGCCCGCCTTCTGCGCCAGCGCCTGGCGCACCTGGTCCTCCATCGCCCGCAGGCTCCGCTGCGCGGTGCCGATCTCGTCGCGGCGCGTGGAATCGGGCATGACCCGGGTCACGTCCTCGGGCGCCGCGCTGAAGGCGGCCATGTTGGCCGCCAGCTCCTGCAGCGGCCGCACCAGCAGGCGGAACAGGCTGAAATAGATCAATCCCGCGACGACCACGGAAATCAGCAGCGAGACCAGCAGCATGCCGCGCGCATGGCCGAGCAGCTCGGCGTGGAGCGGCGCCTCGTCGATCGCCACGGCAACCTGCCCCGCCTCGCCGCGCGCCGGGCCGATCACCCGGACCACTCCCTGGCTGCCGAACAGGATGGTGCGCCAGCTGTCGCGGGCCTGCGCGAGCGGCGAGGCGCCGCGCAGATCGTACACGGCGCCGGCCGCCCGGTCGGGCGGTTCGCCGAGGACGAGCGCGCGCCCGTCCGCCCGGGTGAAGGCGATGCCGCGGACCATGGCCGTGGCCAGCGCCTCGCGGCTCAACGCCGGATCGGCGCCGGGGGCGCCCGCCACCGCAAGGCTGGCGATCTGCGCGTCCCAAAGCCGCGCCTCGAGCCATTCCCGCCGGAACTCCGAGACGGCGGACACCAGGATCAGCACCTCGGCCAGCATCAGGAAAAGAATGGTCAGCACCAGCAGCCGTGCCGACAGACTGTTGAACATGCGGCCTCCTCAACCGCGCAGGCCCCCTTAACCCTTTTGGGACTATAGCAAAATTTTCGCCGTTCGGCGCAATCGCCCTCGATTCGGGAAAATTCTGTTGCAGGGGCGCAACATCGGCGCCCAAGCGCCGCCGCCCGGAGGGCGATCCGGGGGCGCGTGCGGTAATTGACTCGGCCCAGGGCACCCCTTATACAGCGGCCTTCGAATCCGGCAGCCGCCGAACACGGAGTTGACATGAAACGCACCTACCAACCTTCGAAGCTGGTCCGCGCACGGCGGCACGGCTTCCGCGCGCGCATGGCCACCGTTGGCGGCCGACAGGTCCTGAAGGCGCGCCGCGCCCGGGGACGCAAGCGCCTCAGCGCCTGAGCCACCCGGCCGGCAGCGGGCCGGCCCTTCCCGGATGGCTGAAACCGACAACGACATCGTCGCGCTCGACCGCCTCAGGCGGCGCGGCGATTTCCTGCGTGTGGCGCGCGGCGCCAAATGGGCGGCCCCCGGCCTGATCCTGCAAGCCGCCCCCCGCCCGCCCGCCGGCGGCACCGCGGACGCCATCCGCGTCGGCTTCACCGTCAGCCGCAAGGTGGGCGGCGCGGTCGAGCGCAACCGCGCCCGGCGCCGGCTGCGCGAGGCGGCCCGGCTGGTGATGCCCGGCAAGGCGCGGCCCGCTATTGATTATGTGCTGATAGGCAGGCATACAACGCTCTCCCGTCCGTGGGCCGCGCTGGTCCGCGACCTCGAAACCGCCTTGAGCCGCATCCGGATCGACGAGACCGCACGATGAGAACGGCGCTGACCCTGCTGCTGTCCCTGCCCATCCGGTTCTACCGCTACTTCATCTCGCCCATGCTGCCGCCGAGCTGCCGCTACACGCCGACCTGCTCGGCCTATGCGCTCGAGGCGCTGCGCGTCCACGGCCCGGTCGCCGGCCTGTGGCTGACGCTGCGGCGCCTGGGACGGTGCCATCCCTGGGGCGGCCACGGCCACGACCCCGTTCCCCCGCGCCGCCACGGCGGCTGCGACCACCACGCGCCAACCGGGAGCCAGCCGAGCTGATGCAGTCCGAAGACACGAGAAACCTGGTGCTGGCCATCGTCATCGTGATGGCGATGATGATCGGCTACGAGCTGCTGATCGCCAAGCACCTGGCGCCCCAGCCCGACACCCGCGCCCAGCAGAACGTGGAGACCGGCGCCGGCGCGAGACCGGACGCCCCCGCCGTTCCCGGCGCCGCGGCGGTCACGGACCTGCCCGCCGCCGGCCCGGCGGCGCCCGAGGACCGCACCGTGGCGTTGCAGCGCGGGGCGCGCGTCGCCATCGCCTCGCCGCGCCTGACGGGCTCGCTGCGGCTGGAAGGCGGCCGGCTCGACGACCTGACCCTGGTCGGCTATCGCCAGACCATCGAGAAGGATTCGCCCGACGTGGTGCTGCTGTCGCCGGCCACCACCGCGGCGCCCTATTACGTGGATTTCGGCTGGCAGAACGTGCAGGGCGGCAGCGCGGCCGTGCCCGGCGCCAATACCGTCTGGACGGCCGACGGCGACACCCTGTCGCCCGGCAAGCCGGTGACCCTGACCTGGGACAACGGCCAGGGCCTGGTGTTCTCCCGCACCTATGCCATCGACGAGAACTACATGATCTCGCTGACCGACAGGGTGCGGAACGCGGGCGACGCGGCGGTCTCGCTGCAACCCTACGGTTCGGTGAACCGCATCGGCATCCCCGAGACGGTCAAGTCCGCCATCGTGCACGAAGGCTTCGTCGGCGTGTTCGACAAGAGCCTGAAGCACGAGAGCTACGACGACCGCAAGGAGGAGGCCAAGCCCGCCGACTTCGGCAGCACCGGCGGCTGGCTCGGCATCACCGACAAATACTGGCTGGTGGCGCTGGTGCCCGACCAGAAGCAGCCCTTCGCCGGCAGCTTCGTGCACCAGGTCGCCGGCGGCCGCGACGTGTTCCGCAGCACCTATGCCGGGCCGCAGATGGTGGCTCCGGCCGGCGGCACGGTGGAGATGACCCGCCAGCTTTTCGCCGGCGCCAAGGAAACCAAGCTGATCGATGCCTATGAGGAAAAATACGGCATCGCCATGTTCGACCGCGCCATCGACTGGGGCTGGTTCTATTTCCTCGCCCGGCCGGTGTTCTGGCTGCTCGAGATGCTGAAGGGCTGGGTGGGCAATTTCGGCCTCGCCATCCTCGCCATCACCGTGCTGATCAAGCTGGCGTTCTTCCAGCTCGCCAACAAGTCCTACATCGCCATGGGCAAGATGCGGAAGCTGGCGCCCAAGATGACGGCGCTGCGCGAGCGCTTCAAGGACGACCCGGTGAAGCAGCGCGAAGAGGTGATGAAGCTGTACCAGACCGAGAAGGTCAATCCGGTCGCCGGCTGCCTGCCGATCCTGGTGCAGATCCCCGTGTTCATCGCGCTCTATCAGGTGCTGATGGTCTCCATCGAGATGCGCCACGCGCCGTTCTACGGCTGGGTGAAGGACCTGTCGGGGCACGATCCGCTGCTGGTGACCAACCTGTTCGGCCTGATCCCGTGGGACCCGCCCGGCTTCCTGGCCATCGGCCTGTGGGCGCTGATCATGGGCGTGACCATGTACATCCAGCAGTTGCTGAACCCGCCGCCGCCCGACCCGATCCAGGCCAAGATATTCCAGTTCCTGCCGCTGATCTTCGTGTTTCTGTTCGCCAGCTTCCCGGTGGGCCTCGTCATCTACTGGACCTGGAACAACATCCTGACGATCGCGCAGCAGTGGCTGATCATGAAGCGTCACGGCGCGTTCGAAGAGGCGAAGTGACCGAGGACGGCGGCAGCGCGGGCGGCGACGCCATCGAGCGCGGGCGGCTGTTCTTCGCCGGCGAATGCCGCTTCATGCTGGGCGTCGCCGCGCTGGCGCAGCTTCCCGAGGCCGGGCCGGTGGAGATCGCCTTCGCCGGCCGCTCGAACGTGGGCAAGTCCAGCCTGCTCAACGCCCTGACCGGCCGCCGCGACCTGGCGCGCACCTCGAACACGCCCGGCCGCACCCAGCAGCTCAACTATTTCGACCTGAGCCACCCGAGGCTGGGCCGGCTTCATCTGGTCGACCTGCCCGGCTACGGCTATGCCAGGGTGCCCAAGCCGCAGGTGGACGCGTGGATCCGGCTGCTGAAGGCCTATCTGCGCGGCCGGGCGACCCTGCGCCGCGCCATGCTGCTGATCGACGCGCGCCACGGCATCAAGGCCGAGGACCGCGAGATCATGGCCATGCTCGACGAGGCGGCGGTGTCCTATCAGGTGGTGCTGACCAAGATCGACAAGGTGAAGGCCGCGGCCCGCGCGGCGCTGCTCGCGCGCACCGAGACCGAGATGCGCCGCCACGTGGCCGCCTTTCCCGAGCTGATGGTGACCAGCAGCGAGACCGGCGAAGGCGTCCCCGAGCTGCGCGCCGCGCTGGCCGCGCTGGCCGAGTAGCGGGCTGGCATCCGTTCCGTCCGTCCGCTATAAACCGCGCCGGAATCGGGAGGAGAATCCATGTCCGAGATGCCCGCCGGCTATAGCGAGTTGCTGACCGCCACGACCCTGTCGGAAGCGCTGCCCTTCATGCGCAAATACGCCGGGGCGACGATCGTCATCAAATATGGCGGCCACGCCATGGGCGACCGGACGCTGGCCGACGAATTCGCCCGCGACATCGTGCTGATGAAGCAGGTGGGCATCAATCCCGTGGTCGTCCACGGCGGCGGCCCGCAGATCAAGGGCATGATGGACCGGCTGCGCATCCAGAGCGAGTTCGTCAACGGCCTGCGCGTGACCGACGAGGCGACCATGGAAGTGGTCGAGATGGTCCTGTCGGGCCGCATCAACAAGGAGATCGTCGCCGCCATCAACCGCGCCGGCGGCGGCGCGGTGGGCCTGTCGGGCCGCGACTGCGACATGGTGCGCGGCCGCAAGGTGACGATGAAGCACCGCGACCCGGACAGCAACATCGAGCGCGAGCTGGACATGGGCTTCGTCGGCGAGCCGGAATCGGTCAATCCGCACGTGCTCGACGTGCTCGCCCGCTCGGACCTCATCCCGGTGATCGCGCCCATCGGCTACGGCGATGCGGGCGAGACCTACAACATCAACGCCGACACCTTCGCCGGCGCCGTCGCCGCCGCCGTGGGCGCCCGCCGCCTGCTGATGCTGACCGACGTGAAGGGCGTGCTCGACAAGGCGGGCGAGCTGATGACCAACCTGACGCCCGAGGACATCGAGGCGATGATCGCCGACGGCACCGTCTCCGGCGGCATGATCCCCAAGGTCGAGACCTGCGTGAACGCGGTCCGCGGCGGCGTCGACGCCGCGGTGATCCTCGACGGCAGGGTCTCGCACGCCGTGCTGCTCGAGCTGTTCACCTCGACCGGCGCGGGCACGCTGATCGGCAAAAGCTGAGGTTTACACCAGACGGCGGTTTCCCTATTCTCCGCCGCCACGACGGACCCGTAGCTCAGCTGGATAGAGCGCTGCCCTCCGAAGGCTCGCGACCAACGAGA
>CAZVVC010000121.1:0-10232 GCA_964630425.1 uncultured Bifidobacterium sp. | reverse complement strand
GAGCCTGTCCTGAGCGACGCCGCAGGCGGCGTCGAAGGGGACGGGATGCCGCGCGTCACGCGGCCAGGGCTTCGCGACGGCCCTGCGGGCCTCCTCAGCCCTCTCGGTGGTGGGGCGGCGAGCCCTCTCGGATGTGGGGTGGCGCGAGAGGCGTCTCAGGCCGCCAGCACCCGTTCGAACTGGTCCAGGCTGATGGCCCGGTTGAAGCGGGTTTCGTAGGCGCGGCGCGCGCCGTCGCCGAGGCGCGACAGCAGGTCCAGGTCGCGCTTGCAGGCGGCGATCCATTCGGCGGCCGAGCGCGTGTCCATGCCGACCGGCGGCGCGCCGGCGCCGAAGCTGTCCATCATGCGCTGGATGCTGCCGTCGGCCGCGCCCAGGAACAGCGTCGGCCGGCCCGCCGCCAGGATGCCGTAGATCTTGCTGGGCATGATCAGCCCTTCCATCTCGGCGCGCAGGCTCACCAGGTGCACGTCCGGCACCGACAGGCTCTCGGACAGGCGCTCGCGCGGCTGGTAGGCGCGGAACTGCACGTTGCCCAGGCCGGCGCCCTCGGCCAGCGCCCGCAGCCGGTCGAAGCCCGCGCCGCCGCCGATGAACAGGAAGGCGACGTCCTCGTGCCCGCGCAGCCGCGTGATCAGGTCGAGCAGCGCCTCGTGGTCGTGGGCGCGGCCCAGATTGCCCGAATAGCCCACCACGAAGCGGTCGCCCAGGTCCCATTCCCGGCGCAGCGGGTTCTGCTCGCGCGCCACCGGCCTGATGTCGCTGTCGGCCCAGTTGTGGACGATGACGGTGCGTTCCGCCGGCACCTTCTGGTCCAGCAGGTGGCTGGCCATGTTCTCGCACAGCACGATGTTGGCGTGGGCGGCGCGGAACGAGGCGTTGCGCGCCGATTGCAGCGCCCGCGCCACCGGCCCCTTCACCAGGGGCACGCCCAGGCGCTCGGCGATCTCGGGGAACAGATCCTGGCACCAGTTGACCAGCCGCGCCCGCTTCACGGCGGCCACCATGCCGGCCAGCACGGACAGCAATGGCGGGTCGGTCAGTGCCAGGATCGTGTCTCCCCTGCGGACACAGGCGAGCAGCGCGAACAGCGCCGATGCATAGAAGCTCAGATAGTCCACGGCGCGGCCGGCCAGCCCGCCCCGGCCGAACCGGGTGCTCCACAGCCGCCGGATCCGCACCCCGGCTTGCACGCCGGTCTCCGGCAGGGCCGCGTCCGGCCGGTCGTAGCGCTGCCGGCTGGTGACCACCAGCACGTCGTGGCCGTTCGCCGCGAGGTGCTCGAGCAGGTCGGTCAGGAGCTGGCTCGTGGCGGAATGGTCGGGCCAGTAGTAGCGGTTGACCGCGACGATGCGCGCCATCGCGGCCTACTCTTGGTTCTTCTGATAGGGCGTGGGCGAGCGCCTGAAGCCGCCGCCGCCATAGGCTTGCGGCTTCGGCGCCTCCACCCGCCGCGCGGCGCGGGCCCGTGCCGGCGCGCGGGCGCGGTTGACGCCCAGCACCAGCAGATAGGCCAGCATCTGCAGCGCCATCACCAGCACCACCGGCACGCCCAGATAGGTGTGCAGGGCGGGAATGGCGCACAGCGCCAGATAGACGGCGACGGCGCGATTCGAGCCGCCGGTCCAGTCCTTGAGATAATGGTGCAGATGGTCGCGGCCGGGCGTGAACGCGCCGGTGCCGTTGCGGATGCGCATGGCCATCACGCGCCCCATGTCCAGCACCGGGATCAGGAAGCACGCGGCCAGATACAGCGCCGGCATGCCGCCCTTCTGGCTGGCATAGGCCTCGATGGCGGCGAGGCCCACCAGCGAGGACATCATGTAGGCGCCGGAATCGCCGGTGAACAGCCGCCCCTTCAGGTTGGCCGCCAGCAGCACCGCCAGCGCGCCGGCGACCGGCGTCAGCATCACCGCGGTCCCGGGCGTCAGCCACGGCGCCAGCAGCACCAGCCAGATCGCGCACATGCCCAGCAGCAGGCCGTTCAGCCCGTCGGCCAGGTTGGCGCCGTGCTTCAGGCACAGCACGCAGAAGACGGTGAAGGGAACGGCGGCATGGCCCAGGGGCAGCGCCAGGCCGAGATCGGCGAACCACAGGGCGCCGACCCGCAGCTCGGGCACCATCAGGGCGGCTAGGCCGGCGCCGATGATGCCGACGGCCAGCCGGATCCACGGATTGATGTGGCGCCGGTCGTCCATGAGGCCCAGCGCGAAGAACACGGCGGAGACGAGGAAGATGGCGGCGCCGGCGGACGTGACGTGGCCGAACGCGGCGCGTTGCAGCGTCATTCCCGCCAGCAGGGCCAGGAACAGGCCGATGCCGCCCACCAGCGGCGTGGCCGCGGCGTGCAGCTTGCGGGCGCCGTCGGGCTTGTCGATCACGCCCAGGGCGTCGCCCAGCGGCCGCGCCCGCAGCGCCACGCAGAACGCCAGGCCGCAGCCGATCAGAATACCCATTGTCATGACGTCTGCCGCGCCGTAACCGGCAGGCAATACGGCCCAATTCGAAAACAAGTCACGCCTCCGCGAAATATCCGGCAGGACAGCTTGTCAGCCTCGGCATATCCAAAGGATCACACGTCCCCGGCGCGGCCCAACGCTGCCTGGGACATGGCCCCATCCCTCATCGAGGGTTGACCCTTTGGTTGTGTAAGATGGACTTTCATACAACCATAGGTCAACCCAATTTTGCAGGCGCGAGATAGAACAGCCCCCAACAGTGGGCCAGCCCAGAAATCGCCATATTCCACGCATTAGCTATTGATGCAGAAGATCGCTTTTGATGGCGCGGGGAGGGAAGATGTGCCGCCGAAACGATTTGCTTAAAATTGGGTTCAATTTCGAGGTGATGAGTCTCGGCAGGCCGACGTGACACGCAGGCAGGCACCGCAGGTCTGATCAGCGTGCGATCTGGACGGCGAAGTGGCCGGACGGCGAAATGGCCAGATGGCGAAATGGAATGGCGGACATGAATAGTTCGATTCAGAGGGACAACAGGGAGGACGGCCGCCTGGCGGGCATGGGCCACCTCGTGCGCCTGCCCCAGTCGCTCGGGCTGAAGGTGGCGAACCGCCTGTTCGGCCATACGCCCAGCGCGCCGCGCTGGCCCTATCCGGCGGTGCGCGCCCTCGCGGCGCTCCTCCAGCCGGACTGGCGCGTGCTCGAATTCGGCGCGGGCCGCTCCACCCTGTGGCTCGCCGACCGCTGCGCCGAGGTGGTCAGCATCGAGGGCAGCACGGTCTGGGAGGCCTACATCCGCAAGCGGGCCGAGACCTGCTCCGGCCGCGTCAGGGTGATCCGGCGCGATCTCGAGGACTATGCCGACACCAGCGCGTTCGGCGACGCCTCGTTCGACCTGTGCGTGATCGACGGCGTGGCGCGCCATCGCTGCTTCGGGAACGCGCTGCGCGTGGTGCGGCCGGGCGGATACATCTATCTGGAGAACTCGGAAAGCGACGAGGATGCCGCGCTCTATCAGCACGAGGGCGACAGCGTCCTGGTGCGCCGGGTGATGCGCCAGGCGGCGAGCGACACCGGCGCGGACCTGCGCGAATATCGCGGCCTCGTCGTCGGCGAGGTGCGCGGCGGCGAAGGCGTGCTGTTCCGCAAGCCCGGCCACTGAACCCTCCCGGCCGTCATCGCGAGGACGGCGGAGAAGGTAAATCCACCCGTTGCCGAGGGCAAAAGCCGGTCAGGTCGGCTTGACCTGTCGCCTGGATTCGCCAATCCATCGGACTCTCTCTCTCTCCACCGTGACTCTGCGAGCGTAGCGAAGCAGTCCAACCCCTCCGGTGATGGCTGTGTGGCGGAAAGGCTGGACTGCTTCGCTACGCTCGCAGAATCACCGAGAGGGGATGCCCGCTTCGCTACGCTCGCAGAGTCACCGAGGGGGAGCCCAGGGAAGGGCGCGGCGGCTCAGCGTTCGGTGGGCAGCCCGGCGTCCCGCCAGTCCACCTTGCCGCCCTCGTAGTCGTAGACGGCGGTATAGCCCAGCGCCTCCAGCCGCGCCGCCGCCCGGCGCGACGCGTCGCAGGCGCGGTCGAGGCAATAGACCACGATGGGCCGATCCCGGTCCGGCGCCCGGCGCAGGATCTCGGCGTCGAAATCGCCGCTGACGGGAATGTTCACCGCGCCGGGCAGGTGGAACTTGCGGAAATAGGGCCGGTCCAGCACCTCGACGATCAGCGCCTCACCGGACTCCCACATCCGCTTCACGGTTTCGTGTCCGATGGTGTGCAAACGGGTGCTCCTCGGTGGTGGACGGCGCCGATGCCGCACCGGGCGCGCGGCATCCGCGATCGCCGCGAACGGTCGGGGTGACGGTGGGGAAACGGCCGGCGGCCGCGGCGCTCGCCCGCGCGGCGGAAACCGCCGCTCGCGGCCAAGATGGGGCATTGCCTGAAGAAGTCGGAATGGTTACGATAATATGCCTCATTTGCCATATTTCAAACTCATTATCACGGAAAAGAGACATTCTATCACATTTTTGTCCTATTCATGTTACTTCCTCATAACGATGGAATTCTGGACACTTAGCGGCATCGGCGAGGTCCGGGGGGTCCGGATCGAGGCCGGTGACGAGCACTATCCAGGTTTTGGCGAGGGAAGAGGGGCCTATGCCAGCCGCAGAAGCGCTGGTTGCATCCTGACATCCGTTCCTGACGACGGTTCCGGGGAGCCGGATCGTCGTCGAGGCATTCCTGTCGCGCGGGCGCTGGCCCGCCGTTTCGCCTTGCACCGTCGGACGTTCGTCGCCGGCCCTCGCCCCATGGGCAAAGGGAGTCCGTCATGTTCCGTCGCATCAACCGCATCAGCCGCAAGAACCGCCAGCTCATCCGCGAAAGGTTCGCGCAGCGCGACCTCGCCCGGCAGATCGCCAAGACCCGCCCGGGCCTGACGGAACGGCCGCTGACCTATGTGGTCGGCCTCTCCCTGGCGCTGGTCTTCCTGCCCTCGCCGCAGGTGCGCGCGGATTGCAATCTCAACGCGGGCACGGTCACCTGCGACGCGAACGGCCCTGACGGCTATCAATACATCGACGGAGACAATCTCATCGTGGAAGACGGCGGTTACGTCGTTGGCCTCGGTGGTGCCCAGGGCGTCCAGATCGGGACATCCAACAACGTACAGATAGACGGAACGGTGACTTCCGACGGCAATGCGGGCATCACCGTCGACGAATTCGCGAACATCATCATCAGTGATGGTGGCGTGGTCTCGGGCACCTGGGCTGACTTCAGCACGAAAGATCAACCTTGGGGCGGCGGCCTCGTCGTGACCGAGGGCGCCGAGGCAATCGTTACGAACAATGGCTTGATTACCGGGAACAGCCCGGGCGCGGTGGTGCTGCCCGGCGGCAGCCTGACCCTCGGCGGCAGCGGCAGCACGGTCGGCACCAGCGATGACGCCGGCGTGATCATGGGCGGCGACGCCACTCTCATCGTCAACAACAAGCAGAACGTCGAGGGCCACGGCAAGGGCGCCGACGGCATCCTGGGGAAGGGCGGCGGCAACGAGGTCATCGTGAACAACCAGGTCGAGATCACGGGCGACCGCGACGGCATCCACCTCAACGGCAAGAACAACACGATCGACCTGAACAACAAGGCGACTGTGTTCGGCGAGCGCGACGGCATCCACATCAACAACGGTTCGCAGATCAATATCGGCAAGAACGTCGACGTCACCGGCGACGGCGGCGACGGCATTCACGTCAAGGGCGGCAACAACAAGATCCAGACGGCTGGCGATGTCAGGGGCGAGAACGACGGCGTTTACCTGGGCGGCGACGGCAACACGTTCAAGAACAGCGGCTACGTCGACGGCGATGTTCGTGACGGCCTCCATGTCGCCGGCGACGGCAACAAGCTCTGGAATACCGGAACAGGATCTATCGAAGGCGGCGACGACGGCGTTTACATCAACGGCAGCCACAACGCATTCCAGAACGACGGCAGCGTGTATGGGGCCGACGATGACGGCCTCGACATCAACGGCGACAGCAACACCGTCATCGGCAGCGGCACGCTTTATGGCGACGACGACGGCCTCGCCATCGATGGCAACCAGAACAGCGTCAGCCAGGGCAAAATCCAGGGCTATGACGACGGCGTCCAGCTCTACGGCAACCAGAACACGGTGAATGTCGATCAGGACATCGACGGTTACATCGACGACGGTGTGGACATCGAAGGCGACCAGAACACCGTGACCGCCGCCACCAACATCACCGGCGGCGACAACGGCGTCCAGATCGACGGCGACCAGAATACGATCGAGGTCGGCGATTCCATCAAGGGCGGCCTGGACGGCGCGATCGGCGCCGGCGTGGCCCTGACCGGCGACCAGAACGCCGTCTCGGCGGAGAACGGCATCGAGGGCGGCAAGTTCGGCGTCATCGTCGAGGGCAGCAACAACACGGTAACCGCCGGCGCCGGCGGCATCACGGGCAACAACACGGAGTTCGGCGGTTGGAGCCTCGGCAGCGCGGGCGCGGGGGTCATCGGCGACGGCAACACGGTTTCGACGACCGGCGATATCACCGGTCTGGGTGGCGGCAACGGCGTCCAGATAGACGGCGACCAGAACACGGTCGAGGCCGACAACATCAAGGGCATCGCCATCGGCGCCGCCATCGGGGGTGACGGCAACAAGGTGAACGCCAAAGGCGACATTTCCGGCGCGGCCGTGGGCGCGCTGGTCATCGGCAACGACAACGACGTGACGGCCAACAGCGTGACCGGCGGATTCATTGGCGGTGTCATTGTCGGGGGTGTCGGCAACACCGTCGACATCGAGGAAGACATCAGCGGCGGCGCAGTCGGCGCGGCCGTCCTCGGCAACAAGAACGTCGTCAACGCGACCGACATCACCGCCACGGACGGCACCGCGGTCACGATCGGGGGCAACAAGAACACGGTGAACGCCGATGGCCTCATCGAAGGCGCCGAGGATGGCGTCGTCATCGAGGGCAACCGGAACAAGGTGACCGCCGACGAGGGCATCGTCGGCCTGGACGGCCACGGCGTCGATATCGACGGCAACAAGAACGTCATCGTCTCGGGCGACGGCATCACCGGCGCCGACGACGGCGTCAACATCGCCGGCAACAAGAACAAGGTGACCGTCGAGGGCGACATCATCGGCGATTCCGACGGCGTGGGCGGCGGCGACGGCGTCGACATCACCGGCAACGGCAACAAGGTCAGCGCCACCGGCTCCATCCTGGGCGACCCGGGCGTCATCATCGCGGGCAACAACAACAATATCTCCGCCGGCGGCGACATCGAGGGGACCCTCGGCAACGCGGTCGACATCACGGGCAACAACAACAAGGTTGGCGCCGACGGCCATATCACGTCCTCGGGTGCGGGCGGCGTCTATATCGACGGCGACGGCAACAAGGTTTCCTCGGGCGACTACATCTCCGGTCTGGTCGGCGACGGTATCAACGTCAAGGGCGACAAGAACAGCGTATCGGCCGCGGGCAACGAATACGGCAACAACAGCGGCGTGGTCATCGAGGGCGCCGGGAACGACATCGATATCGGCGGTTACATCGAGGGCAATAACGACGACGCGGTCAAGATCACCGGCGACGACAACGACGTCGGTGTGGGCACCTACATCCGGAGCAACCATGGCGACGGCCTGGAGGTCTCGGGCAGCGGCAACACGGTGACCACGGGTAAGAACGCCGGCGATGGCTTCGGCATCCAGGGCCTGGGCGGCGACGGCGTCACCGTCACCGGCGATGACAACGAGATCACCTCCACGGGCAGCATCGAGGGCAAGGCCGGTACCGGCGTCGGGATCGTGGGCGGCGGCAACACCATCGTCGCCGGCGACAACGGCATCGACGGCACCGGCATCGAGGGTTCGGCCGGCGACGGCGTCAGCGCCTCCGGCGACGGCAACACGGTCTCCACCACCGGCATGATCGTCGGCAGCGACAGCGGCGTGGTCATCGGCGGCTCGGGCAATACGGTCACCGGCGGCAACAACGCCGCCGGCTCGGGCATCACCGG
The DNA here is from genome assembly GCA_964630425.1 of uncultured Bifidobacterium sp. Lineage (GTDB taxonomy): Bacteria > Pseudomonadota > Alphaproteobacteria > SMXS01 > SMXS01 > RI-34. The sequence continues at coordinate 2,206 of CAZVVC010000121.1, read as the reverse complement.
CTTCACCGGCGACGGCGTGAACATCAAGGGCGGCGAGAACACGGTCGAGACCACGGGCTCGATCTATGGCGCGGGCGACGACGGCGTCTATGTGGAAGGCGACAAGAACACCATCAGCGCCGGCTTCAACATCCTGGGCGCGGGCGGCGACGGCGTCGAGGTCACCGGCAGCGGCAACATCATCACCGCCGGCGCCGACGGCAACAGCGGCATCTCGATCGAGGGCCAGGGCGGCCACGGCGTGGGGCTGACGGGCGACGGCAATGTCGTCGACGCGGATGGCCACGTGCATGGCAGCGACGACGGCGTCAACATCGGCGGCAACAAGAACGTCGTCACCGTCGACGGCGACATCATCGGCGACACCGACGCCACGGGTGGCGGCGACGGCGTCGACATCACCGGCAACCAGAACCAGGTGACGGCGACCGGCTCCATCAAGGGCGACCCGGGCGTCATCATCGTCGGCGATAAGAACGACGTCAGCGCCGGCCTCGACATTTCCTCGACGGCGGGCAACGCGGTCGACATCACCGGCGACAAGAACAACGTCGATGCCGGCACCTACATCGCGTCCACCGGCGCCGGCGGCATCTATGTGGACGGCGACGGCAACACCGTCGGCGCGGGCGCCTATGTCCAGGGCACCGTCGGCGATGCCGTGAACGTCAAGGGCGACAAGAACGACATCAGCTCCGGCGGCAGCATGTTCGGCGGCGGCAGCGGCGTCGTCGTCGACGGCGACAAGAACACCGTCAGCTCGGGCGGCTACATCGAGGGCGACACGGGCGACGGCGTCGCCGTGACCGGCGACGACAACGACGTCTCGGCCGGGCTCAACATCATCGGCGAGGTGAACGGCGTCAGCATCGTCGGCGGCGGCAACGACGTCTCCTCGGGCATGAACCCCGCGGGCTCGGGCATCACCGGCTTCACCGGCGACGGCATCGCCATCTCCGGCGGCGACAAGAACAACGTGGAGACCACCGGCTCGATCTATGGCGGTCTGGACGGCGTCGACGTCGACAGCAACGACAACACGGTTTCCGCCGGCTTCAACATCTGGGGCGTGGGCGGCGACGGCGTCAGCCTGACCGGCGACGGCAACACGGTGACCGCCGGCCAGGACGGCGCCAGCGGCATCGGCATCGAGGGCTCGGCCGGCGACGGCGCCGCGATCGACGGCGACGGCAACAAGGTCGTCACCACCGGCAGCATCGTCGGCAGCGACGGCGGCGTCGCCATCAATGGCGGCGGCAACAAGGTGGATGCCGGCAACGACTTCAGCGGCAAGGGCATCTACGGCGCGGCCGGCGACGGCGTCTCGATCACCGGCGGCGACCTCAACGAGGTGAAGACCACCGGCACGATCTATGGCGGCCAGGACGGCGTCGACATCGACACCGACAACAACACGGTCAAATCGGCCGGCGGCATCTTCGGCGCGGGCGGCGACGGCGTGGCGATCACCGGCGACCTCAACGACGTGACCACCGGCGCCACGGACGGCGCCAGCGTCTACGGCGCCGCGAACGGCGTCATCATCGACGGCGCGGACAACACCGTCACCGCCAGCGGCACGATCACCGGCGAGGCGGGCGACGGCGTCCACATCGAGGGCGGCGACGGCAACAAGGTGACCGGCGCCACCGACATCACCGGCGGCGACGAGGGCGTCGATATCGCCTCGAACGACAACACGGTCACGGCCTCCGGCACCATCACCGGCAAGAACGGCGACGGCGTGCAGATCGACGGCGACACCAACGTGGTCTCGGCCGGCGGCGACATCAATGGCGGCGACGACGGCGTCAGCATCGGCGGCGACGGCAACAAGGTCACCTCGGGCGGCGAGATCTGGGGCGACAACGCCGAGGGCGTCGACATCGAAGGCAACGACAACACCGTCACGGCCCAGACCAATATCGACGCCGAGACGACCGGCGTGGAGATCGACGGCGACGGCAACACCGTCCGCGCCATCACCGGCAGCATCTGGGGCGACGATGGCGACGGCGTGAACATTGACGGCACGGAGAACGTGGTCAGCGCCGGTGACGAGATCACGGGCGGCGACGACGGCGTGCAGATCGCCGGCGACGGCAACAAGGTCACTGCCGGCACCGACATCTTCGGCGACAACGGCCACGGCGTCGTCATCACCGGCGACGTGAACAACGTCTCGGCCGGCGACGACATCGAGGGC
>CAZVVC010000120.1:0-10255 GCA_964630425.1 uncultured Bifidobacterium sp. | reverse complement strand
GGTGGAAATCAAGAACCGTGTGCTGCGCACGGCCCACGGCACCAATCTCGGCGCGGTCCTGTCCGACGACCTGATCGCCTATCACGAGGCGAGGGCGAAGGGCGGCGTCGGCCTGTCCTTCACCGAGGCGTCGAGCGTGCACAGGACCGGGCCCATGACCATGCATGCCTGGAGCGACGAGATCATCCCGCGCTACCGGAAGCTGATGCAGGCGGTGCGGCCCCACGGCATGCGGATGTTCTCGCAGATCAACCACATGGGCTATTTGCAGGGGCCGCCCTGGGCGCAGCCCTGGTCCGCCTCCGAGATCCCGGTCAACCCGCTCACCGGCATGACCTCGCACGCCATGACGCGGGACGAGATCACCGAGGTGGTCGACGCCTTCGCCCAGGCGGCGCGCCGCGCGGCCGAGGGCGGGCTGGACGGCGTCGAGATCCACGCGGCCCACAATTTCCTGTTCCAGCAGTTCATCTCGGAGAAGTTCAACCACCGCACCGACGAGTATGGCGGCAGCTTCGAGAACCGCATGCGGCTGCTGCTGGAGGTGCTGCGCGCCTGCCGCGCCGTGGTGGGCGCCCGCTATCCGCTCGGCCTGCGGGTCGGCCCCAACAACGCGCCGGGCTGGCTGAACGTGGCCGAGCACGAGCAGATCGTCGCCCGGGTGCTGGAGGAGGACCTGATCGACTTCCTCGACGTCTCGCACGGGGCGTCGGGCACGGCCAGCTCCAAGATCATCGGTGCCATGCACGAGCCGACCGGCTACGAGCTGCCCATGAGCGTGCCCGTGGCGCGGGTGGCGAAGGGCCGCATCCCGCGCTTCGTCACCGGCCGGTTCCGCACCCTCCAGGACGTGGACGAGGCCATCGCCCGGGGCGATGCGGACATGGTCGGCATGACCCGCGCCCATATCGCCGATCCGGACATCGTCAGGAAGACGCTGGAAGGGCGCGGCCACGAGATCAGGCCGTGCATCGGCTGCAACCAGGGCTGCCTGGGCGGCCTGATGCAGGGCCGCATAAGCTGCACGGTCAACGCCGTGGCCGGCCGCGAGCTGACGCTGGGCGAGGCGCTGCCGCCGGCGGACCCGGCCCGGCGCGTGCTGGTGGTGGGCGGCGGCCCGGCTGGCATGGAGGCGGCGCGCGTCGCCGCCCTGCGCGGTCATAGGGTCACCCTGGCCGAGGCCGGATCGCGGCTGGGCGGCACGGTCGCGGTGGCGCGGCTCGCGCCGTGGCATGGCGGGATCGGCGACGTGACCGACTGGCTGGAGGCGGAGATGGACCGGCGCGGCGTGACCGTGCTGCGGGATACCCGGGTGGACGCGGCGCTCGTGGCCGCGCACCGTCCCGATGCGGTGATCCTGGCGACCGGCGCCTCGCCGCGCATGGACGGCCGCCAGACGCCCGTGCCCGACCTCGAGGTGGCCGGCGTGACGCGGGCGCACGTGGTTTCGGCGGCCCAGCTCTTGACCGGCCGCCGCAATCAGGTCGGCGGCACGGCGCTGGTGCTCGACGACGTGGGCGGCTACGAGGCCATCGGCGCGGCCGAGTTCCTGGTCGAGAAGGGGGCGAGCGTGACCTTCGTCACCACCAGGGAGACGTTCGCGCCGCGCATGGCGGTGCCCGGCGTCGCCGCGCCAGCGCTGGAGCGGCTGAACCGCGACGGGCGGTTCCGGCTGTTCACCGGGGCCTATCTCAAGGCGGTGGGCGCCGAGGAGGCCGTGATCGGTTCGCTGGAGGGCTGGCCCGACGCGTCGGTGCCCGCCGAGACGGTGGTGCTGGTCACGCCGAACCGGCCGAATGACGGGCTGGCGGCGGAAATCGAGGCGATGGGCGTCGAGGTGCACGTCGTCGGCGACGCGCTGGAGCAGGCGTTCCTGCCGGCGGCATTCCGCACGGGAAACGCGGCCGGCCGCGCCGTCTGATCAGCCGGCGAGCGCGGCGATCTCCATGTCGAGCACCACCTGCTGCCGCTCGGGCGGCCAGTCGCCGGTGTCGAAAACCGCTTCGGCGGACATGCCCTGGATGAACGCCAACAGGCGGCGGGCCGCCATCGCGGCATCCGCCTGCGGGTTGAGGCGGCCGTCGGCCTGCGCCGCGCGGATGGCGCCTTCGAAGCGCGAGCGGGTCTGGAACACGGCGCGGCGCTGTTCCGAGGCGAATTCCGGGTCGGCGATGGCGATGCCCTTGAAGGCGAGCCAGACATGGCAATCCAGCCAGCGCTCGTGGGTCAGGGGCAGCAGGGTGCGGGCGCAGTTCCAGATATCGCCGGGGTCCCGGGCCAGGATGGCATAGCTGCGGTCGCGCGCCCGCTTGGCGGCCTTGTGATAGGTGAACAGCATGACCTGCTGCTTGTTCTCGAAATAGTGCTGCACCACGGCGGTGCTGTATCCGAGCTCCTTGGCGATGGACCGGATGGTCACCGATTCCACGCCGGACTGCGCGATCAGCCGCAGGACCGCGTCGGCGACGTTCTCCCGGCGCTGGTCATGATCGACGATGCGGGGCATGGGGTATCCACGATCCAGGACGGCGCCGCGCCGGCATGGCGGCGGCAGCGGATACGCCGTCCGTCATTCCGGCAACTCCCGCCGCGCCCGCTCATAGGCGCTGCGCCCGGCCAGCACCAGCAGCGCGGCCAGGATCATGAGGGCGGGCAGGATGACCGTCAGCGACAGGCGCAGCCCGCCCTCGGTGAACAGATAGTCCGTCCCCAGGGCGATCAGCAGCGGGCCGAAGGCGACGCCGAACAGGCCGTTGATGAGATAGAGCACGGCGGTTATCTGGCCCCGGAACTGGTTGGGCACGATGGCCTGGAGCGTGCTCGGGATGCTGGCGACGATCAGCGGCATGATGAACATCAGCCCGGCGAGGCAGGCGAGGCTGAGGAAGGCCGAGCCCGCCAGCGGCCAGAGAATCTGCACCGGAATGCAGATCACGATGCCGATGCACATGACGTTCATCCGCCCGCCCCGCGCGCGCCGGGTGGCGAAATAGTCGCTGAGATAGCCGCCCAGCATGCCGCCGGGAAGGCCGGCGATGATGTTGATGAGGCCTAGCGTCGGGCCGATGCCGGCCACGGTGAAGTCGAAATAGCGGACATAGAGGGCGGTCATCCACGCGACGACCGCATAGGATACGAGGGCGACCAGGCCGGCGCCGAATATCAGGCAGAGCAGGGCGGTGCGGTGGCGGGCAGAATAGGACCAGATGCTGGCGCCCGCGGGCGCTTCGGCCACGGCCTGCGGCGCCACGTCGCGCCGCACGGGCTCGCCGATGAACAGCAGCAGCACCGCGATCAGGAAGCCGGGAAGGGCGGCGGCGAAGAAGGTGAGCTGCCAGCCATAGGTCGCGCCCAGCAGCGGCAGGTCCACCTGCTCGGCCCCGGGCACGAGCTTGGCCATGCCGCCGCCGATCAGATAGGAGCATCCCGATCCCAGGGTGATGGACATGACGATGCACGCCATGGCCCGGCCGCGCAGCCGGGGCGGGAAATAGTCCGCGATCATGGAGAAGGCGGCGGGCGCCAGGCAGGCTTCGCCGATCCCCACGCCGGCACGGGCCGCGGCCAGCGTCCAGAAGTCGGTGGCCATGCCGCAGGCGATGGTCATCAGGCTCCAGGCGATCACGCCAGCGATGACGATGTTGCGCCGGTTCCTGCGGTCCACCAGCCGGCCGATGGGCAGGCCGAACAGGGCGTAGAACACGACGAACGCCATGCCCTGCAACAGGCTGATCTGGGTGTCGGTGATCTCCAGCGTCTGCTTGACCGGCTCGCTGAGGATGTACAGCAGGTGCCGGTCGACGAAGGCGAACACGGTGGCGATCGACAGGACGCCGACGGCCTGCCAGGCGTGCAAACGGCGCGGATAGGGCGCTTCGCCTTGGGCGACGGCGTCGGCTGTCATTCGGTTTCCTCCCGTCGTTATGTCACGCTGGTATTATTTCGCTGTCAAGCGGCCAGCGATCCGGCACGGCTCATTCGGCCGCTTCCTGCCCGGCGATGAAGTCGTCGCGCAGCCGGTATTTCTGGATCTTGGTCGAGGACATGGGCCATTCGGCGACGAAGCGCACATGGCGCGGCACCTTGAAGCTGGCGATCCTGCCCTTGCAGAAGTCGATGATCTCCTGCGCGCTGGCATGCGCCCCCGGCCGCAGCTCGATGAAGGCGGCGGGCACCTCGACCAGCCGCGCGTCGGGCACGCCGACGACCTGGACGAGCTTCACGGCCGGATGGTTGGAGATGAAGCTCTCGATCTCGACGGCGGCCACGTTCTCGCCGCCCACCTTCAGCATGTCCTTGAGGCGGCCGAGGAAGAAGATCTGGCCGGCCTCGTCCACGGCGCCCAGATCGCCGGTGCGGAACCAGCCGTCGCGGAACGTCTCGGCGGTCTTCGCCGGGTCCTTGTAGTAGCCGTCGAACACCGCATAGCCCTTGATGAGGATCTCGCCGCGCTGGCCGTTGGGCACGGGCTCGCCGGTGTCCGGGTCGGTGATGCGCACCTCGATGCCCGGGAACGGCGTGCCGCAGGCGTGGGTGCGGTGTTCCTCGCTGTCGCCCGGGTGGCCGAAGGCGATGACGCCGCCGACTTCGGTCAGGCCGTAGGCGGCGGTCTGGGACGCCTGCGGGAAGGCGGCGGCGAACTGGCGCATCAGGTCGGGCGGGGCCACGTTGTTGATGCGCTTCACCCGGCCCAGGTCGCGCGAGGCGAAGTCGGGATGGTTGACCAGCGCCGCGGTGATGGTCGGGAACGCCGCGAACAGCACGGTCGCCCGTTCCCGCTCGATCATCCCGAGCGCCTGTCCCGCCTCGAAATGGGTCGAGGTGACGAAGGTGCCGCCGGCGTCGAACAGGGCCGTCATGGGCAGGATGGTCGACATGTGGAACAGCGGCAGCGGGTCCCACATGCGGTCGTCCGGCCCCATCAGGTACTTCTCGCGGTTCATGTTGATGCCGTTGCGCACGAGCTGCTCGTGGGTGATCGGGCACCCCTTGGGATTGGCCGTGGTGCCCGAGGTGTACATCATGATGCACGGGTCCCTCAGCGCGACGGCGATGCGGCGGCGCTCCACGTCCTCCTCGGAGGCGTGGTCCTTCAGCGATTCGAACGCGGTGGCGGACAGGAAGCCGCGCGGGGCGGGGCCGCCATACATGACGACGGTGCGCAGGCGCGGCGCGTCCTTCAGGCGCAGGTCGCGGGGATCGGGCTGGCCGGCCAGGTCGGGGAAGGCGTCGGCGAGCACCGCGGCGAAATCGGCGTATTCCGAGATCAGGTCGCTGGTGAACAGGGCGACCAGATCGGCGTTGCCGATGACGTAGCCCATCTCCTGCGCCTTGAAGCGCGCATTGATCGGCACCGAAACGACGCCCGCCAGCGCACAGCCCAGGATCAGGTCGACATAGGGCATGCAGTTGGGCATGAGGATGCCCACATGCTGGCCCGGCTTCACGCCCAGCGCGACGAGCGCGCGGGCGATCTCGTAGGCCTTGTCGACGGCCTGGCGATAGGTGCGGCGGCTGTCCGGGAAGACGACGGCATCGTTCTCCGGCCAGCGGTCGGCCGCCTTCAGCAGCAGGTCGCCAAGGGTCGTCGCCTCGATGCGATGTGGAGTCATGCCTGTCCCCGTGTTCCCCCGGAAACAGTACGGATCGTCAATATGGAACACAACCGGCGTGCGCGGCGCCGTGCGAATTCCCATCTCTATGGACGGATGGTACACCGCTTTGCGAAATCACGCCGTCCGAGTCGACGACGCCAATTGCTATGAAAGAGGTATACGTGTCTCGCCGCGCTCTCGTGTTGACAGTCCTGGCCAGCCTCGCCGCCGCTCCGGCCTTCGCGCAGGTCACCAGCGAAACCCTTGATTCGCCGCCGGGCCAGCCGGGCGGCTACGATGCGTACCAGCCTTACGGCAACGATGCCCAGGGCGGGCCGCCGCCGGCGGCGGACGAACAGTACGAGGGCAATCCCTATGCCGATCCGGCGGCGGGCGGCACCTATGATCCGGCGACGGGGACGACGAGGCCGCCGCCGCCCACTTCGTCCTCGGCGCCCGTGCCGCTGACCGGCCCGGGCGGCGCCCAGCCCTATGGCTATGGTGCGCCCGACCGGCCTCCGGTTCCGCCGGGCGCGCAGCCCTATGGCCAACAAAACCATGGTCAGCAGGGCTATGGGCAGGACCGCGGCGCGCCGCCGCCGGCCTACGGCCAGCAGCCGGGATACGGCGCGCCGGGCGCCGGCGCGCAGACCTCGGTGGGAAGCTCGTGCGACCGGATCGCCGCCGAGCTGCAACGCTTCCGCGGCCCGGCGGGCAATCCCATGCAGGCCCGTGACGAGGCCTGCATATCGGCGCGCGGCAGCGGCGAGCCGGGGCGGCCGAACGCCGCGTTCCGGCAATGCTCGGACGAGTTCTTCAGGCAGTACGAGGCCAAGCGCAACGAGTACCAGGCCTGCATGGCGCAGGACGACACCAGCGGCCAGCAGCGGCTGGAGCAGCGCGAGACGACGGTGGAGGCCGCGCGCAGCGGCTATGGCGGCACGGCGCCGCAGCCCACGGGCAAGTTCGCCCGCGCCGGCGCGCCCGGATGGCTGGGCGTGCAGGTGCAGCCGGTGACGCCGCAGGCCGCCTACAGGCTGGGCGCCGAAGGCACCGAGGGCGTGCTGGTCACCCATGCGGTGATGGGCAGCCCGGCGCAGAAGGCGGGGATGCAGCGGGGCGACATCATCGTCGCCCTGGACGGCGAGCCGATCGCGCGGCCCCGCGACCTGCAATACCACGCCGAGCGCCTCTCGGCCGGCCAGACGGTGCGCATGGAGGTACTGCGCGGCGGGCAGCGCCAGATGCTGACTCTGGAGATCACCCAGCGTCCGTAGGGGTGACAGTCAGGAAAGATAGCGGCGGCGCAGGTACCAGACCTCGACGATGCCGAGCAGGAGCAGGATCAGGCAGACGCTCCAGAACGCGTGCGGGTTTTCGGCGGCGGGAATGCCGGCCACGTTGATGCCGAGCAGGCCGGTGAGCAGGGTCAGCGGCAGGAAGACCACCGAGACCATGGACAGCAGGTACATGTTGGACTGCATCCGGTCGTTGACGCGGGCTTCCATCTCCTCGTGGATCAGCTTGCCGCGCTCGCGGATGACGTCGAGATCGGCCACCGACCGGCTGGCGTCGTCGGCCACGTCGCGCAGCCGGCCGCGCGCGTGCTCGTCCATGTCCAGCACGCGCTGGCCCGCGAGGCGCGCCAGCGCCATCTGCTGCGGGCCGACATAGCGGTGAAGCGCCACGGCGCGGCGGCGCAGGCCGTTCAGCCGGGCGCGGGTCGCGGCGCTGCGGTCCTCGACCATGTCGTTCTCCAGCAGGTCCATCTCGTCGTCGATGGTCGTGATGGCCGGCTCGACCCGTTCGATCAGCCGGTGGGTCAGGCGGGCGAGCAGGCCGCCCATGGAGGCGGGCGCATGGCCGGCGGCAAGCTGTTCGCGGATGTCCCGCGTGGCCTTGATCCGGTACAGCCTGGTGCTGACCATCCGGTTGGCCTCGACCCAGATGTGGAGCGGCGCCATCTCCTCCTCGCAGGTGGGATCGAGGTTGACGCCGCGCAGGTCGAGCAGCAGCCCGTCGATGAACTCGGTGCAGCGGGGTCGCGACTGGCGCGCGAGAAGGCCTTCGACGATCACCGGATCGAGCCTGCTGTCGCGGATCAGCCATTCCCGCGTATAGGAGGCGTTCTGTTGCAGGTGAATCCACGTGAAGCCCCCGGCATGCTCGAGAGCGGGCAGATCGTCCCATCCGATCGCCCGCGCATTGCCGTGGCCATCGAAATGATAGGCGGAGATGAGTCCGACGCGATCCAGCATCAGGCCGGTCTAGCAGCGGCGTGTTGCAGATTCATGACGGGCGCCGTTACTTCGGCGCGACTGGAAGGGTGGGCGCGTTGACTTGCGCCCGCCATCAGAAAACCTGCATCTGTGCACAAACGCACGGCTGTGTTGCATGCTTGTGGGGTGGTGGCTGCAATGGACTCGGCTATAAGGCCCGCTGCAATGCACACGGAAGGTTAAAATAATGAACAAGGTTCTGTCTCTTGCCGTTGCCGGCGTCCTCGCCGTGGCCACCATTGGCGCCGCCCAGGCTGCCGACATCCGCGGCCGCATCGAGAAGGTCGACACCGAAAACAACATCATTCGCCTGAAGAACGGCGTCGAGCTGCACTATGGCGACGACGTCAACGAGGCCGATCTGACTCCGGGCACTTCTGTGAAGGCCAAGTACGAGTCGAAGAAGGGCCTGTTCGAGGTGTCTTCGCTGAAGATTCTCTCGAAGAAGGACTGATCGGGGCCAACACCCGGGATTTCCGAAAGGGCGCGCTTCGGCGCGCCCTTTTTTGTGCGCCGAGGAACTTCGGGAAGCGTTCGTGCGTCCTTCGTGAAATCGCTCCCGACCCCGCTCTTGTCGAGCGATCTGGCACAGCCAGATCGTATCGAGACACGGGCAGACTGGGGTGCGCGTCTCGATACACCCGGCCTGCGGCCGGGCACTCGACGTGAGCGGGGTCGGGAGCGTGCCATGAGGGCTTTCCCGTCAAGCCCATCCCGCCTGTCCGCAGCCCGCTTTGTGTGATTCAGCGCGGCTCGTCCGCCGGGTTGGCCTTGATCCGCGACGAGGGCGTGGGTTCGTCGAAGCAGACCATCAGCACCATCGGCCCGTCCGAGGAGGCCGCGTGCAAGGTCCTGGCCGGCACGATGCACAGGTCGCCGCCTTCCAGGTCGTAGCGGATGCCGGCGTCCTCGTCGAAGAAGCTGGCCGTGCCCTCCAGCAGGAAGATGTGGTTGTTGTAGGGATGCCAGTGCGGCGCCTCCCGTTGCAGCGCCTTCTCGTGCACCGAGGTCAGCGGCCACAATCCGCGCGCCTTGAGCTGGTCGCAGACGCCTTCCAGCCCCGAGAAGCAGTTCCGTTCCACCGTCATCGCCATGACAACCTCCCCGTCGTCGCGGAAAGCCTAGACCCGCCGGCGCGGCGCTGCAAAGAAAATGCACCCGTGAAGGTTCCCCTCTTCCCTTCCGGGGCGTTTTGCCGCATGACTCCGGCACCAACCATCGCAGGGGAGACGTCATGGTCGATTTCCGCAAATCCTATCCCTTCTTCCAGGAGGCCTATCTGGTCAACAACCTGGAGGAATCGATCGTGAAGTGGAGCCGCCTGTTCGGCGCGGGGCCGTTCCGCATCGTGCCGCACCACCAGACCGTGAAATTCGACTATCGCGGCACCGATCAGGAGGCCGACGTGTCCTATGCGTTCGGCTATCTGGGCGACACCATGATCCAGTTCATCGAGCAGCACGACGAGACGCCGTCCATCTACCGCGACATGTACAGGCGCGGCGAGGAAGGCTTCCATCACGTCGCCACGCTGGTCCACGACTTCGAGGGCGAGTTCAAGCGGTTCCAGGACATGGGGTTCGAGTGCGCCTGCCGGCTCTATGCCGACGAGGTGGACGCCTGCTATTTCGACACCCGCTCGGTCAATGGCGGCTTCACCGAACTGCACGGCGATCCGCCCCATCTGATGGGCCGTTGGATGGCCATGAAGCGCGCCCACGAGCTGTGGCGCCCGGGCGACAGCCCGTTCCTGACGCTGTAGGAGGCGAGCATGGCTGATCCGCGCAACGGTTATCCGTTCTTCCAGCAGGCCTATTTCGTCAACAGCGTCGAGGACGCGGCCAGGAAGTGGAGCGACCTCTACGGCGCCGGGCCGTTCCGCATCGCGGCGCACCACAAGACCGACCGGTTCGAGTATCGAGGCACGCCGGTCGAGGCCGACGTGTCCTATGCGTTCGGCTATCTCGACGACATCATGATCCAGTTCATCGAGCAGCATGACGAGCAGCCGTCCATCTACCGCGACATGTACAAGCGCGGCGAGGAGGGATTCCATCACGTCGCCACGCTGGTCCGCGATTTCGAGGGCGAGTTCAAGCGGTTCCAGGACATGGGCTTCGAATGCGCCTGCCGGCTCTATGCGGACGGCGTCGATGCGGCCTATTTCGACACCCGCTCGGTGAACGGCTGCTTCACCGAGATTCACGGCGATCCGCCGCAGGCCATGCGGGAGCGCTGGACGGCGCTGAAGCGGGCGCACGAGCTGTGGAAGCCGGGCGACAGCCCGTTCGTCGACATCCGCTAGCCTTTCGCCGCGCCGGCGACAGATGCTATCGTTCTTGCGCCGCCGGTGCGTCCGGCGGCGTGGGACGATGCCGGCGA
>CAZVVC010000119.1:0-10271 GCA_964630425.1 uncultured Bifidobacterium sp. | reverse complement strand
CGGTTTCGCCGAAACGGCCGTACCCCTCGGGCAATCGGGCATCCGCGACGGCCGCGGCCGCGGCACCGTCGAGCCCATATTCCGACCCCAGCCAACCCAGCAGGACTTCCGGGTTTTCCTCGTTCAGCAGCCGGTCGACGATGCGGGCCTGCTCGTCGACATCGAAGTGGAACCACCGTGTGCCGAAGCGCGTCTTGTCCGACAATTCGGCCCGAACCTCGTCACCCGCAAGATCCTTCCGGTTCTCGCTTTCCTTGTTGAAGCGCTCGCCGTCCCGCAGCTTGATGACCTTGCCCAGGGATGCGAAGCCGACCTTCTTCTTGTCCTGAAGCTTCAGCACCAACCTGTCCCGCTCGTCCCGCGTCAGGACACGATCGGCAGCGCCGGCGGAGACGATCCGCAGCTGGTTCACCTCCTCGTACAGGCGCCGTTGCTGAAAGAGTGGATGCGCCTTCGGCAAACGCCGCTCATTCTCGGGTACGCCGCCCATCCCGGCGAACGTGCAATAGCCGATCTCCTTTTCCTTCAGCGGCCGCTGGAAGAAGAGAATACGGCGCAGCACCGCCCGCGCCTCATCCGTGAGCAAATCGGGATGGTGTGCCGCCTGCGCGCTCCAGATCGCATCGAACTCAGCTTCGACATGGCCGCGCTGGGGATAGAAGTCATAGGACTGGTTCTCGCCGCCCATACGGACACGCGCCGCCTGGCCGTTGGCGAGCCTGTCGGCAAGGAACTGCCCCAAAGTCCTTCCGTTCAGCGCGGCATCCAGCGTCTTGCCGCCGCTGGCGATCTTGCCTTCCTCTCCAGGCTTGGCCTTGCGTTCGGCCTTTCGGTTCGATTGGAATCCCCTGCGCTGGTTGAGATGGAAGAGCGCCCGGCCGATCTGATGCGGTTCAAGCCGTTCGCCGATCGCCCGCGCGCGAAGCGTGTACGGATCCTGATCAGCCATGAGTTTCGCTTCGTCCGTAGCGCAAGGCAGCAGGCCGTGCGAGATCAGCGCCTTCAGGAAGGCCGACCGACGCCCCAGATATCGATCGCGCCGTCGCCGCATCGCCCGGGCATCGCGGCGGTCGACGGCCAGCGACGTACCGGACTTGGGATCGCGTCCATCGCTGAAAATCCTAACGCCAAGATCGACGATCCCATCGTCGATGAGGCACCAGCCGATGCTGTTGGTGCCGATGTCGAGACCAAGTGTCCGCATGATCGCCCCCAAGTTTAAGGTGGGACAGAATCTCCCCTGTCCCGCCCGGCTGGCCTGTATTTTTTGAATCGGGTGCCGCGGGGCAGCCGGACCACCTACTTGTCCTTCAATGTTGCGAGATTAAACCACACAACACAATTGACACTCTCTGCAATTTATCAAACGATGTACCGGTTCAGAAATCGCGGGCCAGCTGTTAACAAGCAGCTTGGCTGCACCAAATAAGGGCGGGGCTACGGCCCCGTCTTTTGTTTCAGGCTGACCCCTGCCGACTTCCGTGTCGCTTATCCAGAAATCTCGACGAGGAGGTCGACCTGCCGGAAGGCCTTGCCTGCCGGGTCGGGGCGGAAGGCGTTGAGCCGGCCGGGGGTGCCGTGGTCGATGCCCTGGATCAGCCAGACCATGTCCTGCTCCCAGGCCTGCTCGATGTCGCGGCGGGAAGGCTCGGCGGGGGCGTCGGGGTGGGAGTGGTAGTGGCCGACGACCTCGCGGCCGGTGCCGCGCAGTTCCTTCTGCAAGCGCAGGCGCAGGCGCATGTCGATCTCGAAGCTGTCGTGCGGGCGCCCGGACAGGTTCTCGCTCTCGGCGACCGCGTCGACGACCAGCGCCTCGCCCTCCCTCCGCCCGATCAGCAGGCCGCAGCATTCGCGGGGATAGGCGGCCAACGCCGCGTCCCGGATGCGCCGGGCCAGCGCCGGGGCGAGCCGGATCACGGCGCGGGCGTCTCGCCGGGCACGAAGCGCAGCGTGCCCCGCACCTTGCCGCTGGCGCGGTCGATCAGCAGGAGCCGGTGCCCGCCGGGACCGTCGAGCAGCACCTGGAGCTCGCCGGCGCCGCCGGTCACCTCTACCGGCCGGTAGCCGGCGGGGATCGGGATGTCGAGGGTGCCCAGATCGGCGGGCGCGGGCGCCGCCGGGGGCGCGGCGGCCTCCGCCGGCGTGTCCTTGGCGGTCCGGGCGACGTTCAGGCCGATGCCGACGATGATGATGACGACGCAGGCGGCGATGGCGATGCCGAGCCCGATGACGACCAGCTTGAGTACGCGCTGCTTTTGGTCCACTTGTTCGGTCATGTCCCAGCTTTCCGATCAGACGGTCGAGGCGATCATCGGCGAGCACGCCGCCGGCGACCGGCTCGACAAGGCGCTCGCCGCGGCCCTGCCCGACCTGTCGCGCGCCCGCATCCAGCACTTGCTGGCGTCGGGCCATGTGAGCCGCGTGGACGGACCGGTGGCGCGGACCATAGACAACGCCTCGGTGAAGGTCAAACCGGGGGAGCGTTACAGGCTGGCGATCCCGCCCGCGGCGGAGGCCGAGCCGAAGGGCGAGGCGATCCCGCTCGCGGTGGTCTTCGAGGACGCGCACCTGATCGTCATCGACAAGCCGGCGGGGCTGGTGGTGCACCCGGCAGCCGGCCATGCCGGGGGCACGCTGGTCAACGCGCTGCTCGCCCATTGCGGCGACAGCCTCTCGGGCATCGGCGGCGTGAAGCGGCCGGGCATCGTCCACCGGCTGGACAAGGACACCTCGGGCCTGCTGGTGGCGGCCAAGACCGACGCCGCCCATAACGGCCTGGCCGCGCAATTCCACGCGCACAGCATCGAGCGCGCCTACAAGGCCATCTGCTGGGGCGCGCCGCGGCCGCGCGACGGCACCGTCGAGACCCTGATCGGCCGCAGCACGGCCAACCGGCAGAAGCGCGCGGTGCTGAAGAGCGGCGGCAAGCACGCCGTCACCCATTACGCGGTCGAGGCCGTCTATGGCGACCCGGCCGCGCCCGCCGCCAGCATGATCGAATGCCGCCTCGAGACCGGCCGCACCCACCAGATCAGGGTCCACATGGCCCATCTGGGCCACGCCGTCATCGGCGATCCCCTCTACGGCGCGGGCCGCCGGGCCAGGGGCCTGTCGCCGGACGCCCGGGAATTCCTGAAGGATTTCCACCGTCAGGCGCTGCACGCCGGGCTGCTGGGCTTCGAACATCCGGTGACGGGAAAATCCTTGAAGTTCGAGAGCGCGTTACCACCTGACATGCTGGCGCTGACGCGCGTTCTGGGGGGGTGATCGCGGGCTCCGCGTTCCCGAAAGCACACGGATTGGCGTTTCGATGGATCGTTCCGGTTCGTCGGGGGGTTATGGGGTGCGTTTGGTGATTCCGACGTCATCCCCTAGAATGACAAGATGAACGAGAGATCCGAGATGTCTTCCGCACAGCTTCCCGCCATTCTCAGCCCCGAAGGCAGCCTGTCGCGCTACCTTCAGGAAATCCGCAAGTTCCCCATGCTGGCGCAGGAGGAGGAATACATGCTGGCGCGCGCCTGGCGCGAGCACGGCGACACCGACGCCGCCCACAAGCTGGTCACCAGCCATCTGCGCCTGGTCGCCAAGATCGCCATGGGCTACCGGGGCTATGGCCTGCCGCTGGGCGAGCTGATCTCGGAAGGCAATGTGGGCATGATGCAGGCGGTGAAGCGGTTCGACCCGGAAAAGGGCTTCCGGCTCGCCACCTACGCCATGTGGTGGATCCGCGCCTCGATCCAGGAATACGTGCTGCGCTCGTGGTCGCTGGTGAAGATGGGCACCACCGCCGCGCAGAAGAAGCTGTTCTTCAACCTGCGCCGCATCAAGGGCCAGATCGAGGCCATCGAGGAAGGCGACCTGAAGCCCGAGAACGTGGCCGAGATCGCGCGCCGCCTGGGCGTCAGCGAGGACGAGGTGGTGAGCATGAACCGGCGCCTGACCGCGCCGGACAGCTCGCTCAACGCGCCGCTGCGCGAGGAATCGGACAGCGAGTGGCAGGACATGCTGGTCGACGAGGACATGGACCAGGAGGAACGCCTCGTGGAGCGCGACGAGATGTCGCTGCGCCAGCAATTGCTGATGGAGGCCATGTCGGTGCTGAACGACCGCGAGAAGCGCATCCTGACCGAGCGCCGCCTGAAGGAGGAACCGGCCACGCTGGAGGACCTCAGCCAGGAATACGGCGTCTCGCGCGAGCGCATCCGCCAGATCGAGGTCCGTGCCTTCGAGAAGCTGCAGAAGGCCATGAAGAACGCCATGAAGGACCGCCAGATCGCCGCCGAGGACCAGCGGGCCATCGGGGCTTAGCCGTCGTCCTTCCGGTGAAGGGCGTGTGAGGGAATTGGCCATCTCCCCCAACAGCCGTCATCCCGGCGTGAACTCGATGTGCAGTTCCTTCAATATCCGCAAATGATAGTTGGGCAGGTGGCGCAGGTCGTTCCTGCCCTCGGCCAGCCAGACCTCGTCCACCCGGTCGAGGAACGCCCTGAAGCCCCAGTACAGTTCCCGCCGTGCGAGCGGCGCGCCCAGGCAGTGGTGCGTGCCCGAGCTGAAACCCAGATGCGAGCCGGCGTTCTTGCGCTCCAGGTCGATCTCGTGCGGGCACTCGAAATGGCGCGGGTCCCGGTTGGCGGCGGCGAAGCGTACCTGGACGATGGCGCCCCTGGGGATCGGCACGCCGTGGATCTCGGTGTCCCTGGTCGCCATGCGGGTCAGGCCCTGCACCGGGCCTTCCAGCCGCACCACCTCTTCGCAGAACGTCTTCAGGTAGCGGTCCGGGTCGGACTTCAGCTTGCGCCAGACGTCCGGGTTGCGCGCCAGCATCATGATGCCGGCCGACAGGGCGTTGGTGGTGGTCTCGGAGCCGCCCACGAACGTGTCCTGCATCATGTGGGCGTGCAGCTCGTTGTCGTTCAGCGGCCGGCCCCATTCGGGGATGACGTTGTTGACGAGGTCCGACAGCAGGGTGCCGTCGGGCTCGCGGCGCAGCCGCTCGAACACCTTCTGGAAATAGTGCTGGGCCTCGATCTCCATGTCGGTGGCCCACAGCACCTCCTCCTCGGACAGGCCGATGCCGCGCCCCTTGATCCAGGCGTCGGTCCAGCGCTTGATGGTCCAGACGTCTTCGTCCGGCGCGCCCATCTGGCGGCAGATGATGACCAGCGGCAGCGGGATGGCAAACTGGCGGACGAATTCGCAATGGCCGTCGGCGACGAAGCCGTCCACCAGCTCGTAGGCGAGGCCCGACACCAGCGGCTCCAGCTCCTTGATGCGTCCGGCGCGGAACGCCTTGTCGAAGGTAGCGCGCATCTCGGCATGGTTGGGATCGTCGCGCGCGGCGAGCGACGGCGCCGGCACCCAGCCCTTTTCCAGGAAACGCTCATAGGCCTTGCGCGCCGGTCCGGCCAGCTTGTCGTGGTCGTGCTCGGCGCGCCAGTTGCTGAACGTCCCGGTATCCTTCAGCACCGCGCGCAGATCGTCGTAGCGGCTGACCACATACATGCCCGTCGCCGGATCACGCCAGACCGGCGCCTCCTCCAGCAGCAGCTCGTAGGTGGGATAAGGACACTCCAGCACCTCGGGATCGGCCAGCGCCGCCTCGTCGAGGCTCGCCGGCCGCACCGGCTCGTCCATTCGGTTGATCTGCGTCATCGTCTCCTCCCCGGCGGCAGCATAGCACGGAGGCTAGTCGCTACCAGCGGAGGCGGTCACCTGTCGGAACGCGCAACGGGCACAACTTGACCAACTTGGTCAACCGAGCCATATTAAGTGGCGTTCGGAGGTAAAGCCGTGACGATCCAGTACAACATCTACGATGCCAAGATGAAGCTATCGGAACTGGTCCAGAAGGCCGCCGATGGCGAGGAAATCATCATCTGCAAGGCCGGAAAGCCCATAGCCCGGCTGATGCCGCTGGCGGAAAAGCCTAAGAAGCGCCGCAAGGGCGGGCAGTGGAAGGGACAGGTCTGGCTCGCAGAAGATTGGGACGATCCGTTGCAGGCCGAAATTCTGGAGTCGTTCTACAGCAGCCCTACCGACTACTTATTTGACCTGGGCAATCCAAGCAAAAAGAAGTCGTGATCCGCCTCCTTCTTGATTCGCATGTCCTGGTCTGGTGGCTGATGCAATCGGAGACGATCGGCCCTGATCTCCACGATTTGATCGGGTCACCGCAAAACGATGTGTTCGTGAGCATTGCATCCCCATGGGAACTGGCCATCAAAGAGAGCCTGGGCAAAATGCGCGTTCCTCCCAACTTGGCGGATGTGCTTGAGGAAGAACGGTTCACGTTGCTGCCGATCACGTTGAGTCATATCAACGTGATCAAGACCTTACCGCGCCACCATGGCGATCCGTTCGATCGCATCATGATCGCGCAGGCGCAGGTCGAGGGACTGACGATCGTCAGCCGGGAGAGTTGGTTCGAAACCTATGAGGTGACGCTGCTGAAGGCCTAATCCACGAACGGGTCGTGCACGAGGATGGTGTCCTCGCGCTCGGGGCTGGTCGAGAGCATGGCGACGGGGGCGTCGATCAGTTCCTCGATGCGGCGGATGTACTTGATCGCCGTGGCCGGCAGCTCGGCCCAGGAGCGGGCGCCCTGGGTGCTGTCCTGCCAGCCTTCCAGCGTCTCGTAGACCGGGGTGACGCGGGCCTGCTTGTCGGCGCTCGACGGGAAATAGTCGATCTGCTCGCCGTCCAGCATGTAGCCGGTGCACACCTTCAGCTCGTCGAAGCCGTCGAGCACGTCGAGCTTGGTCAGCGCGATGCCCTGGATGCCGCCCACCTTCACCGCCTGGCGCACCATGACGGCGTCGAACCAGCCGCAGCGGCGCTTGCGGCCGGTGACGGTGCCGAATTCGTGGCCGCGCTCGCCCAGCCGCTGGCCCAGTTCGCAGGTCAGCTCGGTCGGGAACGGACCGCTGCCGACGCGGGTGGTGTAGGCCTTGGTGATGCCCAGCACATAGTCGAGCGCGCCGGGGCCGGTGCCCGCGCCGCCCGCCGCCTGGCCCGCCACCGTGTTGGACGAGGTGACGAACGGATAGGTGCCGTGGTCCACGTCGAGCATGGTGCCCTGGGCGCCCTCGAACAGGATGCGCTGGCCGGCGCGGCGCGCCTCGGCCATGAAGCGCCAGGTGGGCGCCGCATAGGGCAGGATCTTCGGCGCGATCTCCTTGATCTCGCGGAACAGCGCCGCGCGGTCCACCTCGGGCTGACCCAGGCCCCGGCGCAGCGGGTTGTGGTGGCCCAGCAGCGCGTCGAGCCGCGTGTTGATCGCTTCGTCGTCGGCCAGGTCGCAGACACGCAGGGCGCGGCGGCCCACCTTGTCCTCATAGGCCGGGCCGATGCCGCGGCCGGTGGTGCCGATCTTGGCCCGGTCGCTGAGCGCGTCCTCGCGCATGGCGTCCAGCTCGCGGTGCAGCGGCAGGATCAGCGAGGCGTTCTCGGCCAGGTGCAGCGTCCCGGGCGTGATGTCGATGCCCTGGGCGCGGATCTTCTCGATCTCGGCCACCAGCGCCCACGGATCGACGACGACGCCGTTGCCGATCACCGACGGCCGGCCGCGCACCACGCCCGACGGCAGCAGCGAGAGCTTGTAGGTCTGGTTACCGACCACCAGCGTATGGCCGGCATTGTGGCCGCCCTGGAAGCGCACCACCACGTCGGCGCGCTCCGACAGCCAGTCGACAATCTTGCCCTTGCCCTCGTCGCCCCACTGGGAGCCGATGACCACCACGTTCGCCACGATCAGACTCCTTCCACACCGCCATTGCGGTAGACATGGCTGCAACCGAGACGCCGTGCCTCCGCGGCGGCGTCATCGGCAGGATCGAGGCCGGCGATGGTGCGCCAGCCTTCGGCGCGCAGTCCGGTCGCCGCCTCGCGCGGCGTGCCGGCCGGCACGAAAACGGTCTGTGCCCGGCGCGGCTCCGGCAGGGCGCGCAGCAGGGAATCCACATAGACGGTGAAGCCCACCGCGGGCTCGGAGCCCTGCGCCCCCTGGACCCGGTAGCGGCCGCCGCGGCCCAGCTCGCGGCTGGTGTTGCGGTCGAAGGCGGTGAAGCAGATGCCGGTGTGGTACTCGAAATTGCGGTATTCGCCCGGGTCGATGGTGAGCGTCAGCTCCGGCGCGGCCTCGCGCAGGGTGCCGACCACGGCCCGCAGTTCCTCGACCAGCGCGGCCGCCTCGCCGGGCAGGTCCAGCCGCACCAGCGCGTCCAGCGCCTTGTCCGCCTCGCCGCCCGCGACCAGCAGCGTCTCCAGCACCTCGCGCGCCCGTCCGGTGAAGGACGACAGGCCGGCCATGTCCTTCTCGTCGAGCGCGTCGCGCGCGGCGGCGGCCGCCGCCTCGTCGAGGCCGAGGCCGGCCGCGACCGCCGGAACCAGCGTCGGCACGGTGAGATCGATGGTGAAGTCGGCCGCGCCGGCCGCGTGCAGCGCCTCGGCGGCCAGCAGCAGCACTTCCACCTCCGCGCCCGTCGAGGCGGTGCCGATCAGCTCGATGCCCGCCTGGCCGAACTCGCGCTCGGAGCGCAGCTTGCCGCTCTCCACCCGCAGCACCTGGCCGGCATAGCAGAGCCGGAGCGGGCGCGGCGCGGCGGCCAGCCGGGTGGTGGCGACGCGCGCGACCTGGGTGGTCATGTCGGTGCGCACGCCCATCATGCGGTGCGAGGCCGGGTCCATGAGCCGAAACATGCGGCGGCCTTCGGCGGCGCCGACGCCGGCCAGCAGGCTCTCCTCGAACTCGACCAGGGGCGGCGCGACCTGCGCGTAGCCCTGGGCGGCGAAACAGGCGAGCAGGCCGCCGACGGTGCGATTCTCCAGCTCGGCGTGGGGCGCCAAGGTGTCGTGCAAGCCCTCCGGCAGGAGGGCGCGGGTGGCGGCGTCGTTCATGGTTCCGAACCTAGCCCAAAGGCAGGGCCGTGGTGAGTGTTAAAACGGGTCTGCGGTGTCAGAACGAAAGCGACTTGGCCTGGCGCATATGCGGCAGCGCGCAGATCTGCCGCAGCAGGTCGTCGCCGACGGGCTGATCCACGTCGATGAGCGCGATCGCTCCCTGGCCCGGACCGACGCGGCCCAGGTTGAAATTGGCGATGTTGATGCCCGCGTTGCCCAGGATGGTGCCCAGCGCGCCGATGAAGCCCGGCTTGTCGTCGTTGCGCACGAACAGCAGATGCTCGCCGAGCTGGGCGTCGATGTCGATGCCCAGGATGTCGACGATGCGCGGCTGGCGGTCGGCGAACAGGGTGCCGGCGATGGTGTAGGTGTTATTGTCCTGGGTGCTCACCGACAGCCGCACCAGCGTGTGGTAGTCGGCTTCCTTGCTCAGCTTCTTCTCGGTGACCTCGATGCCCTTTTCCTTGGCGATCACCGGCGCGTTGACCATGTTGACCGCTAGGTCGAGGGTCGGCGCCAGCAGGCTCTGCAAGACGATGGCGTTGAGCGGGCGGGTGTTCAGCCCGGTCGCGGCGCCCTGGTATTCCACCTCGACGCAGGCGATGTTGCCCTCGACGATCCGGCCCATGAAGCCGCCGAGCTGCTCGGCCAGCTTCATGTAGGGGCGCAGGCGCGGCGCTTCCTCGGCGGTGACCGACGGCATGTTGAGCGCGTTGGTGACGGCGCCGTCCACCAGATAGTCGGCGATCTGCTCGGCCACCTGCAGCGCCACGTTCTCCTGCGCCTCGTTGGTCGAGGCGCCCAGATGCGGCGTGGCGATCAGGTTGTCGCGGCCGAACAGGATGTTCTCCTTGGCCGGCTCGACCTCGAACACGTCGATGCCGGCGCCCGCCACCTTGCCGCTGTCGAGCGCGTCGCGCAGGTCGGCCTCCACGACGAGGCCGCCGCGCGCGCAATTGATGATGCGCACGCCGTCCTTCATCCTGGCGATGGACTTGGCGTCGATGATGCCGCGGGTGCCGTCGGTCAGCGGCGTGTGCAGGGTGATGAAGTCGGCGCGGGCGAACAGCTCGTCCAGCTCGACCTTCTCGACGCCCAGGTCCACCGCGCGCTCGGGCGACAGGTAGGGATCGAAGGCGACGACCTTCATCCTGAGGCCGATGGCGCGGTCGGCGACGATCGAGCCGATGTTGCCGCAGCCGATCAGACCCAGCGTCTTGCCGGTGACCTCGACGCCCATGAAGCGGGACTTCTCCCACTTGCCGGCCTGGGTCGAACGGTCGGCGGCCGGGATATCACGGGCCAGCGCGAACATCATGGCGATGGCGTGCTCGGCGGTGGTGATCGAGTTGCCGAACGGCGTGTTCATG
>CAZVVC010000118.1:0-10300 GCA_964630425.1 uncultured Bifidobacterium sp. | reverse complement strand
GAACTTCGGTTCCTACGGCCTCAAGGCCATGGAGCCGGAGCGGATCACCGCGCGCCAGATCGAGGCGGCCCGCCGCGCGATCACCCGCCACATGAAGCGCGCCGGCCGCGTCTGGATCCGCATCTTCCCGGATGTGCCGGTCTCGAAGAAGCCGACCGAAGTCCGCATGGGCAAGGGCAAGGGCTCGCCGGAATACTGGGTGGCGCGCGTGAAGCCGGGCCGCATCATGTTCGAGATCGAGGGCGTGTCCGAGACGATCGCCCGCGAGGCCTTCGACCGCGCCGCCGCCAAGCTGTCGATCCAGACCCGTCTGGTCGCGCGGCCTGGCGAACACTAGGAGATTGGGAGCCATGAAGGCGTCGGAAACCAGGGGCATGACCCCCGATCAGCTCACCGACAAGCTCGTCGAGCTGAAGCGTGAGCAGTTCAACCTGCGTGTCCAGCAGGCCACCGGCCAGCTGGAGAACCCCTCGCGCCGCCGCCAGGTGCGCCGAGACATCGCGCGGATCAAGACGATTCTTGGCGAGCAGCAGGCCGCTAAGGCCAGCGCGTAGACGGAGTACGCTAGAGATGCCGAAAAGAATTCTGCAAGGCGTGGTCGTCAGCAACGCCAACGAAAAGACCGCGGTGGTCAGCGTCGAGCGGCGCGTGAAGCACCCGGTGCTGGGCAAGGTCGTGCGCCGTTCAAAGCGCTACCACGCCCATGACGAAGCGAATGCGTGCCAGGTCGGTGACGTGGTCCGCATCGAGGAATGCCCGCCGATCTCGCGCCTGAAGCGCTGGCGGGTGATCGCCGAACAGGCTTGATGACGTACCGGTAGGAGAGACGCCATGATTCAAATGCAGTCGAATCTGGATGTTGCCGACAACTCCGGTGCGCGCCGCGTGCAGTGCATCAAGGTTCTCGGCGGCTCCAAGCGGAAGACCGCTTCCGTGGGCGACGTGATCGTCGTCAGCGTGAAGGAGGCGATCCCGCGCGGCCGTGTGAAGAAGGGTGACGTGCATCGCGCCGTCATCGTCCGCACCGCCAAGGAAATTTTCCGGCCGGACGGGTCGAGCATCCGCTTCGACAACAACGCGGCCGTGCTGATCAACAAGCAGGGCGAGCCGATCGGTACCCGTATCTTCGGCCCGGTCACCCGCGAGCTGCGCGCGAAGGCGATGATGAAGATCATCTCGCTGGCGCCGGAGGTGCTGTAATGGCCGCGAAGATCAAGAAGGGCGACCAGGTCATCGTGACCAAGGGCCGCGAGAAGGGCAAGAAGGGCGAAGTGCTGCGCGTTATCCCGACGGACAACCGCGCCATCGTCCAGGGCATCAATGTGGTGAAGAAGCACAAGCGTCCGAACCAGTTCGACCCCGGCGGAATCAAGCCGGAAGAGGCGCCGCTGGCGCTGGCGAACCTGGCGATCGTCGACCCGAAGACCGGCGAGGCCACTCGCGTGGGCTTCCGGATCGAGAACGGCCGCAAGGTCCGCTTCGCCAAGAAGTCTGGAGAAGTGATCGATGGCTGAGACCGCTGACAAGGCGCGCCTGCACACGCATTACGAGACGACGGTGCGGCCGCAGCTCATGGAGCAGTTCGAGCTGAAGAACCGGTTCTCGGTGCCGAAGCTGGACAAGATCGTCATCAACATGGGCGTGGGTGAAGGCACCCGCGACACCAAGAAGATCACGATCGCCGCCGAGGAGCTGACCAAGATTTCCGGCCAGAAGCCGGTGGTCACCAAGGCCAAGAAGTCCATCGCCGGCTTCAAGCTGCGCGAGGGCATGGCCGTGGGCTGCAAGGTCACGCTGCGCGGCAAGCGCATGTACGAGTTCCTGGACCGCCTGATCACCATCGCCCTGCCCCGCGTCCGCGACTTCCGCGGCGTGTCGCCGAAGAGCTTCGACGGCAACGGCAACTATGCCCTGGGCATGAAGGAACAGATCGTGTTCCCGGAAATCAACTATGACCAGATCGACGAGATCCGGGGCATGGACATCATCATTTGCACGACGGCGCGGGACGACGAGCAGGCACGAGCCTTGCTGTCGGGTTTCCAGATGCCGTTCCGGAACTAAGGCGTGTTTGCGCTGGAGCAGGTCTCAGGAGGACTTGATCGTGGCTAAGAAAAGTTCGGTTGCTAAGAACAAGAAGCGCGAGCGCATGGCGGCCCAGTTCGCCGGCAAGCGCCGTCACTTGAAGGCCCAGTCGAAGGACGAGGCGCTGTCGCCGGAAGAGCGGTTCCGTGCCCGCCTGAAGCTGGCCGAGTTGCCCCGGAACGGTTCGGTGGTGCGCGTGCGCAACCGCTGCGAGCTGACCGGCCGGCCGCGCGCTGTGTACCGCAAGTTCAAACTGTCACGCATTGCCTTGCGCGATCTCGGGTCGAAGGGGCAGATCCCCGGCCTGGTCAAGTCGAGCTGGTAACGGAGTAAAACGCCCATGGCGATATCAGATCCAATCGGCGATATGTTGACCCGCATCCGCAACGCCCAGTTGCGGCGCAAGTCGACGGTCCGTGTGCCCGCTTCGAAGCTGCGCGAACGCGTGCTCGAAGTGCTGAAGTCGGAAGGCTACATCCGCGCCTATGAGCGCCACGAGCTGGAAGACAACAAGGCCGAAATCGAAGTGTCCCTGAAGTACCACGAGGGAGAGCCGGTCATCCGGACCATCGCCCGCGTGTCGACGCCGGGCCGCCGCGTCTATTCCTCCGTCGGGGATTTGCCGCGCGTCGCCAACGGCCTGGGCATCTCGATCATTTCGACGCCGAAGGGCGTCATGTCCGACAACCAGGCCCGTGCGGCCAATGTTGGCGGCGAAGTGATCTGCACGGTCGTCTGAGGCCGCAGAGTTAAGGAACGGAACGATGTCTCGTATCGGTAAAAAGCCCGTCAGCATCCCGAGCGGCGTGAACGTCACGCTGAACGGCTCGGAGCTGTCGGTGAAGGGTCCGAAGGGCGCCCTCGCCATGACCTTCGTCGACGACGTGATCGTCACGCAGGAAGAGGACGGCATCTCGGTGCAGCCGCGCAGCAACAGCAAGCGCTCGCGGTCCATGTGGGGCATGCAGCGGACGCTGGTGAACAACCTGGTCACGGGCGTGTCCACGGGCTTCACCGAGAAGCTGGCGATCACCGGCGTCGGCTACCGCGCGGCCGCGCAGGGCAGGACCCTGACGCTGCAGCTCGGCTTCAGCCACGACGTGGTCTTCCCGATTCCGGAGGGCATCGAGGTCAAGACCCCGACGCCGACCGAGATCGAGATCAGCGGCATCGACAAGCAGAAGGTCGGCCAGGTCGCGGCGAAGATCCGCGAATGGCGCAAGCCGGAACCCTACAAGGGCAAGGGCGTGCGCTACGTCGACGAGTTCATCTTCCGCAAGGAAGGCAAGAAGAAGTAATTGCCGCTTAGGGCACTACGGTGGGTTTGAAGCCATGAACAAGAGAATTGAGCTGTTTCTTCGGCGTCAGCAGCGGGTGCGCAACACGCTGAGGAAGAACTCGACCGGGCGCGTGCGTCTGGCGGTTCACCGCAGCGGCAAGCACATCTATGCCCAGATCATCGACGACAAGGAAGGCCGCACGCTGGCTTCCGCGTCGACGATCGAGAAGGAATTCCGCGGCGGCGGCAAGTCCGGCGCCAATGTGGACGCGGCCCGTGAAGTGGGCACCCTGATCGCCAAGCGCGCGGTCGATGCTGGCATCAAGGATGTCATGTTCGACCGCAGCGGCTTCCTCTACCACGGCCGCATCAAGGCCCTGGCGGACGCCGCGCGCGAAGGCGGCCTGAACTTCTAAGCCGGCAAACGGAACGAGTAGGAAGAGAATATGGCACGGGAACGTGGTGAACGGTCGGAGCGCTCGGAGCGGTCGTCGGAACGGCAGCAGGACAGCGAATTCATCGATCGTCTGGTGCACATCAACCGCGTCGCCAAGGTGGTGAAGGGCGGCCGTCGTTTCGGCTTCGCCGCTCTGGTCATCGTCGGCGACCAGAAGGGCCGGGCCGGTTTCGGTCACGGCAAGGCGCGCGAGGTGCCGGAGGCGATCCGCAAGGCCACCGAGTCGGCCAAGCGCAATCTGATCCGCGTGCCGCTGCGCGAAGGCCGCACGCTGCACCACGACATCGACGGTCGCCACGGCGCCGGCAAGGTGGTCCTGCGGACCGCCCCGGCCGGTACGGGCATCATCGCCGGCGGTCCGATGCGCGCCGTGTTCGAGGCGCTGGGCATCCACGACGTGGTGACCAAGTCGACCGGCACCTCGAACCCGTACAACATGGTGCGCGCCACGTTCGATGCGCTGAAGAAGCAGATGTCGCCGCGCATGGCGGCCGCCAAGCGGGGCAAGAAGGTCGGCGACATCCTGGTGCGCCGTCCGGAGCAGCTCGGCGAAATCGTCGAAGGCTAAGGGTCAGAATCATGTCCAAGATGTTGAAGGTGACGCAGATCGGCAGCCCGATCCGCCGGACCAAGGACCAGCGGGCGACCCTCGTCGGCCTGGGCCTGAACAAGATGCACCGCACCCGCGTGCTCGAAGACACGCCGTCGGTGCGCGGCATGGTGAACAAGATTCACCACCTGGTGCAGGTGGAAGAGGTCGACGTCTAGGCGTCGGCCCCTAACGAAGGATAACGAAGATGCGGCTCAACCAGATCAGCGACAATCCCGGCGCGACCAAGACCAGCAAGCGCATCGGCCGTGGCATCGGCTCGGGCAAGGGCAAGACCGGCGGCCGCGGCGTGAAGGGCCAGAAGTCCCGCGCGGGCGTTGCCATCCACGGCTATGAAGGCGGTCAGATGCCGCTGCATCGGCGCCTGCCGAAGCGCGGCTTCAAGAGCCTGAACCGCAAGCGCTACGCCTCGGTCAACATCGGCCGCCTGCAGGCCGCCATCGATGCCGGCAAGCTGAAGGCGGGCGCCGTGGACGGCGCGGCGCTGGTCGCCGCCGGCGTGGTGACCCATCTGCGCGACGGCTTCCGGCTGCTGGCGAGGGGCGAGCTGACCGCTGCCCTCGAGATCACCGCCAACGGTGCGTCGAAGGCCGCCGTCGAGGCGGTTGAAAAAGCGGGCGGCAAGGTCCACATCGTCGCGGGAGCGACGCCGACGGACGGCGCCGAATAAAAGCGCCCAGGCGCGGAACCGGGAAGTCCAATGGCGTCGGCTGCGGAACAACTCGCACAAAGTTTCAATCTCAGCGCCTTCTCGAAGGCCACTGAACTCAAGAAGCGCATCTGGTTCACGCTGGGTGCGCTCATCGTCTACCGTCTCGGCACCTATATCCCGCTGCCGGGCGTCGACCCCGTGGCCATGGGCCAGCTCTTCAGCCAGCAGGGCGGCGGCCTCCTGGGCATGTTCAACATGTTCGCGGGCGGCTCGATCGAGCGCATGGCGATCTTCGCCCTGGGCATCATGCCCTACATCTCGGCGTCGATCATCGTGCAGCTCATGACCAGCGTCTCGCCGTCGCTGGCCCAGCTCAAGAAGGAAGGCGAGTCCGGCCGCAAGCGGCTGAACCAGTACACCCGCTACGGCACAGTGGCGCTGACCATCGTCCAGGGCTACGGCATCGCCGTGCTGCTGGTCGGCCAGAACGTGGTGCTGAGCCCGGGGCTGTTCTTCTATGCCAGCACGGTCACGACCCTGCTGGGCGGCACCATGTTCCTGATGTGGCTGGGCGAACAGATCACCGCGCGCGGCGTCGGCAACGGCATCTCGTTGATCATCTTCGCCGGCATCGTCGCGAACCTGCCCCGCGCGCTGGTGCAACTGTTCGAGCTGAGCTGGAACCAGGGCACCATCAGCGCCTGGCTGGTGCTGGCGCTGCTGATCCTGGTGGTCGGCGGCGTGCTGGTCATCGTCTATGTCGAGCGCGCCCAGCGCCGGTTGCTGGTGCAGTATCCCAAGCGTCAGGTGGGCAACAAGGTGTTCCAGGGCGACAGCTCGCACCTGCCGCTGAAGCTCAACACCTCGGGCGTCATTCCGCCGATCTTCGCCTCCTCGCTGCTGCTGCTGCCGATGACCGTCGTGCAGTTCTCTGGCTCGACGGGCGACTCGGACTGGCTGTCGCGCATCATCGCCCTGCTCAACCACGGCCAGCCGCTGTACCTGTTCCTGTACGTGGCCATGATCGTGTTCTTCTGCTTCTTCTACACCGCCGTGGTGTTCAATCCGCAGGACACCGCCGACAATCTGAAGAAGCACGGCGGCTTCCTGCCGGGCATCCGTCCGGGCGAGAAGACCGCCGAGTACATCGATTACGTGCTGACCCGCATCACGGTGGTCGGCGCGGCCTATCTGGCGGTGATCTGTCTGATCCCGGAAATCCTGATCGCCGAGTTCTCGGTGCCCTTCTATCTGGGCGGCACGTCGCTGCTGATCGTCGTCAACGTCACCATGGACACGGTGACGCAGATTCACGGCCACCTGCTGGCGCACCAGTATGAGGGTCTCATCAAGAAGTCCCGTCTGCGGGGGAGGAAGGGTTGAACGTCATTCTTCTTGGACCTCCCGGCGCGGGCAAGGGCACCCAGGCCAAGCGCCTGGAAGAGCGCCACGGCATGGTCCAGCTCTCGACCGGCGACATGCTGCGCGCCGCCGTGAAGGCGGGCACCGAGATCGGCAAGATCGCCGACGGCATCATGAAGCGCGGCGAGCTGGTGCCGAACGAGGTCGTGGTCTCGATCATCTCGGACCGCATCGACCAGCCGGACGCCAAGCGCGGCTTCATCCTCGACGGTTTCCCGCGCAACGTGGCCCAGGCCGAGGCGCTCGACGCCATGCTGGAGAAGAAGGGCCTGAAGCTCGACCACGTCATCCAGATGTCGGTCGACGACGAGGCGCTGATCGAGCG
Source organism: uncultured Bifidobacterium sp. (assembly GCA_964630425.1). Classification (GTDB taxonomy): domain Bacteria; phylum Pseudomonadota; class Alphaproteobacteria; order SMXS01; family SMXS01; genus RI-34. The sequence goes on along the minus strand of CAZVVC010000118.1, from coordinate 3,470 downwards.
CATCACCGGCCGCTTCACCTGCGGCAAGTGCGGCGCCGGCTATCACGACACGTTCAAGCCGACCAAGGTGGCCGGCGTCTGCGACGTCTGCGGCTCGACCGACATGGTGCGCCGCGCCGACGACAACGAGCAGACCGTCCGTTCGCGGCTCGAGACCTATCACAAGGAAACGGCGCCGCTGCTGCCGTACTACAAGAAGCGCGGCAACCTGATCCAGGTGGACGGCATGGCCCCCATGGACAAGGTCGCCGATGAGATAGAGAACGTCCTCGCCGCGGATCAGCGGCTGGGCGGTTGACTGACCGTTATAGCTTTCTATAATCCCGCGTTCCGCGAATCAGGGCGGATCAGCGCGGAAATGGACGCCTAAGGAGACACACGTCGTGGCACGTATCGCTGGTGTAAACATACCGACCAACAAGCGGGTCGAGATCGCGCTGACCTACATCCACGGGATCGGTCACACGCGCGCGAAGGAGATTTGCGCCAGACTGAGCATCCCGCGCGAGCGCCGGGTGAACGAGCTGACCGACTCCGAGGTCATCCAGATCCGCGAGACCATCGACCAGGATTTCGTGGTGGAAGGCGACCTGCGCCGCGAAGTGGCGATGAACATCAAGCGGCTGATGGATCTGGGCTGCTATCGCGGCCTGCGCCACCGCCGCGGTCTGCCGGTCCGCGGTCAGCGCACCAGCACGAACGCGCGCACGCGCAAGGGCAAGGCGAAGCCCATCGCCGGCAAGAAGAAGTAAGGATAGAGCTCCATGGCAACCGATACCGGCCGCGTCAAGCGTCGCGAACGCAAGAACATCACCTCGGGCGTGGCGCATGTCAGCGCCACCTTCAACAACACGACGGTGACCATCGCCGACCATCAGGGCAACACCATCTCGTGGTCGTCCGCCGGTTCGCAGGGCTTCAAGGGCTCGCGCAAGTCCACGCCGTACGCCGCGCAGCTTGCCGCCGCGGATGCGGGCCGCAAGGCGCAGGAGCACGGCATGAAGACGCTCGAGGTCGAGGTCAGCGGCCCGGGTTCGGGGCGCGAATCGGCTCTGCGCGCGCTGCAGTCGGTGGGCTTCACCATCACGTCGATCAAGGACGTGACGCCGATCCCGCACAACGGTTGCCGTCCGCCCAAGCGTCGCCGCGTCTGAGCCGCAAGGCACGCGCGGAACAACAAGGAATGCAGCGCCCCTGCCGGGGCGCTTGACCTTAACAAGGGGTCTTACGGTGGTAGTACAGAAGAACTGGCAGGAACTGATTCGGCCGAACAAGCTCGAGATCAAGCCGGGCGCCAACGCGAAGACGAAGGCGACCATCGTCGCCGAGCCGCTGGAGCGCGGCTTCGGCCTGACGCTGGGCAACGCGCTGCGCCGCGTCTTGCTGTCCTCGCTGCAGGGTTCGGCCGTGACCGCCATCCAGATTTCCCACGGCGGCGGCGACGTGCTGCACGAGTTCTCGTCGATCCCCGGCGTGCGCGAGGACGTCACCGACATCGTCCTGAACATCAAGGCGCTGGCGCTGAAGATGCACGTCGAAGGCCCGAAGCGCCTGTCGCTGAAGGCGACCGGCCCGCGTCAGGTCACGGCCGCCGACATCAGCGAGCACGCCTCGATCGAGATCCTCAATCCCGACCTGGTGATCTGCACGCTGGACGACGGCGCCGAGATCAACATGGAAATGACCGTGAACAACGGCAAGGGCTACGTGCCGGCGGACCGCAACCGCCCGGACGACGCGCCGATCGGCCTCATCCCGGTCGACGCGCTGTTCAGCCCGGTCCTCTCGGTCGCCTACAAGGTCGAGAACACCCGCGAGGGCCAGATCCTCGACTATGACAAGCTGACCATGGACATCGAGACCGATGGCTCCATCGGTCCCGAGGACGCGGTGGCCTATGCCGCGCGCATCTTGCAGGACCAGCTCCAGCTCTTCGTGAACTTCGAGGAGCCGCGCGAGGTCGTGCGCCGCGAGGAGGAGAAGGAGCCCGAGTTCAACCGCAACCTGCTCCGCAAGGTCGACGAGCTCGAGCTGTCGGTGCGGTCGGCGAACTGCCTGAAGAACGACAACATCGTCTATATCGGCGATCTCATCCAGAAGACCGAGGCGGAGATGCTCCGCACGCCGAACTTCGGCCGCAAGTCGCTCAATGAGATCAAGGAAGTGCTGTCCTCGATGGGGCTGAAGCTGGGCATGGAAGTGCCCAACTGGCCGCCGGAGAACATCGAGGAACTGGCGAAGAAACTGGAAAGTGAATACTGACCTGGCCTAAGCAGCCGGTCATTCGGGAGAAGCGCGATGCGCCATGGTATGTCTGGACGGAAACTGAACCGCGACTCGTCGCAGCGTAAGGCGCTGCTTCAGAGCCTGGCCACGTCGCTGCTCAAGCACGAGCAGATCAAGACGACGCTGCCCAAGGCGAAGGAGCTGAAGCCCTATGTCGAGAAGCTGATCACGCTGGGCAAGACCGGCAGCCTGCACGCCCGCCGTCAGGCCGCGGCGAAGATCCCGGAGGCCAAGGTGGTCGACAAGCTGTTCTCGACCATCGCCGAGCGCTACGAGAGCCGCGCCGGCGGTTACACCCGCGTGCTGAAGGCCGGCTTCCGCTACGGCGACGCCGCTCCGATGGCGATCATCGAGCTGGTCGACCGCGATCCGGCCGCCAAGGGCACCGACGCCGGCCCGACCGCCGAGGCGCGCGACGAGGACGAGGAGGACGCGGCGTAAGCCCGTTTCCCACCCGAATTCAGCGAGGGCAGCCGTCAGGCTGCCCTTTGCGTTTGGGGAACCGGGCGCTTACATAGAACGCGAGCGAGGCAGGAGGACAGGGGACCGATGAGCGGAGGTTTTTCAGGCTGGCGCGCCGTCCTGGCGGTTGCGGGTGTCGTCGCGGTGGCGGGGATGATGACGGTGGGCCATGCCCAACTGGCGCCGGAGCAGGCGCCCGCGGCGCCGCCGCCCACCGCCGCGCCGCCGCCGCTGGCGTCGCCCGGCCCGTCGAGCAAGGTGGTTCCGGCCGATCCGTCCATCGTCGAATATTCCTATGCGCCGCTCATCAAGCGGGTCGCGCCGGCGGTGGTGAACATCTACACCACGCGCACCGTGCGGAATTCCGGCCCGCTGGTCTTCAACGATCCCTTCTTCCAGCAGTTCTTCGGCGATCGTTTCGGCCAGCCGCAGGAGCGGCAGCAGAAATCGCTGGGCTCGGGCGTGATCGTGCGCGCCAACGGCGTGGTGGTGACCAACCATCATGTCATCGACGGCGCCGACGAGATCGTCGTGGTGCTGGCCGACCGGCGCGAGTTCAAGGCGACGATCATGATCGACGACGAGCGCGCCGACCTGGCCGTGCTGAAGATCGATGCCGGCAACGGCGGCCTGCCGTTCCTGCAGATGCGCGATTCGGACGCCATCGAGGTGGGCGACGTGGTGTTCGCCATCGGAAACCCCTTCGGCGTCGGCCAGACCGT
>CAZVVC010000117.1:0-10338 GCA_964630425.1 uncultured Bifidobacterium sp. | reverse complement strand
GGTCACCGGCACGCCGTTCTACATCATGAGCTTCATGCCCGGCCGCGTGTTCTGGGACCCGAGCATGCCCGACGTGTCGAAGTCCGACCGCTCGAAGATGCTCGACAGCATGAACGAGACCCTGGCCAGGCTGCATTCCTACGATCCCGTGGCGCTGGGGCTGGAGGATTACGGCCGGCCCGGAAACTATTTCGCCCGGCAGATCTCGCGCTGGTCCAAGCAGTACGTGGCCTCGGAGACCGAGACCATCGAATCCATGAACAAGCTGATGGAGTGGCTGCCGAAGAACATCCCCGAGGGCGACGAGACCACCATCGTCCACGGCGACTACGCACCCCACAACATCATGTTCCATCCCACCGAGCCCAGGGTCATGGCGGTGCTGGACTGGGAGATCAGCACGCTCGGCCATCCGCTGGGCGATCTGACCTACAACACGCTGGCCTGGTACGCGCCCAAGCCCAAGGCGGGCCGGCCGAACCTGGCGGGCCTCGATCTCGCGGCGCTGGGCATCCCGTCCTTCGACGACTACGTCGCCCGCTATTGCGAGCGGGCCGGCCGGCCGCCGCTGGAGAACGTGCACTTCTACCGGGCCTACAATCTGTTCCGCCTGGCGGCCATCGTGCAGGGGATCGTCGGCCGCGCCCGCGACGGGACGGCGAACGACCCGAACGCCGCCGCCAACGCCGCCCGCGTCCGCCCCATGGGCGACGCCGGCTGGGAAGAGGCGAAGAAGGCCGGCGCGGTCGGCTGAGAGCGGTCTGGGGCCTACAGGACGTCCAGAGGGATCTTCAGGTAACGGACCCCGTTGTCCTCGGCGGCCGGCAGGTGGCCGCCGTGCATGTTGACCTGGACGGACGGCAGGATCAGCCTCGGCATGTCGAGCGTGGCGTCGCGCGGTGCGCATGGCGACGAACTCGTCCTCGGGAGTGGCGGCGTTCGCGCGCATCGGCCGACGGCCGGCGTTACCACAATGCGCTTTCCATCCCCGGCGTTTCATGGCATCCAGCCCGCGATGAAAGCCGATGACCTGATCGAGAAACTCCGCGCCGGCGAGCGCCGGGCGCTGGCCCGGGCGATCACGCTGGTGGAATCGACCCGCGCCGACCACCGGCAGGAGGCGCAGAAGCTGCTCGACGCCGTCATGCCGGACACGGGCAAGGCGGTGCGCCTCGGCCTGTCGGGCGCGCCGGGCGTGGGCAAGTCGACCTTCATCGAGGCGCTGGGCAAACATGTCACCGGCCTCGGCCACAAGGTGGCGGTGCTGGCCGTCGATCCGTCCTCGGCCCGCTCGGGCGGCTCGATCCTGGGCGACAAGACCCGCATGGAAGAGCTGTCGCGCGATCCCGCCGCGTTCATCCGCCCGTCGCCCGCCGGCGTCACCCTGGGCGGCGTCGCCCGCCGCACGCGCGAGGCCATGCTGCTGGTCGAGGCGGCCGGCTTCGACGTGGTGCTGATCGAGACCGTGGGCGTCGGCCAGTCCGAGACGGCCGTCGCCGACATGGTCGACATGTTCGTGCTGCTGCAATCGCCCGGCGGCGGCGACGACCTGCAGGGCATCAAGCGCGGCATCATGGAGCTGGCCGACCTGATCGTGGTCAACAAGGCCGACGGCGCGCTGGAGCAGCCGGCCAAGCTGGCCCAGTCGCAGCTCGTCTCGGCGCTCAAGCTGATGCGCCCGCGCAGCGCCCACTGGAAGCCGCGCGTGCTCCTGACCTCGGCGATCGGCAACAAGGGCATCGGCGAGGTGTGGGACGCGGTCACCGGCTTCGAGGCCATCATGCGGGACAGCGGCGAGCTGTCGTCGTGGCGCGCCGAACAGGCCCGCGCCTGGATGTGGAACGAAATCCGCGAGGGCCTGATCGAGGCCTTCAAGGCCGAGCCGTCCATCGCCGCGAAGATCCACAAATTCGAGGCCGACGTGGCCGAAGGCCGCATCACCCCCGACGCCGCCGCCGATATCTTGCTGAAGCGGTTCCGGCACGGGGCGGACTGAACGTGCGTTCCGGGACTTCCTCAAAGTATTTGCGACTCGTTCGCAGGATGGTATAGGGAACCCCTCAACGGATGGGCGCAGTCCATCGGATCCAGGGGGAATCGGCTTGAGCGAAGCCGCCACGCGTCTACAGGTCTATCTTGCCCATCGCCGCGCGCTCGTGGAATACGCGACGCCGCTGGTCGGCTCGCGCGCCCAGGCCGAGGATCTGGTGCAGGAAGCCTATTTCCGCTTCGTGCGTGCGTGCGGGCAGCCCGACATCCGCCAGCCTGCGTCCTACCTCTACCGGATCGTCCGAAACCTTGCCGTCGACCTGATGCGCAGCCTGGCGGCCGAGGGACGCCGGAACCTGGCCTATGCCGAGACGATCGAACCCGACCTGCTGTCGCCGTCGCCCGAGGAGGCGCTGCTTCACCGGAAGGAGCTGGACGAGGTCGCGGCGGCGCTCGCCGAGCTGCCCGACGAGAAGCGTCTCGCCTTCGAGATGAGCCGCCTGGGCGGCGTGCCGTTCCATGAGATCGCGCGGCACCTCGGCGTTTCCACGGCCTCGGCGAACAGGATGGCGCAGGACGCGCTGCTCCATGTCATGCGCCGCCTGAACAGAGCGAAAGGGTGACGTCCTGGCATGCCTGGTTGAGATATCCTCCCTCGGCATTCGTCCTTCCGATGAAGGCCGCATCCGGATGAGGGTGCCGTTCGCGGGGAGCCCCGTCGCATGACCGTGCCGGACGATCATATTGACGATGCCGTCATGGAGCAGGCCTCGGCCTGGATGTTCCGGCTCCAGGCCGCGCCTGGCGACCAGGCGGCCCGCGAGGGGTTCGAGGAATGGCTCGCCGCCGACCCGGCCCATGAACGGGCGTGGACTCTCGCCCGCCGCGCATGGTCGCTTGCCGGCGAGACCGAGCCCGCCTTCGCCGGCCGATGGCAAGCCGCACCGGTCGCCGCGCCTGTGCGTGCCGGCCGGCGCAAACCGGGGCGCAGGATGGCGCTGGTCGCCGTGGCGGCGGCGGTGGCATGCGTCCTGCTCGCGCCCCGCGTCTCGCTGTGGCTGGATACGGACCATGCCACGGCAGTGGCCGAAACCCGCGACGTCGGGTTGCCGGACGGCTCGCGCGTCGTGCTGGGCGCGGACAGCGCCCTTTCGGAGCACTTCTCGGATGGCGAGCGCGGCATCGCCCTGCTGGGTGGCGAGGCCTGGTTCGATGTGGCGCATGATGCCGAACGCCCGTTCGTGGTGACCGCGGGAGACATGCGCGTGACCGTGACCGGCACGTCTTTCGACGTTGCGATGACGTCCCATACGCTTTCGGTCGCCCTCGCGGAAGGCGGCGTCAGCGTCGAGCGGGCCGGGCAGCCCGGCAGGGTCACGCGGCTCCATCCCGGCCAGCGGCTGGATATCGACCGTAAAAGCGGCGCCACGTCGCTGGTCGCCGTCGATCCGGTCGTGATCGGGGCATGGCGCGGCGGAAGGCTTGCCGTGCAGGACGCAGGCTTCGCCGATGTGGTCGAGGCGCTGGACCGTCACTACCGAGGCGTCATCCTCATCGCGGGCGGCGCGCTGAAGGCCCGCAAGGTGACGGGCGTATACGACCTCGACGATCCCGGGCGTGCCCTCCGGGCCTTGACCGGGCCCTATGGCGGAACGGTCCGGCAGGTCGGCCCGTGGCTCATGGTCGTGTCCGCGCCCTGAACGGCGGCCGGCCGGAAAAATGATCGGAACCCATGATTTTCTGAGATGCCTCGCGCCGAGGCTCGTCTTAGCCATGACAGTCTGTTGCGATGCATTCGCATTCGCACAGGACTGCGGTGGAACCATGAGCGAAGGTGCGAGGGCGATGGCGTTTGGTGGGACGGACGAAAACAAGGGAACACGAGGCGCAAGGCGCTTTGCCGCTCGGTTGATGATAGGCGCGAGCGCCATCGCCCTGCTGATGGGCGTGGGCGGGTCGGCCCTTGCCCAGCCGACTGGGCAGAGGGAAGCCGGCGTTTCCGCATCGTTCGACATTCCGGCGCAGCCGCTCGCCGGTGCCGTCACCGCGTTCGGGCTCCAGTCCGGCTACCAGATTTCGGTCGACCAGCGGACGCTTGCCGGTTTGCGCAGCCCGGGCGTGTCCGGCCGATTGACGCCGACCGAGGCGCTCGTCCGGTTGCTGGAGGGGACCGGCGTGACCTGGCGCCTGATCGATGCGCGCACGGTCGCCCTCGAGGCGGCGCCGAAATCTTCGGAGGGAGCGGTCCAGCTCGGGCCGGTGCGTGCGGAGGGCACCGCCGGCCCGGACGGCTCGTGGTCGCGCGATCCCGGCGCGACGGAAGGAACGGGTTCCTACACAACCCGAACGGTCACCATCGGCAAGACGCCGGTCAGTCTGCGGGAGACGCCGCAATCGGTGTCGGTCATCACCCGCCAGCGGATGGACGACCAGAACTTCACCGACCTGGGCGATGCGCTCCGGTCCGCCACCGGCGTCACCGTGGGCGCCCAGTCCGGCGCCTATGCGAGCTACCTGGCGTCGGCGAGAGGCAACAATACCGGCATCCAGATCGACGGGCTGAACCAGCAGGCCAATTTCGGCAACGCCCAGCTCGACCTGGCGGTCTATGACCGGGTGGAGGTGCTGCGGGGACCGGCCGGCCTGTTCACCGGCGCCGGCTCGGCCGGGGTGACGACCAACCTGGTCCGCAAGCGCGCGCTGGCGCCCTTCCAGATGCAGGGGAAGGCCACGGGCGGATCGTGGGGCGGCTGGCGCGCCGAAGCGGATGCGACCGGCGCCTTGACCGGGTCGGGCAATCTCCGCGCAAGGCTGGTCGCGGTCGGCGAGCGCCGCGGCGACTGGCTCGACAACGCCGACAACGAGAAATACCTGGTCTACGGCACGCTGGAATTCGACGTGAGCGAGAACGGCACGCTGTCGGTGGGCGGTGCGTGGCAGGATGCCGACGCGCCCTATTCAGGCGGCCTTCCGGCCTATGCCGACGGCCGTCTGCTGGACGTCCGCCGCTCGACCTCGTTCATCGCGGACTGGACGCGGGGCAAGTACGAGAACTCGGATGCGTTCGTCGAGTACGAGCACCGGCTGCGCGGCGATGGCGTGCTGAAAGCGGTGCTGCGCCACACCACCGCCTCGCGCGACTGGAAATACTTCAGCGTTGCCGGCGCCGTCCCGGCCAGTGGCCTTGTCGCGCTGCGCGTCCTCGCCCAGGACTACGAGGCCGAGACCACCACGGCCGACGTGTTCCTGAGCATGCCGTTCGAGCTTGCCGGCCAGACCCACAATATGCTGTTCGGCTTCGACTACCTGGACGCGCGCGACGACTTCGTCACCCTTCGCCGCGCCGATCCCGTCGCCACGGTGAACGTGTTCTCGTTCGATCCGTCCGATATTCCGGAACCGGCCATCGGCGCCGCCAATCTGAACGCCAGCAGTCTGATCGATACGGAATCGTACGGCGCCTATGGCCAGCTCCGGATCAAGCCGTTCGCGCCGCTGACGCTGATCGCCGGCGGCCGGGTGAGCTGGTACGAATCCCAGGCGCTTAACCGCATCACCAACGTCACCCAGTCGGACGGCAAGGTCTCCGGCCACTTCACGCCCTATGGCGCGGTGGTGTTCGACATCACGCGCGCCGTGTCGCTCTATGCCAGCTATGCCGAGACCTTCGCGCCGCAGACCGAGATGACCGTGGCGGGCGCCGTGCTGCCGCCGCGCATCGGCAGCCAGATCGAGGCGGGGATCAAGGGCGAATGGCTCGGCGGCCAGCTCAATGCGTCCGCCGCCATCTACCGCATCATCGACCGGAATCGCGCCATCGCCGATCCCGATCCCGGCAACGAGGGCTTCTACATCGCGGCAGGAAAGGTGCGCGCTCAGGGCTTCGAGGCCGAGATTTCGGGTGCGCTGGCGCCGGGCTGGAGCATTGCCGCAGGCTACGCCTATACCGAGACCGAGTTCCTGTCGGGCGAGGCGGGCGAGGTGGGGCAGCCCTATTCGAGCACGACGCCGAAGCACAACTTCAAGCTCTGGACCCACTATCGCCTGCCCGAAGGCGCGTTGCACGGGCTCGAGCTGGGCGCGGGCGTGCGCGTGGCCAGCGACGTCTACAGCCAGACCGGCGCGATCCGCCGGCAGGCCGACGGCTACATGGTCGCGGCGTTCCAGGTGGCGTACGGGATCACCGACACCCTGAAGCTGTCGCTCAACGTCGAGAACGCGTTCGACCGGAAATATTTCGAGCGGGTCGGCACCGCCACCAGCCTGAACCAGTACGGCGCGCCGCGCAGCGTCATGCTCGGCGTGCAGGGGAAATTCTGACGCCGGCGCCGAGCCTTCGCGAGCGGGGCCGCGCCGTGGAATTTCCGCGGACTCCCGCCTTGACGGGGCCGGAATGCTGCCCTATACACCACGCCCTGACCCGGCGCGCGACAGTGCGCCGCAATATGTTTCTAGAGGATAGACCGATGTCCCGAGTGTGCGAACTGACCGGCAAGGGTGTCCAGACGGGCAACAACGTCAGCCACGCCAACAACAAGAGCCGTCGCCGGTTCCTGCCGAACCTGCGTCCTGTGTCGCTGATCAGCGACGGCCTCAACGAGACCGTGCGCCTGCGCATCTCGGCCAACGCGCTGCGCACCGTCGAACACCGGGGCGGCCTCGATGCCTTCCTGCTGAAGGCCAGCAACGACGAGCTGTCCGAAGGCGCGCAGCTCCTGAAGCGCCGCCTGCGCAAGAAGCTCGAAAGCGCCTGAGCGCCGCTTCATCGCCTGTTTCGACGGGGCCCGCGTGCAAGCGCGGGCCCCGATGCTTTTCGGCAGCCGCGCATTCCCTTAGGGTCGTCCGTGGGAGACTGAACAGGAGAACGGCATGACCACCGAAGACCTTTGCTTCGCCGGGCTGATCGGCAACGCCCGCCGCCTGCGGAACCGGGAAATCAGCGCCAGGGAACTGACCGAGGCCTTCCTGGCGCGGATCGACGCCCTGGAGGCGCGGACCCGCGCCTATGCCCGCCTGATGCGCGAGAGCGCCCTCGCGGAGGCGGACAAGGCCGACCGGGAGCTGAAGGCGGGGCTGTGGCGCGGCCTGCTGCACGGCATTCCCGTGGGCGTGAAGGACCTGGTCGACTCCGCCGGCGTGGTGACCGCGGCGGGCATGTCGATCCGCGCCGGTCACGTGCCCGAGGCGGACGGCACCGTGCTGCGCCGGCTGCGCGAGGCGGGCGCGGTGGTGCTGGGCAAGCTCAAGACCACGGAAGGCGCCACCAGCTATCATCATCCTTCCATCGCCGCGCCCCTCAACCCGTGGAGCGCCGCCCATTCGGCGGGCTATTCGTCGAGCGGCTCGGGCGTCGCGGTCGCCGCGGGGCTTTGCGCCGCCGCCCTGGGATCGGACACGGGCGGCTCGATCCGCATCCCGTCCGCCTTCAACGGCATCACCGGGATCAAGCCCACCTGGGGCCGTGTCAGCCGGGCCGGCGTGTTCCCGCTGGTGGAGTATCTCGACACCATCGGCCCCATGACGCGCAGCGCGGCTGACGCGGCGGCCGTGCTCGGCGTGATCGCCGGGGCCGACCCGCTCGATGAAACCGCCTCCCGGCTGCCCGTTCCCGACTACCTCGCCGGAACGGGCGCCGGCCTGGGCGGCATGCGGATCGGGGTGGACTGGCAAAGGATCGAGGCCGACGCCGTGCCGCCGCTGGCCCGGGCGCTGCGCGAGGCGGCGCAGGTGCTGGCCGCCCGCGGCGCGCGGATCGTCGAGATCGTCTATCCCGAAACCGACTGGGGTCGCCTGTTCACCCTGGTCTCGGCCGGCATCGCCAACGTGCACCGCGACCTCTATGCCCGGCGGGCCGGCGAATACGGTCCGGGCCTCGCCGGGCTGGTGGAAGCGGGGCTGAAGACGAGCGGGGTCAACGTCGCAGCCGCCGTCAACGTGGCCGACCTGGTGCGCGCGCGGATCAGGGCGGTGTTCGACGACGTGGACCTGCTGCTGGTGCCCGCCATGCCCATGCTGATTCCCGAGGCCGGCGTGATCGAGGGCGAAATGGAGCGCGACCTGGCCGCCGCGGTCCGGGCGTTCTCCTATACGGTGCCGTTCAACGTCACCGGCAGCCCGACGATCACCATGCCCGCCGGCTTCCATGACGGGCTGCCGCTGGCCGTCCAGCTCGTCGCGCCGCATTTCGGCGAGGCGGCGCTGGTGCGCGCGGGCGTCGCCTTCCAGTCGGCGACCGACTGGCACCTCGCCCGGCCGCCGCTCTGAGAGGCGGCGATCCCGGCTATTTGCGCCCGGGTTCCAGCCGGAAGACCAGCAGCACGGTGCGCTGGAGGGCCGAGAGATTGTCGTCCGAGATGATGTAGACGATGGTCTCGCCCTCGTCGCCGGTGCGCACGGCGAGGCCTTCCATGTTGTCGATGGAATGGGGCGGCTGCATCTCGGCCACGGTTCGGCATTCCAGCCTGGCGCCCGGCCTGATGCTGGCGCCGTCGATGGTGCACAGCCGCGCGCCCAGCCCGCCCAGCATGCTGAACCGCCGCTCCAGCACCAGCATGTCGCCGTTGGGAAGCTGCTTGGCGTCGGTCACGTCGAAGGGCTCGGTGCGCTTGTACTCGAACGGCTCCCACCTGCCGTCGCGGATCAGCCAGCCGCGGTTGTAGCCGGGCGCGCCGAGATAGGCCTCGGTGAGGGCGAAAAGGGTGCCGTCCTTCATCAGCGCGATGGCCTCCAGCCCGGCATTGTTGGGCGCGGCCGCCAGCTCGGGCGGCGCGTCCAGCAGCGTGGGCCGGGCCTGCGCCAGCGACGCGGGATCGGCCGGGTCGGGCGGGGTGAAGCGGACGATGCGGTGGTTGCGCTCGAACGAGACATAGATGTCGCCGGCCGGCGTGACGGCCATGCCTTCCGAATCGTTGTCGGCGCCTTCTATCGCCTGTCCGGTGTCGTCGGGCATGTCGACGAGGATGTTCTCGCCGATGCCCACCGGCACGCCGTTCTCGAGCGTCAGCGCCGCCGACCACCAGTTCCCGCGGTCGGTGGCGGTGAACAGCCGCGTGCCGTCGGGGCTGATCTCCAGGCTGGAGAAGCCGCCCCACCGCGAGGGTTTCGCGGAAAGGCGCAGGCCGCCCAGATAGGTCAGGCGGCCCACGACCGTCTGGCCGGGGTCGTCCGCGTCGAGCGGCAGGCTGGCCGCCGTGACCTCGATGTCGCGGATCACCTCGGGCGGCCTGGCCGCGGCGGGCGAGCACAGCGCGAGGGCCAGGGCGGCCAGGAGCGGGCGGCGAAGGAATGTCACGTGGATCGTCTCGTTTGTGGCCATCGGCAAGCGGCGGCTATTATGGGGGCGCTTGGGGAAAAGGGAAGGGAGCTTCACATGGATACGGAGTACAGGAATACGGACCGTGGGGATGCAGGCCCGGAGGCCGCGCCCAACCGCCGCGAACTGCTGAAGGGCGCCGCCGCGCTGCCTCTCGCCGCGGTGCTCGCCAGCCCGTCGCTGGCCCGCGCCGCGGCGGCGACCACCAGCGGGCAGACCATCCGGACGGCCGGCGGCAGGACCGTGACGGCGAGCCTCGCGGTCCCCTCGGTCACGCCGGCCCCCGCCGTGCTGGTGATCCACGAATTCTGGGGGCTGAACGACCAGATCAAGTCCGTCGCCGCCGAACTGGCCAGGCAGGGATATCTGGCGCTCGCCGTCGACCTCTACGGCGGCAAGGTCGGCGCCAGCCAGGAAGAGGCGCGCGCCTACATGAGCCAGGTGAAACTCGAGGAAGCCACCGACACCATGATCAGCTGGGCCAGGTGGCTCGCCGCCCACGAGCAGGGGAACGGCAAGGTCGGCTCGGTGGGATTCTGCTTCGGCGGCATGTGGTCGCTGGAGACCGGGATCGAGGCCGGCATCGACGCGGTCGTGGTCTATTACGGCAGGGTCGACCAGCCGGCCGAACGACTCGCGAAGCTGAAAGGGCCGGTGCTGGGCCATTTCGCCACCCGCGACACCTTCATCGACAAGCCGATGGTCGAAGGGTTCGAGGCGAACATGAAGGCGGCGGGCAAGGCGCTGACCGTGCACTGGTACGACGCCGATCACGCCTTCGCCAATCCCACCTCGGCCCGCTACGACGACGCCGACGCGAAGCTGGCATGGGAACGCACGGCCGCGTTCCTCGGCAGGACGCTGGGCGCATCAGAATAGAGTGGCAGTCGTTTAGACTAGAGCGGTAGCCGCCAAGCACGATTCGAGAGGGATTCCCACTTTGGCTTGGATGTGATTCAAGCTTGATGCTGGGTTTTGGAGGCCAGCATTGATGGGAGCACCGTTATCGAAGGATCTCCGTTCTCGGGTTGTGCGGG
>CAZVVC010000116.1:0-10355 GCA_964630425.1 uncultured Bifidobacterium sp. | reverse complement strand
GCCGGCGAATACGGCCGCAAGAACCCGGAGGGCGGGCGGCAGGTGACCGCGGAACTGATGCGCATGGCCGGTGAGGGCCTGTTTCATCCCCATGTCCACAAGGTGATCCCCTTCGAGGGACTGGTGGACGCATTCGACGAGATCGCCGGCCGCACCGTGGCCGGGCGCATCGTCATGGAGGTTTCCCGTGACTGAGGAAAAGCCGGTCGAGGTCTACAAGCTGAAGCCAAAGGACGCGGCGACGCTGCTGATCATCCGCGGCGGCGAGGAAGTGCTGATGGGCGTGCGCAGCGCCCGGCACGCCTTCATGCCGAACAAATACGTGTTCCCCGGCGGCCGCGTCGACCGCGCCGATGCGCTGGTGCCGCGGCCCATCGATCTGGCGCCCTCGGTCGCCGCCAAGCTGGAGCGCGGCGCGTCGCCCGGACGCTCGCGGGCGCTGGCCATGGCGGCGGTGCGCGAGACCTTCGAGGAAGCGGGCATGATCCTGGGCGCCGAGCACGACGCGCGCATCCGCACCGGCTCGCCCCACTGGAAGCCGTTCTATGCCAGCGGCTTGGTGCCGGCGCTGGACAAGCTGGAATACATCGCCCGCGCCATCACGCCGCCCGGCCGTCCGCGCCGCTTCGACACGCGCTTCCTGATGGTCGATGCCGATCATCTGCGCGGCGACATCGCCGGCAGCGGCGAGCTGCTGAACCTCAACTGGGTCAAGCTCAGGGAAGCGCAGACTCTCGACCTGCCGAACATCACGCGCCTCATCATCGAGATCGCCCGCCGCCGGATCGAGGACGGCGAGCATCGCGGGGCGGATGCCAGGATTCCCTTCATCCGGACCGTCAACCGCCGGCACATCATCGGCGATCACTGAGGCGGGCGGCCGGTGACGGGACCGGGCCAGCAGGACGTCGTCCGCTTCCTCCGTGACGGGCAGGTCCTGGGTGGCCCGGTCGAGCACATCCGGACCCATATCTCCCATCTGTTCCTGTCCGGCGACCGGGCCTGGAAGCTGAAACAGGCCATCAGGCTGAACTTCCTCGATTTCTCGACCCCGGGGCTGCGCCGCGCGGCGTGCGAGCGCGAGGTGCGGCTCAATCGCCGCACGGCGCCGGGCCTCTATCTCGGCACCGTGCCGGTCACCTGGGACGGGCGGACGCTGGCCCTGGGCGGCGCGGGCGAGGCGGTGGACTGGCTGGTCGAGATGCGCCGTTTCGACCAGTCCACTCTGTTCAGCCGTCTGGCCGCGCGGGGCGCGCTGACCCGGCCGCTCGCCGCCGGGCTGGCCGAGCAGGTCATCCGCTTCCATGAGGCGGCCGAGCGCCGTCCCGACATGGGCGGCGCGGCGACCATCCGCCGCAACGCGCGCGACGTGGCGGACAATCTGCGCGCCCTTCCGGCCTCGGTGCTGCCGTGGGCGGACGTGGAGGACTGGGCGCGCCGCATCGACGATGCGCTCGCCGGAAACGCCGCGCTGCTCGATGCGCGCCGGGACGGCGGCATGGTGCGGCTGTGCCACGGCGACATGCACCTGGCCAATATCTGCCTGGTCGACGGCGTGCCCACGCTGTTCGACTGCATCGAGTTCAACGACGAGATCGCCTGCATCGACGTGCTGTTCGATCTGGCGTTCCTGCTCATGGACCTGCTGGCTCACGGCCTGCCGGGACCGGCGAACCTGATCCTGTCGCGCTATCTCAGCGCCGCGCGGGATTTCCCCGGCCTGGCCTGCATGCCGGCCTTCTTGTCGCTGCGGGCGGCGATCCGGGGCATGGCCGTCGGCATGGCGGCGGACGAGGACAGGGCGGACGAGGACAAGGCCGTGTCGGCCCGCCGCTATCTGGCTCTCGCCCTCGCGGCGCTGGAGCCGCCGGCGCCCCGGCTGGTCGCGATCGGCGGCCTGTCCGGCACCGGCAAGTCGACGCTCGCCGCGGCCCTGGCCTGCGGGCTGGCGCCGGGCGCGGGGGCGGTCGTCGTCTCCAGCGACGTGATCCGCAAGCGCCTGATGGGCGCGGTGCCGGAACAGCCCCTGCCCGAGGCGGCCTATGCGGAAGCGGTCAGCGCGCGTGTCTATGAAAGGCTGTTCGAGGACGTGGCGAGCGCCCTGGCCGCGGGTCAGGCGGTCATCGCCGACGCCACCTTCACACGGCCGGGTGGCCGCGACGGCCTGCGTGGGCTGGCCCGTGCGGCGGGCGCGCCGTTCCACGGGCTGTGGCTGGAAGCGCCGCCGGACGTGCTGCACGGCCGCGTCGCCGCCCGCCGCGGCGATCCCTCCGACGCGGACGTCCATGTGCTGGGCCGGCAGTTGCAACTGGACGTCGGCCCCGTCGACTGGCGGCGGTTCGATTCCGGCCATCCCGACCTGGCGGCCCGCGCCGCCGCGTTCCTGGGATAGAAGCTCGCCGGAGGAGGGGGAAGCCGTCCCTTTATTCTATCCGATAAAAGATGTATATTTAATGTATGATTAAGCGTCGAATCGCATGACGGCCCCTTGAAGCGCAGGGCTCGCGGCATTCCGGAGATACGCCCATGGATGACATGATCGTTGCCCGCGCATTGCACGTCTTCGCGGTCCTGATGTGGATCGGCGGCGTCGCCTTCGTCACCACCGTGCTGATGCCGTCGGTCCGGCGCAATCATCCGCCCGACGAGCGCCTCGCGGCCTTCCACCGCATCGAGGAACGCTTCGCGCCCCAGGCGCGCCTATGGGTGCTGCTGGCCGGCGCTAGCGGCTTCTGGATGGTGCACCGGGTCGACATGTGGGACCGGTTCGCCGATCCCGGCTATTGGTGGATGCACGCGATGGTCTGCCTCTGGGCCTTCTTCATGGCGATGCTGTTCGTGATCGAGCCGCTGTTCCTGCATCGGCGCATGGCCCAGTCGAAAAGCCCCGCCGGGGATTTCGCCCGTATGGAGCGCCTGCACCGCCTGCTGCTTCTCGTGGCGGTGGTGACCGTGCTGGGCGCCGTCGCCGGAAGCCACGGCCTGTTGTTCTAGGTTGGCTGATCGGCCGGAGAACCGCTTCGCGGCCCCCTCACCCTAGCCCTCTCCCCGTTGGGGCGAGGGGACTGGGCCGGTGCCGTATCGAACCCTTCTCCCCTTGTGGGAGAAGGGGGCCTGACGCACGTCGATACAGAAGATTGTCCATGTCCAGTTGAATAACATAGGAATCCTATGTAATATCCTCCCCCGAAAAGCGGAGGACCGATGGATACGCGCGACCATATCGTGACCGGCCTGGCGAAGATCGGCCAGTTGCTGCGGACGCATGGCTGGCGGCGGGCCGAGGCGGCGGGCGTGACGCCGACGCAGGCGCAGATCCTGGTCCATCTCGCCCGGCGTGGCCCCGCCCGGGTCGGCGCGCTGGCGGAAGAGCTCGGCGTCACCCAGCCGACGGCCAGCGACGCCGTCGCCGCGCTGATGCGCAAGGGCCATGTGGAGAAACGTCCGGACCCGCGCGATGGCCGCGCGGCCATGCTCCACGCGGGCGACGAAGCGCGGCGGCTGGCGGCCGCGCTGGAAGTCTGGCCCGACGCCCTGCTGGAGGCGGTGGGCGAGCTCGACGAGATGGAGCAGGGGGCGTTGCTCAAGCTCCTGACCAAGACCATCCGCGCGTTGCAGATGCGCGGCGCCATCCCCGTCCAGCGCCTGTGCGCGACATGCGTGTATTTCCGTCCCTATCGTCATTCCGATGCGGCCGCCCCGCATCACTGTGCCTTCGTGGACGCCGCCTTCGGCGATGCCGCCCTGCGGCTCGATTGCGGCGACCACGTGGAAGCCGACGCCTCGGCGCGGCGGGAAACCTGGTCCCGCTTCGCCGGCGCATCGGTCCAATGAGTGAGCGCCCCGTCCGCG
The DNA here is from genome assembly GCA_964630425.1 of uncultured Bifidobacterium sp. GTDB lineage: Bacteria > Pseudomonadota > Alphaproteobacteria > SMXS01 > SMXS01 > RI-34. The sequence continues at coordinate 6,503 of CAZVVC010000116.1, read as the reverse complement.
GCAACGGGCGAGGCGCTCGGTTCGCACCCTCTCCAGGATGAAAGGAAGCATGAAACCATGACACGGAAAGCAGTCTTCTACCACGCCGGATGTCCCGTCTGCGTCGATGCGGAACAGGCCCTCGCGCACGCGCTCGATCCTTCGGAATACAAGGTCGAGGTCGTCCATCTGGGCGAGCAGGCGGGCCGGATCGCGGAAGCCGAGGCGGCGGGCGTCGCCTCGGTCCCCGCGCTGGTGATCGACGGGCATCCCTATCACATCAACTTCGGCGCCTCGCTCGCCGACGTGAAGGGCGCGGCGTGACGTTTCGCACACGCCGCTGACGAAGATGCCGGCGGCGGCGCCTGCCGTCGCCGGCGATCCCCGATGCACACGCCGCGTCATGCAAATGCGGCAAAGAGACGCTACCATGGGCCGGCATCCAAGGGAGCGTCATGTCCATCCGCAATCTCGAGAAGTTGTTCCGCCCCGCATCGGTGGCGGTGATCGGCGCCACCGACAGGCCGTCTGCGGTCGGCGAGGTGGTCATGCGCAACCTGCTTTCGGGCGGTTTCGCGGGGCCGGTCATGCCGGTGAACCTCAAACGCGACAGCCTGTTCGGCCTGCCTTGCCACCCCGACGTGGCCAGCCTGCCCGCGGCCCCCGATCTGGCGGTGATCTGCACACCCGCGCCGACGGTTCCCGGCCTGATCGAGGATCTGGGCCGGCGCGGCACCAAGGCCGCCGTGGTGATCAGCGCGGGTGTCGACCGGCAGGCCATGCTGTCGGCGGCGCGGCCCTGGCTTCTGCGCATCCTGGGCCACAATTGCGTCGGGCTGCTGGTGCCGGGGCTCGGGCTCAACGCCAGCTTCGCGCCGAGCAGCCTGGAGGCGGGCAACATCGCCTTCGTCTCCCAGTCCGGCGCGCTGTGCACCGCGGTGCTCGACTGGGCGGCGGAGCGCCGCATCGGCTTCTCGCATTTCGTGTCGCTGGGCAACTGCGCCGACGTGGATTTCGGCGACGTGATCGACTATCTCGCCCAGGACCCGAACACCCAGTCGATCCTGCTCTACATCGAATCCGTCACCCAGGCCCGCAAGTTCATGTCGGCGTGCCGGGCCGCCTCGCGCACCAAGCCCATCGTCGCCATCAAGTCCGGCCGCGACAGCCAGGGCGCCAGGGCGGCGGCTTCGCACACCGGGGCGCTGGCCGGCCGCGACGATGTCTACGACGCGGCGCTGGCGCGGGGCGGCGTGCTGCGGGTGGATACGACCGAGGATCTGTTCCGGGCGGTGGAGGTGCTGTCGCGGGCGCGCCGTCCCGAGGGCGAGGGGCTGGTGATCCTGACCAATGGCGGCGGCCTGGGCGTGATGGCCGCCGATGCGCTGTCGGCGCAGGGTGGCTCGCTGGCCGAGCTGTCGCCGGAGACGCTGGCGGCGCTGGACGGCGTGCTGCCCGCCACTTGGTCGCGCGACAATCCGGTCGACATCATCGGCGATGCGCCGGGCGCCCGCTATGGTGCCGCGCTCGACGTGCTGCTGCACGCGCCGGAAGTGCACACGCTGGCCATCATGCACGCGCCCACCGGCATCACCTCGAGCGAGGAGGTGGCCCGCGGCGTCATCGGCAAGCTGGAGGGCGCGGAAAAGACCGTGCTGACCAACTGGATGGGCGGCAGGGTGGTGAAGCCGGCCCGCGATCTGCTGGAGGCGGCGCTCATCCCGACCTTCGACACGCCGGGCGCCGTGATCGGCGCCTATATGCAGCTCGTCGGCTATCGCCGGCTGCAAAGCCTGCTGACGGAGACGCCGCCCGCCGAGCCGGAATCCTTCTCGCCCGACCGTTCGCGGGCCCGTGCGGTGATCGACAGGGTGCTGGCGGACGACCGTTCCATGCTGACCGAGGCCGAAGCCAAGGAACTGCTCGATGCCTACGGCATCCCCATCGTCGCCACGGCCGTCGCGCGGGACGCCGACGACGCGGTCCGCCTGGCGGACGGGATGGGCTATCCGGTGGTGGTCAAGATCCTGTCGCGCCAGATCAGTCACAAATCCGACGTGGGCGGCGTGGCGCTCAACCTGAAATCGGCCGACGCCGTTCGCGCCGCCGTGACGGAGATGACGGCCCGCGTGGCCGAGCTGCGCCCCGGCGCCGTGCTGGACGGCTTCACCGTGCAGCAGATGGTGACCCGCTCCTCGGCCCATGAATTGCTGGTCGGCCTCTTCGTCGACGAGGTGTTCGGCCCGGTGATCATGTTCGGCCAGGGCGGCGTCGCGGTCGAGGTGGTGCGGGACAGGGCGGTTGCCTTGCCGCCGCTCAACATGGCGATCGCCGAGCGCCTGATCGGCCGGACCCGCGTCTCGCGCCTGCTGCGGGGATACCGCGACCGTCCGCGCGCCGATCTCGAGGCGGTCAAGCTTACCCTGCTGAAGGTCGCGCAACTGGCGGCCGATTTCGCCGAGGTGAGCGAGCTGGACATCAACCCGCTGCTCGCCGACGACAAGGGCGTGGTGGCGCTCGATGCCCGCGTCGTCGTCAAGCCGTCCGGGCGGCGCGGCGTCGACCGGCTGGTCATCTGCCCCTATCCGGTCGGCCTGGAGGAGCGCGCGGTGCTGCGGACGGGCGAGGAGGTGCTGCTGCGCCCCATCCGTCCCGAGGACGAAGCGGCCCATGCGGCGTTCTTCGCCAGCCTCGACGACGAGGATATGCGCATGCGTTTCATGACGGTGATCAAGCCGCCCGACCACGACACGCTCGTCCGGTTCACCCAGATCGACTACGACCGCGAGATGTGCTTCATCGCCGAGCGGGGCGCCGAAACGCTGGGCGTGGTGCGCGCGCGCGCCGACCCGGACGGCGAGCGGGCCGAATACGCCATCATCGTCCGCTCCGACATGAAGGGCGCGGGTCTGGGCTCCCTGCTGACGCGCAAGATGATCGATTATTGCCGCGCGCGCGGCATCGGCGAGCTGTTCGGCACCGTGCTGGCGGAAAACAGGCCGATGCGCGAGCTGGCCGCCGATTTCAGCTTCACCACCCGCGGAACAGGCGACGGCACGACGGTCGAGATTGTGCTCAAGCTCTGATCGGGCATCCCGTCACCGGCGGCCGGCGGGGTTCTCCTCCGGCGTCACCGGCGTGATGCGTCCCGTCAGCGCGGGCACCCGTTCGAGTGGTTTGTCGGTGGCGATCCGGACGGACGTGCCGTTCACGGCATAGTGCCGCGTGAGGCCGGCGTCCCGTGCCCGGGCCATCGCTTCCCGTGCCTGGAAGCCGTGTGCGAAATAGAGGATGGTGTTCGTGTCCGGCCGCGGCGGCGTCAGGAAGGTCTGTTCGGCGGTGAAGCCGTCTGGCAGCAGCGAGAGAACGCCCTGATCCACCGACATGTGCTCCGGGTCCAGCCGCGCCAGCAGGGCGAGCGCCTTGTCGACTTTCCGCTGATGATCGGCGCTCGGCGGCAGGTCGAAGGTCGCCGCGAAGCTGATCCGGTTGGGATTGTGCTGCATGGACAAGCCGGTGAAGGACACGGCGAGCATGACGGCGAAGCCGATCACGGCTTCCTTCCGCTGCCCTGGACTGGCGCGCGGCGCACCCTGGAGAACGCCGAGAAGCGGCCAGGACATGGCCGCGAGCAGGGGGAAGGCGTAGTAGCTCGACAGCGTTCGCGGCAGGTCGGCGGCCGCGACGAGTTGCAGTGCGAGCCACGGTATTGTCGCCGCATATCCCGCGAGAAGGTAATAGTTGCGCCGCACCACCGCCCATATGGTCGCGGCGATCAGCGGCAGGAAGACATAGGTGCGGACCGTCAGCCAGCCCGCCAGACGGGAAAGCACCTCCGAAACGCCGGGGCCGGAGAACGGGTGCTGGCCCGCATAGGCCGACCTGAAGGACACCAGCTCGTTCTGGAGGAAAAGGAACTGACAGAGAATGGCGCCCGCGCTGTAGAGCATGGAGACGGCGAACAGCCACAGGACGACCCGGTCCTGACCTTTCGGGGACGGGATCTTCAGCATCCGCCGGGCCAGGAAGGTGGCGGCCAGGAACGTCGCCACATGGAACCCGCCATCCTCGCGCGTGCACAGCGCGACGGCGGTCCAGACGAAGGCGGCGACATGGCGGCCCTGATGCAGCGAGACCAGCAGCAGGATGAGCGAGGCCGCTATGAGAACCTCGTAATGGGGAAACCGCAGGGCGGCGACCGCGAGCCCGCTATTCGCGAAAAGGATCGCCAGCACGGCGGCGATCCATGCGCTCCTGCCGCGCAGGCCGAGAGGGCCGGTCAGCGCCCAGAAGACGCCGGCGGCCAGCAGCGCCTGTCCGGCGCCGATATACAGCGCGTAATATTGGGGCGGCGTGAAAGGCGTGAACGGATAGATCTCGGACAGGACGCGGATCGTCAGCGAGACGTGATATCGCCAGAAGACCGATTCCTCGAACACCTTCGGCGACCGCATGAGCGGATCGGGATGGCTCAACAGATAGGCGAGTTGCCCGGAATCCTGAAAATACGCACCGTCCACATAGAAGTGGTTGAGGATGTGCGAAAAGCCGATCAGGAACGGCACGGCGACCGCGACGAACCCGCACGCAAGGGTCCAGTGGTTTGGCGCTCTCGCGGTCAAGAACCCGGATGGCGGCAATGACGGTTTCCCGCCCTGATGGCGCCGGTGTCCGTCAATGGGACAGCAGCAGCGGCAGTTCCATGCCCCGCAGCAGGTCGCGCGTCACGCCGCCAAGCACGGTCTCGAACATCCGGGAGTGGCCCCAGGCGCCGCAGACCACCAGGTCGGCCTCGAAATCCTTCGCCTTGAAGATCAGCGTCGCCGCGGCGGGGCCGTCGCTGTCCGGGACGTGGTCGGCCTCGGCCTTCACCCCGTGCCGCGCCAGATGCCGGGTGATTTCGGCGCCGGGGATGTGCCGGCCTTCCTCCTCGCCGACCGTCAGGACCTTCACGGCATCCGCCTGCTGGAGGATGGGCAGGGCGTCGTTCACCGCGCGGGTCGCCTCGGTGCTGCCGTTCCAACCGATCAGGACGCGCCTGCCCAGCGTGGCCGACGCGCCGCTCCACGGCAGCACCAGGACCGGACGGCCCGCCGTCAGCACCAGATCGCCCGGCAGGTTCAGCGCGGGGCCGATGGTTTCCTCGCCGCTCCGGCCCTGCGCCAGCATGACGATGTCGGTGTAATGCGCGTGCTGGGTGAAGATGGCGCGGATGTCGCCTTCGCGGTAGCGCCATTCGATGGACACGCCCGAGGCGGCCTCGCGCGCCCTGACGCGGTTTTCTATCTGCTTCGCCGTGGCGCGCGATTCCTCCACATAGGTCTCGGCCAGGTTGGTGGGCATGTAGGGCGCCACATAGGAGGGAATGGGGGCGTTGTCGATGACGCAGAGCGCCGTCAGCGTCGCGCCGTGGGCGCTGGCGAAGGCGACGGCCGCGTCCTCCAGAAGCTGGCCCGCCGGACCCTCGAATGCGTGAAACAGGATGTTCCTGATCGCCATGACACTCTCCCTGCGGCCGGTTCGACTATCGGCGTCATGATACCACGTCGACGATCCGGCGGCAGGGGTTTCTGCCTCAGTATCCGGCCTTGTCGCCCTGCGCGGCGGTTTTGGTCGCGATCGCCGCCATCAGCCCGTCGAAGCCCCTGGTGCGCAGCACGTTGGCGAATTCCGACCGGCGCAGCGCCACCTCGCTGATGCGTCCGCCCAGATAGAGGTCCGACACCTTCCAGCTGTCGCCGTTCTTGCGCATCACGTAGTCGATGGGAATCGAGGTCTCGTTGGGGATGCGGACCTCGCTGTTCACCACGACCGAGCCGCCGGTGCCGGGACGCTCGCCCACGACCACCAGCGACTGGCCGGTGAAGGAGCGGAAGCGGCTGGCGTAGATGGCGCACAGATACTGCCGGAACTTGGCCTGATAGGCGCTCCGCTGCTGCTCGCTCCAGCTGTCCCATACGCTGCGGCCGATGGCCATGGCGCTTTGCAGCCGCACGTCCATCTTCTGGTCCAGCAGCGGGCACAGCGCCTCGACCCGCTTGCCGAAGGGCTGTCCGCTGGTCTTCTTCATGATGCTCAGCATCCCCGTCTGCAATTCGTCGACGGCGGCTTGCGCGGAACCGGGGGGAATGGCTGCCTGGGCGTGAGCGCCGGTGGCGAGGGTCGCCGCGATGACGATTGCGGCCAGCAAGGATTTCAAACGACTGGTCTCCCGGTGCTTTGCATGAGCGGTCGTTGTCCGCCCGCAGCGGAATATAGGAGCGCGTGGCCCCGGCGCAAAGCCGTGTGTTTTGACAAGGGCCGCTTCTTTGGGCAGCCTGCCGTGGGCGTTGCCCGGCCTGGCGCGGGCGACGCCGGCTTGTGGGGAGAGGTGGATGTCCTTCTGGAAGAAGATCCTCGTGGTGCTGCCGGCTTTCGTGGTGCTTCACCTCGTCGCGACCGGGGCCGCCCTCCTGATCGACGATCTGCGCGATCTGTGGGACGCGGGCACCTTCGGCGAGGTCTACCTGCTGTCCGGCTACGCG
>CAZVVC010000115.1:0-10366 GCA_964630425.1 uncultured Bifidobacterium sp. | reverse complement strand
TCCGTCCTCGGCCCTGCTCGAGGTGCTCGACCCCGAGCAGAACAACACCTTCAACGACCATTACCTCGAGGTCGACTACGACCTGTCCAAGGTGATGTTCGTGACCACGGCGAACACGCTGAACATCCCCGGTCCGCTGATGGACCGCATGGAGATAATCCGGCTCAGCGGCTACACCGAGGACGAGAAGGTCGAGATCGCCAAGCGGCACCTGATCAGCAAGCAGCTTGAGCAGAACGGCATCAAGAAGGGCGAGTGGGAGATCACCGACGAGGCCCTGCGCGACCTGATCCGCTTCTACACCCGCGAGGCGGGCGTGCGCAGCCTGGAGCGCGAGCTGGCCAAGCTCGTGCGCAAGGCCATCCGCGAGCTGGTCGGCGGCAAGGCCGAGAAGGTCGTCGTCACCGGCGAGAACCTGGGCGACTATGCGGGCGTGCGCCGCTTCCGCTACGGCATCGCCGAGGAGGAGGACGGCGTCGGCGTGGTCACCGGCCTGGCGTGGACCGAAGTGGGCGGCGAGCTGCTGTCCATCGAATCCGTGCTGGTGCCCGGCAAGGGCAAGATGACCATCACCGGCAAGCTCGGCGACGTCATGCAGGAGTCCATCCAGGCGGCCGCCAGCTTCGTGAAGTCGCGGGCGACCACCTTCGGCATCCATCCGCGCATCTTCGAGAGGCGGGACATCCACATCCATGTCCCCGAAGGCGCGGTGCCCAAGGACGGTCCGTCGGCCGGCGTCGGCATGGTCACCTCGATCGTGTCGGTGCTGACCAACAACCCGGTCCGCAAGGACATCGCCATGACAGGCGAGGTCACGCTGCGGGGCAGGGTGTTCGCCATCGGCGGCCTGAAGGAGAAGCTGCTGGCCGCGCTGCGCGGCGGCATCAAGATCGTGCTGATCCCGAAGGACAACGAGAAGGATCTGGCCGAGGTCCCGGACAATGTGAAGACCGGCCTCAAGATCATCCCGGTGTCCACCGTCGAGGAGGTGCTGTCGCATGCGCTGACCAAGCCGCTCGTGTCCATCACCTGGGACGAGGATGATTCGGTCGGTTCCCTGAGCAAGGACAAGCCGGCGGGCGATGCCGAAGGGCTCGTTACCCACTAGGCCGCCGCGCCACATCGTCGAAAAACGAGGAAGCCCTCGAAAAAAGCGTAGATTTTCTGCGCCTTTCGGGGGCTTTTCCTTTGACGGAAATTGGCTGCCCCTCTAAACTCCCGCATCTCTCGCGACGAGAGACCTGTTGGATAAATCATCTACAAGCAAGGGGGTTGTCGTGAACAAAAACGACCTGATCGCGGCCGTAGCAGCCAGTGCAGGCCTCTCCAAGGCGGATGCTTCCAGTGCGGTTGACGCCGTTCTCGATGGCATTTCGGGTGCCCTGGCGAAGGGCGAGGAAGTACGCCTCGTCGGCTTCGGCACGTTCAGTGTGGCCAAGCGCGCCGCGACCACCGGTCGCAATCCGCGCACCGGCGACACCATCAAGATTCCGGCGTCCGTCCAGCCCAAGTTCAAGGCCGGCAAGGCGCTGAAGGACGCCGTCAACTAAGGCGCCACCGCCGTTCTGGGATTGCGATTCCGGCCGCCCTTTCGCGGGGGCGGTCGGTTTCATTTTGATCCATCCGCCGGACTCTAGTTCCGGCACGCTCGTCACCCCGCGATGACGAGCCTCCCGTCACCCGGCGATTCCGCTGGCGATACGGGCGGTTAGCTCAGTTGGTAGAGCATCTCGTTTACACCGAGAGGGTCGGCGGTTCGAGCCCGTCACCGCCCACCAGCCTTCGCGCTGCGCGCTTCGGCTTGGCAAGCCAGAACGAGAAATGCGGTGCGCAGCGCGAAGGCTGTCACGCCGTAGCCCGCAGGGCGTAGGCGGACCGGACCATACTCTATAATTTGGATATCGGGCCGTGGCCCGCAGGGCGTAGGCGGATTATTTTCCAGGGCTCGAAGCCATGTGTTTCGGCTTGGGGAACATCCAGATGAAATATGTTTACATGCTCCGCAGCGACGCCGTTCCGGATCGCCACTACGTCGGCATCACCGACGATCTCGACAAACGGCTGGCGCGGCATAACGCCGGCGATGTGTCCCACACCTCGAAATATCGTCCCTGGATCATCGTCACTTACATTGCCTTTTCCGACGAGGCGAAGGCCTTTGCCTTCGAGAAGTATCTGAAATCGGCTTCTGGCCGCGCTTTCGCCAAAAAGCGGTTCTAGGCGTTGGAACAGGGGCACAGGAACGGCGCCAAAATCTTCCCCTCCAATCGCCGATTAGCCGTTGACACCATCCGGGGGGTGCCGTAAACGGAGCCTCCCTTGCGGGGGTGTAGCTCAGTTGGTTAGAGCGTCGGCCTGTCACGCCGAAGGTCGCGGGTTCGAGTCCCGTCACTCTCGCCATTCTCCATCAGATGATCCGGTCTGATCGCCGCCCGCGGCAGGTGCTTTGGCGCCCCGGGCAGGTAGGGCCGGGCGCTGTCCGGAACGCTCTTTGGGGGTGTAGCTCAGTTGGTTAGAGCGTCGGCCTGTCACGCCGAAGGTCGCGGGTTCGAGTCCCGTCACTCTCGCCACTTTCCCACAGTTCTGGCCTGCAAAATCATGGGTCCATTCGGTTTGACTCGAAGGGTGCGCTGACTATACTGCGCCCCGATCGATCCCAGCCGGACCGATCGGTAAGCCGGAACTTACAACTCAAAATCAGACGGTTTCCGATGCAGGGTTTGCTTGCCGAGTACCTACCTATTCTGCTGTTCCTTGGCGTCGCCACAGCCTTCTCGCTGATCATGATCGGAGCCGCCGTGCTGGTGGCGCGCCAGAACCCAGATCCGGCCAAGCTGGCCGCCTATGAATGCGGTTTCGACGCGTTCAGCGACAGCCGCGGCCAGTTCGACGTGCGGTTCTACCTGGTGGCCATCCTGTTCATCATCTTCGACCTCGAGGTCGCTTTCCTGTTCCCGTGGGCTATCTCACTCGGTGAGATCGGCATGTTCGGTTTCTGGTCGATGATGATCTTCCTGGGCGTGCTGACCGTCGGTTTTGTCTACGAATGGAAGAAAGGGGCGCTCGAATGGGAGTAGAAAATCCAGTCGCGCCTGCAGGTCGGCCGCTGGACGCTTCGACCGCTGCATCGCAGGCATATTTCGAGAACCTGTCCGAGGACCTGTCCGAGAAGGGCTTCGTCGTCGCGCGTCTCGACGACCTGATCACCTGGGCGCGCACCGGCTCGCTTTGGTGGATGACCTTCGGGCTGGCGTGCTGCGCCGTCGAGATGATGCAGGCGAGCATGCCGCGCTGGGACATGGAACGCTTCGGCTTCGCGCCGCGCGCCTCGCCGCGCCAGTCGGACGTGATGATCGTCGCCGGCACGCTGACCAACAAGATGGCGCCGGCGCTGCGCAAGGTCTACGACCAGATGCCGGAGCCGCGCTACGTCATCTCCATGGGCAGCTGCGCCAATGGCGGCGGCTATTATCATTATTCCTATTCGGTGGTGCGCGGCTGTGACCGTGTGGTGCCCGTCGACATCTATGTGCCGGGCTGTCCGCCGACCGCCGAGGCGCTGATCTACGGCATCCTGCAGTTGCAGAAGAAGATCCGGCGTACCGGAAACCTGTCGCGATAGGGAACCAGATGGACGGTGCGCTTCACGAGCTTGGCGACCATATCGCCACCAGCCTCCCGGATGTCGTGACGGGGTTCGAAGTCGCTCTCGGCGAGCTTACGGTCACCGCCGACGCTGCCTCGGTCGTCCGGCTGATGAAATTCCTGCGCGACAACACGGCGAGCCAGTGCCAGCAGCTCATCGACGTCTGCGGCGCCGACTATCCCGGCCGGCCGCTGCGTTTCGACGTGGTCTATCACCTGCTCAGCCTGACCCATAACCATCGCATCCGCGTCAAGGTCCAGACCGACGAGAGCACGCCGGTGCCGTCGGTCATCGAGGTGTATTCGTCGGCGAGCTGGTTCGAGCGCGAGTGCTGGGACCTGTACGGCGTCATGTTCACCGGCCATCCGGACCTGCGCCGCATCCTGACCGACTACGGATTCCAGGGCTTCCCGCTGCGCAAGGATTTCCCGCTGACCGGCTATGTGGAGGTGCGCTACTCGGAAGAGCAGAAGCGCGTCGTCTACGAACCCGTCAGCCTCATGCAGGAGTTCCGCAACTTCGACTTCATGAGCCCGTGGGAAGGCGCGAAATACATCCTGCCCGGTGACGAGAAGGCCGCGGGCGAGGGCGGAAAGCAAGGCTGATGGCGGACGTAGAGCTCAAGAACTTCAATCTGAACTTCGGCCCGCAACATCCTGCGGCGCATGGCGTTCTTCGTCTCATCACCGAGCTGGACGGCGAGATCGTCGAGCGGGTCGATCCCCATATCGGTCTGCTGCATCGCGGCACCGAGAAGCTGATCGAGTACAAGACCTATCTGCAGGCGCTGCCCTATTTCGACCGGCTCGACTACGTGGCGCCGATGAACCAGGAGCACGCCTTCGCGCTGGCCGTCGAGAAGCTGCTGGGCTGCGAGGTGCCGGCGCGCGGCCAGTACATCCGCGTGCTCTATGCCGAGATCGGCCGCATCGCCAACCACCTGCTGAACCTCACCACCCACGCGATGGACGTGGGCGCGATGACCCCGATCCTCTGGGGCTTCGAGGAGCGCGAGAAGCTGATGGTGTTCTACGAGCGGGCCTGCGGCGCGCGCCTGCACGCGGCCTATTTCCGGCCCGGCGGCGTCCACCAGGACCTGCCGCCCGAGCTGCTCGCCGATATCTACGAATGGACCGAGACGTTCCCGCAGGTGCTGGTCGATATCGAGATCATGCTGATCGAGAACCGCATCTTCAAGCAGCGCAACGTGGACATCGGCGTCGTCACCGCCGAGGAGGCGTTCGACCTGGGCTTCTCCGGCCCGCCGCTGCGCGCCTCGGGCATCGCGTGGGACCTGCGAAAGTCGCAGCCCTATGACAGCTACGAGAAGTTCGACTTCGACATCCCGGTCGGCAAGCACGGCGACTGCTACGACCGCTTCATCCTGCGGATCGAGGAGATCCGCCAGTCGTTGAGGATCATGCGCCAGGCGATCAACGAGATGCCGGCGGGGCCGGTCGCCTCGCTCGACCGCAAGATCGTGCCGCCCAAGCGCGGCGAGATGAAGCGTTCCATGGAAGCGCTCATCCACCACTTCAAGCTCTATACCGAAGGCTACAAGGTTCCCGCCGGCGAAGCCTATGCCGCCGTCGAGGCGCCCAAGGGCGAGTTCGGCGTCTACGTGGTCTCGGACGGCTCCAACAAGCCGTATCGCTGCAAGATCCGCGCGCCGGGCTTCCCGCATCTGGCGGCGATGGATTTCATGTGCCGGGGACATATGCTGGCGGACATCCCCGCCATCCTCGGCTCGCAGGACATCGTGTTCGGGGAGATCGACCGATGAGCGGCGCGCACGCTGCCCCCTTCGTCCAGCCGGCCAGCTTCGAGTTCACGCCGGAGAGCCTGGAACTGGCGAGGAAACACATCGCCAAATATCCGCAGGGCCGCCAGCAGAGCGCGGTGATGCCCATCCTCGACATCGCCCAGCGCCAGAACGGCGGCTGGCTGCCCGAGGCGGCGATCCGGGTGATCGGCGAGATGCTGAACATGCCGTACATCCGCGTGTACGAGGTCGCCAGCTTCTATTCCATGTACAATCTGGCACCCGTCGGCCGGCATTTCGTGCAGGTCTGCACGACGACGCCGTGCTGGCTGCGCGGCTCGGACCAGGTCATGGAGGCCTGCCGCCAGACGCTCGGCGTGAAGAACGGCCAGACCACGGCGGACGGCCAGTTCACGCTGCTCGAGGTGGAATGCCTCGGCGCCTGCGTCAACGCCCCCATGATGCAGATCGGCGACGACTATTACGAGGACCTGGACGCCGATTCCACCAAGGCGATCCTCGAGGACCTGAAGGCCGGGCGCGCGCCGGCCCCCGGTCCGCGTGTCGAGCGCCAGTTCTCGGCCCCCGAAGGCGGTCCGACCACCTTGAAGGAGACCGCGTGATGCTGGCGGATCAGGACCGCATCTTCACCAACCTCTACGGCGTCCACAGCCCGTTCCTCGACGGCGCGAAGGCGCGCGGCGACTGGGACGGCACCGCCGGCTTCATGGCCAACGGCGCCGACTGGATCGTCACCCAGGTCAAGGAATCCGGGCTGCGCGGCCGCGGCGGCGCGGGCTTCCCCACCGGCCTCAAGATGTCGTTCATGCCCAAGGAAAGCGACGGCCGCCCGTCCTATCTGGTGGTGAACGCCGACGAGGGCGAGCCGGGCACCTGCAAGGACCGCGAGATCATGCGCCACGACCCGCACAAGCTGGTCGAGGGCTGCCTGCTCGCCGGTTTCGCCATGCGCGCGGTCGCCGCCTACATCTATATCCGCGGCGAGTTCTACCGCGAGGCCGAGAACCTCCAGCGCGCCATCGACGAGGCCTACGAGGCCGGTCTGATCGGCGAGAACGCCTGCGGCACCGGCTACAGGTTCGACGTCTATGTCCACCGCGGCATGGGCGCCTATATCTGCGGCGAGGAAACCGCCCTGATCGAGAGCCTGGAGGGCAAGAAGGGCCAGCCGCGCCTGAAGCCGCCGTTCCCGGCCAACATGGGCGTGTGGGGCTGTCCCACCACCGTTTCCAACGTGGAATCCATCGCCGTCATCCCGGCCATCCTGCGCCGGGGCGCGACCTGGTTCTGCGGCATCGGCCGGCCGAACAACGCGGGCACCAAGCTGTTCTGCATCTCCGGCCACGTGAACAAGCCGTGCACGGTCGAGGAGGCCATGAGCATCCCGCTGCGCGAGCTGATCGAGAAGCATTGCGGCGGCGTGCGCGGCGGCTGGGACAATCTGCTGGCGGTGATCCCCGGCGGCTCGTCCGTGCCGGTGCTGCCCAAGCACATCTGCGACGACGTGCTGATGGATTTCGACGCGCTGAAGGCGGTGCAGTCGGGCCTCGGCACGGCGGCGGTGATCGTGATGGACAAGTCCACCGACATCGTGAAGGCCATCGCCCGCCTGTCCAAGTTCTACATGCACGAGAGCTGCGGCCAGTGCACGCCGTGCCGCGAGGGCACCGGCTGGATGTGGCGCGTGATGGAGCGCCTGGTGCGCGGCGAGGCCGAGGTGGCCGAGATCGACCTGCTGCACGAGGTCACCAAGCAGGTGGAAGGCCATACGATCTGCGCGCTCGGCGACGCGGCGGCCTGGCCGATCCAGGGTCTGATCCGCCATTTCCGTCCTGAGGTCGAGGCGCGCATCGCCGCCTACAAGAACGCCCAGGTCCAGGCGGCGTAGGGGGAACGGAAATGCCAACGCTTACCATCGACGGCAAGGAAGTCACGGTCGCCCCGGGCACCACGGTGCTGCAGGCCTGCGAGGTCGCGGGCGTCGAGGTGCCGCGCTTCTGCTATCACGAGCGTCTGTCCATCGCCGGCAATTGCCGCATGTGCCTGGTCGAGCAGGAAAAGGCGCCCAAGCCCATCGCGTCCTGCGCCATGCCGGCCGCCGACAACATGGTGATCCACACCAACACGCCGCAGGTCAAGAAGGCCCGCGAAGGGGTGATGGAGTTCCTGCTGATCAATCATCCGCTCGACTGCCCGATCTGCGACCAGGGCGGCGAGTGCGACCTGCAGGACCAGTCCATCGCCTACGGCAAGGGCGCCAGCCGGTTCCACGAGAACAAGCGCGCTGTCAAAGAGAAGTACATGGGTCCGCTCATCAAGACGGTGATGACCCGCTGCATCCATTGCACCCGCTGCATCCGCTTCGCCGAGGAAGTGGCCGGCGTCGAGGAGATCGGCGCCATCGGCCGCGGCGAGCACATGGAGATCACCACCTATCTGGAACAGGCCGTGACGTCGGAGCTGTCCGGCAACGTCATCGACCTCTGCCCCGTGGGCGCGCTGACGTCGAAGCCCTATGCCTTCACCGCCCGCTCGTGGGAGCTGGAGAAGGTCGAGAGCGTCGACGTGCACGACGCGGTCGGCTCCAACATCCGCGTCGACTTCCGCGGCAAGGAAGTGATGCGCGTGCTGCCGCGCCTCAACGAGGATATCAACCAGGAATGGATCTCGGACAAGACCCGCTTCGCCCATGACGGGCTGAAGCGCCGCCGCCTGGACCGGCCCTATGTGCGCCGGGACGGCAGGCTGGAAGAGGCGAGCTGGGCCGAGGCGTTCGCGGCCATCGCGGCGAGGATGGCCGGTCTCGACGGCTCGAGGGTCGCGGCCATCGCCGGCGACCTGGCCGATCTGGAGGCCATGGCCGCGCTGAAGGACCTGATGGCCAATCTGGGCTCGCCCAACATCGATTGCCGCCAGGACGGCGCCAGGCTCGATGCCTCGGTGCGCGCCTCCTACCTGTTCAACAGCACCATCGCCGGCATCGACCGGGCCGATGCGCTGCTGATCGTCGGCTCCAACCCGCGCCTCGAGGCGCCGATCGTCAATGCCCGCATCCGCCAGCGCTGGCTGGCCGGCGGCTTCCGTATCGGCGTGATCGGCGAGCGGCTCGAGCTGACCTACGACTACGACTATCTGGGCGCGGGCCCCGGCACACTGGCCGAGGTCGCCTCGGGCGGCCATTCCTTCGCCGACGTGCTGCGCGAGGCGAAGAATCCCATGATCATCGTCGGCCAGGGCGCGCTGGCGCGCGCCGACGGCGCGGCGGTCCTCGACCTGGCGCGGCGGATCGCCGACGGCTACGGCATGATCGGCGAGGACTGGAACGGCTTCAACGTGCTGCACACCGCCGCCGCGCGGGTCGGCGGCCTGGACCTGGGCTTCGTGCCGGGGCAGGGCGGCCGCGACGTGGAGGGCATCCTGGCCGGCGCGGAATCGGGCGCGGTCGAGGTGGTCTACCTGCTGCACGCGGACGAGCTGGACACCGCCCGTCTCGCCAACGCCTTCGTGATCTATCAGGGCAGCCACGGCGACGCCGGCGTGAAGCACGCCGACGTGATCCTGCCGGCGGCCGCCTACACGGAAAAGAACGCCACCTGGATCAATACCGAGGGCAGGGTGCAGCTCGGCCTGAGGGCCGTGTTCCCGCCGGGCGACGCCCGCGAGGACTGGACCATCATCCGGGCGCTGTCCGAGACCGTCGGCGGCAAGCTTCCCTACGACAACCTGGCGCAGCTTCGCCGCCGCATCGCGCAGGCGCTGCCGCACGCGGCCGCGGTGGACGAGGTGGTGCCGGCGGCCTGGGGCGTGTTCGGCGCGGCCGGGCAGACCGGCGACCAGCCCTTCGCCTCGACCATCAAGCAGCATTACCTGACCAATCCGATCTGCCGCGCCTCGATCACCATGGCCGAATGCGTCGCGGCGCAGGAAACGGTGCAGGAAGGAACCGGCACGCATGGGTAATCCCTTCCTCGACGGCTACGTCTATCCGGGCCTGTGGATGCTGGGCGGCATCCTCGCCGTCATGCTTCCCGTCGTCGTCGCGGTGGCCTTCGTCATCTATTTCGACCGCAAGATCTGGGCCGCCATGCAGCTTCGCCGCGGCCCGAACGTGGTCGGCCCGTTCGGCCTGCTCCAGAGCTTCGCGGACGGCCTCAAGCTGGTGCTCAAGGAAACCGTCGTCCCGGCCAGCGCCAACAAGGGCGTCTACTTCATCGCCCCGGTCCTGACCTTCGTGCTGGCGATGGTCGCCTGGGCGGTCATCCCGTGGGGCTACGTCAACGACGTCAAGCTGGTGATCTCCGACATCAATGTCGGCATCCTCTATCTGTTCGCCATCTCGTCGCTGGGCGTCTACGGCATCATCATGTCGGGCTGGGCGTCCAACTCGCGCTATCCGTTCCTGGGCGGCCTGCGCTCGGCCGCGCAGATGGTGTCCTACGAGGTCTCCATCGGCTTCGTGCTGATCACCGTGCTGCTGTGCGTCGGCTCGCTCAACCTCAACGACATCATCGAGGCGCAGCGGAACATCTGGTTCTTCATCCCGCTGTTCCCGATGTTCGTCATCTTCTTCATCTCGGCGCTGGCCGAGACGAACCGGCCGCCCTTCGACCTCCCGGAAGCGGAGGCCGAGCTGGTGGCGGGCTATCAGGTCGAATACTCGTCCATGACCTTCGCCATGTTCTGGCTGGGCGAGTACGCGAACATCCTGCTGATGTGCGCCATGACCTCGATCCTGTTCTTCGGCGGATGGCTGCCGCCGTTCGCCTTCCTGGATTTCATTCCGGGTCCGATCTGGCTGATCCTCAAGATCGCCTTCTTCTTCTTCGTGTTCTCGTGGGTGAAGGCGGCCGTGCCGCGCTACCGCTACGACCAGCTCATGCGGCTGGGCTGGAAAGTGTTCCTGCCCATCTCGCTGGCGGCCGTCGTGGTGGTGTCGG
>CAZVVC010000114.1:0-10406 GCA_964630425.1 uncultured Bifidobacterium sp. | reverse complement strand
GTCGCCCCGCTTGATGGCCTCGATGTCCTCGAGCCTCCGGATGCGCGCCTCGAGCGATTCGCTCATTCACCGTCTCCCCGTTCGTTGCCGGGGCACCGTAACACGATGGAGCACGGGGAAAGGAAGCCTATTCGCCGGGCACGCCGCGCCGGACGCCGTGGGCGGCGATGGCGTCCTGGACGTCCCGGGGAATGCCGTCGCGCAACAGCGCCCGGACATGGTGCTTCAGGTCCTCGAGCAGCCGCCGCCGGCGATAGTCGGCATCGGTCCACATGAAGCTGACCGCCATGCCGATCATGGCGTACTGGACCAGATCGGCGGTCAGGCCGAAGCGGTCGTCCTGGTCGGACAGGGCATGGGAATGATCGCGGCCGATGCGGTCCCATTCCCGCTCGTACTCCTCCTGCGCCGGACGCAGGATCCCTTCCAGCTCGGGATCGGTCCGCGCGGCCACGGTCAGCTCGTTGTAGGCCGTGAACAGCGGATCGGAAATCTGCTGCCACAGGGTCTCGAGCGCATTGCCGACGAAATCCTCCTCGCCCTCGATGCGCTCGAGCGTCTCGCGGTAGATGGCGAGACGCTTGTCCTGGAGATAGGAGATGGCGGCCTTGGTCACGTCGACCATGGAGGGGAAATGATAGATGATCGCCCCGCGCGACAGGCCGGTGCGGTCGGCGATCTGCTGCAAGGTGGTCCGCCCGTAGCCGACCTCGATATAGGACCGGATGACGGCATCGAGGATTTCGGTCCGGGTTTCGGCGCTCTTGCGCGACTGCCAGGTTTCGCGCCCGGGCGCCCGCGTTTTCGTTCTCGCCACCTCCGACATATCACCGCTCATCGTCGATTTCCGAACCCCTGTTCATACCTGAATATACTCCGCCGACCGATTTTTGACATAACAGTCGGATTTGATTCATCTTGACGGTAGACGCCTCTCCGGTGCACTCTGATCCCCAAGGAAAGACCGCGTCAGGCGGTATTGGGGAGACAGCCCGGAAAAGCCGCATACCCACTCGTATACACCGAAAGCGTTGCTGGCCGGTAACATATGTGTGCGGCGCCCGCACCGCGCAAATGCGCGGAGGGCCGGTTTCCCGACCGCTGAGCATTCGAGCTTCTGGATGCGGCGCCATGCCGCATCGGAGGGGGACACGAAGGCACGGCATCCGCCTGGTGTCCCTTACCCTCCTCCCTGAGGGAAACTGAGCGCCACTGGTCCCCGCTTGTGGCGCTCATTTTTTGCCCGGACCACGCCGCGGATGCCGTAGACTTGGCCGAGCGTGGCGAGAGGGCAGGATGGCCGAAGCACATCTCTGGGTGAAGATCGACCTTGGCGGCGCCGGCCAGATCGGGCCGGGCAAGATCGCCCTGCTGCGGCTGGTGGGCGAGAAGCGCTCGATCGCCGCGGCGGCGCGCGAGATGAAGATGTCGTACCGGCGCGCCTGGCTGCTGATCGACGAGCTCAACACCATGTTCGGCCAGGCCGTGCTGACCACCCATATCGGCGGCAAATCCTTCGGCGGCGCCGAGCTGACCCCTTTCGGCGAGCGCCTGATCGCGCGCTTCGAGACCATCGCCCGCCGGACGCGGGACGCGGCGCGCGACGAGCTGGCCGCCCTCGCCGCCGAGGTGAAGGCCTGACGCGGACGCCGCGTCAGCCGTCGAGCAGCTCGCGCACCTTGCCGGCCAGCACCTCGCGCGGGAACGGCTTGGACAGCAGCACGACGCCTTCGTCCAGCCGGCCGTGATGCATGAGCGCATCCTCGGTATAGCCCGACATGAACAGGATGCGACAGGACGGCACCCGCGCGGCGACCGCCTCGGAAACGTCCTTGCCGCTCATCCCCTTGGGCAGCACCACATCGGCCAGGAGCAGGTCGGGACGCAGCCCGCCGACGATGATCTCGACCGCCGCGGGGCCGTCCGCGGCCGTGACGACCGCATAGCCCAGCGATTTCAGCAGCCGCTCCACCGTGAGCCGCACGTCGGGATCGTCCTCGACCAGCAGGATGGTTTCATGGCCCGCCCGCGCCGCCCCCGGCGCCGTGCGCCGCGCGGTGGCGACGGGCGCGGCATGGGCGCGGCGGAAATGCAGGATGATCCGCGTTCCTTCCCCTGCCCTGCTGTCGATGGCGATGTGGCCGCCCGACTGCTTGACGAAGCCATAGACCATGGACAGGCCGAGACCGTTGCCCTTGCCGACCCCCTTGGTGGTGAAGAAGGGATCGAACGCCCGGGCGTGCACCTCGGGCGTCATGCCCGTGCCCGTATCGGCGACCGATGCGCACGTAGTCGCCGTCGAGGGCGTCGTCGTGATGCTCGGTCTCGGGCTGGTCGAGCACCACGTTGCTGGTCTCGATCCGCAGCCTGCCGCCTTCCGGCATGGCGTCGCGCGCGTTGACGATGAGGTTGAGCAGCGCCGCCTCGAGCTGGCCGGGATCGACCTCGATGGGCCACACGTCCGGCGCGAGGGCCGTGCGGGTCTCGATGTCCTCCTGCAACAGCCGGTGCAGCAGCTTCATCATGTTGCCGGCCAGCTCGTTGACGCTGATGACGCGCGGCTCCAGCGGCTGTTGCCGCGAGAAGGCGAGAAGGCGCCTGGTGAGTTCGGCGGCGCGGTCGACGGCGGCCAGCGCCATGGTGACGCTCTCGGCGATCTCGGTGCGGTCCGCGGCCAGCGCCTGCGCGAGCTCGAGGTTGAGCTGCATGGCCACGAGCAGGTTGTTGAAGTCATGGGCCACGCCGCCGACGAGCTGGCCCACGGTTTCCATCTTCTGCGCCTGGCTGAGCCGCGCCTCGGCCTTCTTGCGCTCGGTCAGGTCGCGCGCGCTGACGATCAGCAGGTGGCGCTCGCCTAGCCGCGTCTCGCCGACCGCCAGCTCGAGCGGAAAAACCTCGCCGGTCCGCCGCAGGCCGGTCAGTTCGCCGGCCAGCTTCCGGTCGGCGTCGAAGTCGGGGATGAGCCGGGTCACCCGCCGGCCGACGATCTCGCGCGCCGCATAACCGAAGACCCGCTCGGCCTCGGGATTGAAGGATTCGACGACGCCGTCATCGTCGGCGGTGATGAGCGCCACCGAGGCGGATTCCATGATCGCCCGGTTGCGCGCCTCGCTCTCCTGGAGCTGCTCGACCATGTGCTGCTCGGCGGTGATGTCGGCCACATAGCCTTCAAGCGCGACCACCCGGTCGTTGCCGTCGCGGATGGCGCTGCCCTGCTCCAGCACCCAGCGGGTTTCGCCCTGCCGGGTCGTCACCCGATAGGAAAGCTGGAAGGCATGGCGCGCCGCGACCGCGGCGCCGATGGTGTCTGACACCCGCTGGCGGTCGCGCGGGTCGATGACGTCGCCATAGGACAGCACCCGGTTGTCGAGCAGCTCGTCGACCTCGTAGCCGAGCACCCGCGAGCATCCGTCGCTGATGAAGCGCATGGTCCAGCGCTCGTCGTTGTCGCAGCGATAGACCATGCCCGACAGGTTGCGCATCAGCGCGGACATGGCGCGCTCGGTCTCGCGGTGCGCCTCCTCGAGCAGGCGCGAGGACGTCACGTCCTGCGCCAGGCCCGACAGCGCGACCAACCTGCCCGTGGCGTCGCGCTCGGCGCCGACGAAGATGCGCAGATAGACGATGTCCCGCCCCGGCTCCTGGCGGCGGTATTCCACCACGACATGGTCGGTCTCGCCGCGATGGATGCGGGCGGTCTCCTCGATGCTCACCCGCAGGTCGTCCGGGTGAATCCACTGCACCGCGCGTTCCTGATCGTAGACGGCGTATGCCTCGTCCCGCGTCAGGATACGCCGGGTCTCCTCGGGCATGGTGTAGATCGCGGTCGCCATGTCGTAGCGCCAGGGGCCGAGGCGCGCGAACTGCTGCGCCCGCAGCAGTTCCTGCTCGCGCCGCGAGAGCGCCCCCAGCGCGGCATTGCGCTCGGTCACGTCCGAATAGGAGACCACGACCTGGAACGGCTTGCCGTCCTCGTCCATCACCACGGCGGCATAGATGTGCACGTCGATGACGCGCCCGTCGCTGCGGCGGATGCCGATGTCGCCCGTCCATTTGCCGCGTTCGCGCAGGGTGTGGCGCGAGCCGCGGATCTGCGACGGATCGGCGGCGAAATCGAGCACGCTGAGGCCGACGACGTCCTCGGTCCGCGTCACGCCCAGCAGCTCCATGAAGGCCTTGTTGACGTAGGTGTAACGGCCTTCCAGCGTGGTGAGGGTGAGCGGCGCGGCCGCGGTGTCGAAGGCCCGGTCGCGCAGGGCGAGCTGGCGCTGGGCGAGGCGCTGATCGGTCACGTCCTGGATGATGCCGTGCACATGGCGCGGCCGGCCGGCGGCGTCGCGGCTGGCGGTGATCGCCATCCGCAGCCAGAGCACGGTGCCGTCCTGGCGCTGGACGCGGGTCTCCATCTCCGGGCGCGGCTCCAGCCCGGAACGAACCCGGGCGACGCGCTCGGCGATCCGGGCCTGATCGGCGGGATGGGCGAAGGAGGCGAGATCGTCCATCAGGACCACGTTCCGGTCCGCCGGCAAGCCGAGCAGCGCGCACATCTCGGCCGACATGGTGACCCGGTCGCTGCGCATGTCCCAGTCCCAGGTGCCCACATGGGCGATCTGCCGGGCGATCCGCAGGCGCTTCTCGCTGATCTCTTTGGCGGCCTCGGCCTCGACCCGGCGGGTGATGACCTCGGTCAGCATGATGAGGCCGGCGATCCGGCCGCCCTCGGCGGTCAGCGGCACCAGCTCCCAGCGGATCCAGACCGAGCGGCCGTCCTCGCGCACGAACTCGTCCGCCTCGCAAACCCTCGTCTCGCCGGCCAGGCAGCACTGGTGCTCCTCCTTCCAGCGGTCGGGCACGTCGGGGAAGATCTCGTAGTGGCTGCGGCCGATCAGCTCGCGGCCTTCCAGCCCGTAATCCTGGTACCAGCGCCGGCTGGCCGCCAGATACCGCATGTCGCGGTCGAACACCGCGATCGCCGAGGGGGCACGCTCGAACAGCAGCCGCACGAACTCGCTGCCGACGCCGTCGGCGAACAGCCCGGCCAACGCGTCGAGTTCGAGATATCTGAGGTCGGTCGACGCCATGCGCGGCGGTCGTGTCCTTTCCGGGAATATGCCAGACGCCCCCTGTAACCAGCTTCCAGCATAGCCGATCTCGCGCGCGGCGTCCTAACGGTGTCTGAGCGCCCTGCTGTCCGCTCTGGACGCGGCGGATGCAACGCTTTATCTCCTTTGCCCGGCCGATCCCCGGCCGGATGATAGATCGAGTTGCGCGATGGCACAGGACGGACGCCCGTATCCGGAAGTTGAACCGAACCCCAGTTTTCCGGGCATCGAGAAGGACATCCTGGAGTTCTGGCGGCGCGAGCGGATTTTCGAGCGCTCGGTCGAGGAGCGTCCGGCGGCGCGGGACGGCGCGAGCAACGAATACGTCTTCTACGACGGCCCGCCCTTCGCCAACGGCCTGCCGCACTACGGCCATCTGGCGACCGGCTTCGTCAAGGACATCGTGCCGCGCTATCACACCATGAAGGGCAGGCGCGTCGAGCGCCGCTTCGGCTGGGACTGCCACGGCCTGCCCGCCGAGCTGACCTCGGAGAAGGAGCTGGGCATCTCCGGGCGCCAGGAGATCCTGAAGTTCGGCATGGCCAAGTTCAACGAGCACTGCCGCACCTCGGTGATGCGCTTCACCCAGGAATGGGAGGACTACGTCACCCGCCAGGGCCGCTGGGTGGATTTCCAGAACGACTACAAGACCATGAACCTGCCGTTCATGGAGAGCGTGATCTGGGCGTTCAAGCAGCTCTACGACAAGGGCCTGGTCTATGAAGGTCACCGGGTCGTTCCCTACTCCTGGGCGGTGCAGACGCCGCTGTCCAATTTCGAGACGCGGCTGGACAATTCCTACCGCGAGCGGCAGGACCCGGCGCTGACCGTGGGCTTCCTGCTCGATCCGGCGCCGGGCGAGACGGCGCCGACCCGGCTGCTCGCCTGGACGACGACGCCCTGGACGCTGCCGTCCAACCTGGCGCTGGCGGTCAACGCCGGACTGGAATACGCCGTCGTCGAGAAGGACGGCCAGCGGGTGATCGTCGCCGGCACCGCGCTCGAGCGCTACGAGCGCGAGCTGGGCGACTGGACGCGCGTGGGCACGGTGACGGGCGCGCAGCTCGCCGGCCGCCGCTACACGCCGCTGTTCCCCTATTTCCAGGATCTGGAAGGCGCCTTCCGGGTGCTGACCGGCGACTTCGTCGACGCCAGCGAGGGCACGGGCACCGTGCACATCGCGCCCGGCTTCGGCGAGGACGACATGGAGCTGGGCAACGCCAACGGCGTGCCGGTGGTGGTGCCGGTCGACGAGGCGGGCCGGTTCACCTCGGAGGTCCCGGACTATGAAGGCCAGAACGTGCTGGAGGCCAACAAGGCCATCATCCGCGACCTGAAGGCGCAGCCGGGCGTGGTCCTTCGCCACGAGACCTATCTGCACAACTATCCGCATTGCTGGCGCACCGACACGCCGCTGATCTACAAGGCGATCACCGCCTGGTACGTGAAGGTCACGGCGATCCGCGAGCGCATGGTGGAGCTGAACAAGGGCATCACCTGGATCCCCGAGCACATCCGCGACGGCCTGTTCGGCAACTGGCTGGAGAACGCCCGCGACTGGAACGTCAGCCGCAACCGGTTCTGGGGCTGCCCGATCCCCGTATGGCAGAGCGACGATCCGGAATATCCGCGCATCGACGTCTATGGCAGCCTCGACGAGATCGAGCGCGACTTCGGCGTGCGCCCCACCGACCTGCACAAGCCCATGATCGACGAGCTGGTGCGCCCGAACCCGGACGATCCCACCGGCCGCTCCATGATGCGCCGGGTGCCCGAGGTGCTGGACGTGTGGTTCGACAGCGGCTCCATGCCGTTCGCCCAGCTCCACTATCCGTTCGAGAACAAGGAGCGGTTCGAGGCCAATTTCCCGGCCGACTTCATCGTCGAATACGTCGCCCAGACCCGCGGCTGGTTCTACACCCTGATGGTGCTGTCGACGGCGCTGTTCGACCGGGCGCCGTTCCGCACCGCCGTGTGCCACGGCGTGGTGCTGGACGAGAACAAGCAGAAGCTGTCCAAGCGCCTGCGCAACTATCCCGATCCCATGGAAGTCTTCGACGGCTACGGGGCCGACGCGCTGCGCTGGTACATGATCTCCTCGCCGCTGCTGTCGGGCGGCGACCTGTCGATCCCGCGCGAGGGCTCGGGCATCGGCCAGGCGCTGAGGCAGGCGATCATCCCGCTGTGGAACGCCTATTACTTCTTCACGCTCTACGCCAACATCGACGGCTACCGGGCGCGGGAACGCGCCGACCAGAAGGGCGTGCTGGACCGCTACGTGCTGGCCAAGACCCGCGAGCTGATCGAGCTGATCGAGGCGCGTCTCGACGCCAACGACCTGCCCGGCGCCTATGCGGTCGTGCCCGGCTTCATCGACGCGCTGAACAACTGGTACATCCGCCGCAGCCGCGCCCGGTTCTGGCGCGAGGCCGAGGACGGCGACAAGCACGACGCCTACGACACGCTCTATACGGTGCTGACCAGCGTCACGCGCGCGCTGGCGCCGCTGATGCCGTTCATCGCCGAGCGCATCTACAAGAACCTGACCGGCGAGACCTCGGTCCACCTGACCGACTGGCCCGACGCGGCCGCCCTGCCCGCCGAGCGCGAGTTGGTGACGCGCATGGACCAGGTGCGCGAGATCTGCACCGCGGTGATGTCGCTCCGCGAGGCGAAGAGCCTGCGCACCCGCCTGCCGCTGCGGACGCTGACCGTCGCCCATCCCGACGCCGGGGCGCTGGAGGACTACCGGGCGCTGATCGCCGAGGAACTGAACGTCAAGCAGGTGGTTCTGTCCACCGATCCGGCGTCGATGGGCGAGCAGCAGCTCAAGGTGAACCCGCAGATCGGCAAGCGCATCGGCGGCAAGATGAAGGACGTCATGAACGCCCAGCGGTCCGGCGACTGGAGCAGGCTGCCCGACGGCCGCATCGCCATCGCCGGCATCGAGCTCGGCCCCGAGGATTTCAGCCTGCGGGTGGTCACGGGCGAGGGCCTCGATTCCGAGCCGTTCGACGGCGGCGCAGGCATCGTCGTGCTGGACACGCGCGTCTACGAGGATCTGGAGCGGGAGGGCTGGGCGCGCGACTTCGTGCGGCTGGTCCAGCAGACCCGCAAGGACGCGGGGCTGGAGGTCACCGACCGCATCCGCCTCGCCGCCCGCGTGCCCGAGAACGTGGCCGGCGCGCTCGCCGAGCACCGCGAGCATGTCTGCCGCGAGACGCTGGCGGTCGACCTGCGCCTGGACGAGGACGTGCCCGGCGGCTTCAGGGCCGAGCACAAGCTGTCCGGCGCGGCGGTCACCATCGCGTTGGCGCGGGCCTGACCGACCCGGCCCGTCCAGGGGGAAACAACCGTTTACGATCGGAACAGGATGTCCGATCATGACCGGGCTCAGCACGAGCGGAGATGGTGCAAGCGGTCGATGCCTTCGGCACTCGCCGCTGCCACAGGGGCTGTACCGATCTGCCGACATCGGCCCAACTCGACTCGCAAGGGGGTTGTCAGGTGTCACGTCTATCCAGTGTGATGAGTATCGCGTTCGGCGCCGCGCTGCTGGGCGCGTGCGCCAGCCAGCAGGCCGCCGCCCCGCCGCCGCCCGCGCCCGTCGAGGCGCCCGCGGCCGAAGCGACGCCGGCGCCCGCCGAACCCGCGTTCACGGCCACGCCGAACCTCGCGCCCCGGGAACGTTTCCACAAGGCGGTGAAGGACCTGGAGACCGGCGACGCCGATCAGGCCAAGGCCGAGCTGCGGCAGTATCTCGCCGAGGTGACGTCCAACAACAAGCGCGCCGAGGCGCTGCTATCGCAGATCGAATCCCCGGTCGAGGAGTATTTCCCGCCCGAGAGCTTCCCGGTCGTGGTCGGCACCGGCGAGACGCTGTCGACACTGGCGCAGACCTTCCTGGGCGATGCGCTGAAGTTCTACATCCTGTCGCGCTACAACGGCATCGCCAATCCCAGCCAGGTCTCGGCGGGGCAAACCATCCGGATTCCGCGGACCGCCGGGGCGCTCGCCGCCAGGGAGGCGCACGACAAGCGGCTGGCCGACAAACTCGCCGAGCCGCCCGCCGCCAATGCGAAGCCGCCGTCCGCCCGGCCGGTGCCGAAGATCAGCATGGCGGCCATCCGCAAGATGGCGGCGGCCGGCGACACCGGCGGGGCCATCCGGGAGATCGAGGCGCACAGGCTGGACACCGGGCAGTCCGTCGCCGACGCCACCTTCGTGGCCGACACCTATCTGGCGAGCGCCCGGGCGCTGCGGGCGTCGAACCCGGCGCTGGCCGCGCGGCGCGCCCAGAAGGCCGGCGAGCAGTACCTGCGCATGGGCGACAAGCCCGACAAGGCGCTGGAAGCGGCGCAGCTCGCCGCCGCGCTCGACCCGGACAACGCCGGCACGAAGAAGCTGCTCGCCTCGGCCAGGACCGCCACGGCCGAGCGGTACTATCGCAGCGGCCTCTCCTCGTTCCGCAGACAGGAGCTGGACGCCGCCATCGCCGCCTGGGACAAGGCGCTCGAGATCGACCCCAGCCACGGGAACGCGAAGGCCCAGCGCGCCCAGGCCATCGACCTCAAGCAGAAGCTGTCCACGCTGCGATAGGGCGGCCGGATCGGCTCGCGCTCATTTCGGTTTGCCGCCGATGCGCTCCAGGTTTTCCTGCATCTTGCGGGCCTGGTTCAGGCTCTGCACGGCGCGCGGATTGTCGGGGTTCAGCCTGACGGATTCGTCCAGCAGCTCGATCGACCGGGGCAGGTTCGAGCTCATGACCGCCAGCCCCCGGCTGTAGAGCTGCGCCGCCAGCTCGCCGCGGACCACCCTGGCCTTTTCCTCGATGGCCGGCCTGTCCGCATCGCCGGAGAGTTCCAGCAGCGTTTCCAGATAGGTCATCGCGTCGCGATAATTGCTCCTGGCCCGGCTCTGGTCGACCAGCCCGAGATAGGCGTTCCGGCGATGGGCCGCCGCCGATCTGCTGGACGGGTTGCGCTTGAGGAACTGGTCCGAGATGTCGATGACCTTGCGGTAGTCTCCCTTCTTCAGGGGCTCGTTGACCTTGGCCTCGAATTCCTCGGTCGTGTCCTGGACCCGCACCAGCGTGGCGCGGTGGTCGGCCAGCGCCTTCTCGTTCTTCTTGCCCTGGTTGACGAGGGCGACGGCGCGGTCGAGCTTGCGCAGCCGGTCCACCACCGTCTCGTCCGACGGATCGAGCGCCAGCAGCTTGAGAAAAGCGGCCTGCGCCTGCCTGCTCTGCCCCTTGTCGAGCGCCGCCTCGCCCTCGCGCAGATATTCCGCCTTCCGCTCGTCGAT
>CAZVVC010000113.1:0-10414 GCA_964630425.1 uncultured Bifidobacterium sp. | reverse complement strand
CAGGGGTGGTCCGAGTGCCTGGCTGTCGCTGCTGTGCCGGAAGAACTGGGGGTACTGTGCCGTGCGCGCGGTGGAAGGCATGATCTCGGCAGGGGCGCGGTGCGGACAGATCAGCTTGAGTCCCTGGGGAAAGGCGGCCGTCAGAAGATTCTCGTTGCCCAGCATGCCCGGCGACTTGAGCAGCCAGGGTTTGGCTTCCTTCCCCTCGAGCTTCGACTGCCACTGAATATACTTCAGCTGACGGACCAGATATTCGTACGACGGAAACAAGTCTGCCGTCGACAGCCAGGTCGAGTAGCGGCTGGCCGGGAACACCGATGAAAGCATCAGCGACCGGAACGACGCCTCCATCAGCAGAAACTCTTCTTCGACTTCGTCCGCAACCATGGGATGGGTCTGAAGGTAATTCGGCTCCTCCCTGGCCAGCCAGCCCAGGAAGTCGACCGCTTTCTGGAAACGCTCGGCCTTTCCGCCGTCCTGTTTCCCCGGGATGCGCGCGAAGTTATGAGTCTGCCAGTAGAGCAGGTTCTGGAAGTAGTTGGTTTCCCCGAGAATCCTTTGCAGCTTCGTCGTACCTGCCCGCGGCAGCGAAATGATCGCCACCGGCGGCAGGAGGCGCTCCTGCAATATCTCTGGATTTTCCTTGATGTCCTTCTCGAACCAGAGCCGGTTGACGATTAGGTTCAGGATGTATTGTCGGCACCGCTCACGTCTGGCGGCGGGAATCTCATCCATTTCCAGCGCGGAGACGAACAGGCCGAAGTCATGGAGGAAGCCGTCGCCTCCGCCAAAGTCGGAAAGTCCCGTCTGATCGCTTGCATTCTGCAACAGTTCTTGTGCCGATAACATGTCTTGCCTCAGTCAGAGCTTCGTCAGAAATCTTCGCGGCAGTAGCCGGGACGGGGTGCGTCATCGACCGGCTCGTTGGCCCAGATCATCGTCGTCATGCCGCCGTCCACCGGGATGCTTTGCCCGGTGATGTAGCTGCCGGCGTCGGTGGTCAACAACTGCACCGCGCCTTCCAGCTCACGGGGATTGCCCAGGCGGCCGATGCCATTGTTGGTTTCGAGCTTCCGGATCAGGACCCTGGCCGCATCGTTGTCACCATCGGCGCCGAGGCCATCCTCATACGTCGCAAGCATCTCGGTCATGAAGCAGCCGATGACGAGCGTGTTGACGTTGACTCCGAACTGGCTGACTTCCGTGGCGGCCGGGCGCACCAGCGAATTCAGGGCCGCTTTCGTGGCGGAGTAGACCGACATGCCGGTATTGCCGGACAGCACGCTGCCTGCGGACGAACTGAACAGCACCCGGCCCCAGCGACGCTCGATCATCGTTGGGAGGAAATGCTGCATCAGCTCGAAATTGGCCGAGAAGTTGGTTCTCAGGCAGCTGTCGAGTTCTTCAGCCGAAATCTCTCTGATCGGCTTGAACAGGCCGTAAGCCGCGTTGCCGATGAATATGTCGACGCCTCCGAGCGTCTCGCTGGCGTCTTCGGCGAAGCGCTTGACGTTGGCCCTGTCGTTCAGGTCCACCGTTCTGCTCAGAACCAGATCGGTCGAACACTCCTTCTTCAGCGTTTCGGCCGCCCGATCGAGACAATCGGCCCGCCGCGCCGCAATGAGCACTTTTGCCCCGAGCAGCAGCAGGGCACGGGTCATGGAATAACCCAGGCCGGTGCCTCCTCCCGTCACAACCGCCGTTTTTCCGGTGAGATCGAACTTGTCGAACGTTGTGCCATTGATCATCTGGAACTCCTCTTGTTATTTGCATTCATGCCACGCTCCGGCCGCTGCAAGCGGCTGGACCTGTACCACCGTAATTGGTCTTGGCCTCGTACTCACTTCGATACTTCGATTGGGCGTAGGCCAGCGAGGCCGCCGTCAACAGTCCGCTGATCAGCGTGACGCAAAAAAGTGCAAAGCCCAGGTTCGTGCGATCGGAAAGAACGCCGGTGATCACCGCGCCCGGCGCCGACCCCAACAGGTGCGAGGCCAGTGCATTGCAGGTCATCGAGAGGGCTCGGCGGCCAGGATGCACGAGCTCCTGACTGACGGCAAACGGGCCGCTCGATCCGCTGGTCAGCAGGAAGAAGGCGACCAGGATGAGGCCGTACTGCAGGGCCAGTCCATGGGTGCGCATGAACGCCACTCCCAGCAAGGCCGTGGCCAGGATCGTACACAGCAGCGGATAGGCAATCTTGGCCTCGAAATATCTGGTGCACCACAGGTCGATGAGCCATCCCCCCAATGGTGCGCCGATCACTCCGACCATCAGGACACCGCTGGCCAGATACGACGCATCCTTGATCGACAGCCCGTGGCTCGCGATCAGGTAGGACGGCAGAAAGTAGATGACCGAGGAAATGAGCAGGGTGACCATGCCACTGCTGAGATAGACCGCGCGCAGGGCGCGACTGGAGAGCACTTCGCCCAGTCCCGTCCGCAGGCCATCCACCATGCCGCGCGCGGAAAACGCGCTTTGCCCCGCGGAATCCTCGGGCGCGACGGACGGGTAATCCCTCGCCCGGTAGAGCAGTACCGCCGCGACGAGGCCGGGGGCCGCCATGATGCCGAGGGCCGCGCGCCAGCCATATTGGCTGGCGATGTAGCCGCCCAGCGCCACGCCGATCGCCATCCCGATGGGCTGGCCTGCGGAGAAGGCACCGAGCGCGAGCTGGATTCGCCGGCGCGGGAACGCCGTCATCATCCAGGCGGCAGCGGCGGGCGAGTACCCTGCCTGCGCACTGCCGACGGCCGCTCGCGTAAGCGAGAACTGCGCAATGTTCTGCGCAAGACCGCCCGCAGCCGATGCCAGGCTCCAGGTGACGCCGATGATGGAGGCCGTCTTCACCCGGCTCCAGCGGTCGATGACGATCGAGACCGGCAGTGAGAAGATGATCATCCCGACGATCAGCGCCGAGTTCAGCAGTCCGGCCTGCGTATCGGTAATCGACCACTCCTCCTTCAACAGCGGCAGCAGCGAGGCGATGATCATCCGGTCTGCGAAATCGAAGATCATCAGCACGAAGAACAGCGAGAACGCCCACAGAGTGGAACGCTTGCCGAACGGATAGGTCTCCGGATTCGATCGGCTCATTACGGACAGGTCTCCGGATTCGATACGAGGGACAGCGCCTGCCGGCGGCGATGAATGGCATCCGCTTCGGCACCCTGGTGACTGTGGGGATCGCTGTTACCAGCGGCGGCGCAGTTGGTACTCCTTGCGCCGCGTCCTGATGGCCAGCTCGCGCTCCTCGGACGTCACCACCGGGGTGTTCTCCGGCAGGTGTTGGCGAACGTCGGCCACCTTCACCTTCGTGATCGTCGGCGTCGGCGTGCTGCTGCACTTGTACCAGCGGCCGAACATCGCGCCCTTGCGATAGCCGGCGGTGTCGAGCCAGTTCGGCACGCCGGGGTCGCGGGCCGATATCACCGCACGGAACTTGCCGTCGTCGTCGAGCCGGGCGGAATAGTCGTTGAGGCTGGTCTGGCGGTTCACCCAGTCGATGCTTCTGAAAATGTCGTCGTTGAGCTGAATCGCCCAATAGCGGTACTGCTCGGGGATTTCCGTCTCGTAGATCAGCGCCTCGTCCTCCTCCAGCTCGAACATCCCGTAGATGTAGGTCTGGACGGTGATGCCGCCGAGGTCGTTGTACTGTTTCAGTGTCACGGTGTTGGCCGGGATGTCGCGGAACCCCCGGATCCACTGGATCGATGCCTTTGCCCAGTTCCTGGCCCAGACGGCCACCTGCTTGAGGTTGTCCTGCACCTCTTCGGGCGTTGGCCTCGGCTTGATCGCCGGCGTATCGAGCCGCTCGATGGACAGGCGCGCATCGGTCTCCGCCCAGTTGGAGGCGATCAGGCGCACGTTGATGTTCGTCGTCTCCGGGTGCAGTTCCCACCAGTCCCCGGTATGGCCGGCCGGACGTTCCTGGCTCAGCAGAACCTCGAAGTAGCCATCCTTTTGCAGGTTCAGATCGTCGGCATCGTAGTTGGCATAGGCCTGCCCCCAGGATCCGCCGCCGCGGATGAGCTGGCTACCGCCGCCGGTGCAGATGTCGACGATGTTGACGCTGCCCCGGTAGCCCGAAATCCGATAAGTACCGCTGCCGTCGATGGGCGTGAGGTAGTACATGTCGTCGGGATTGGGATCGACGGTGTTGAACACGTTCGTGATGAACGGCCAGAACTCCGGGTAGCGCGGGTCCGCGTGGGCCACGCCGATGTATCCCATCGAGATGTGGGAATACAGGAACTGATACATCTCGTGGCGGAGCTGCGGGTCTTCGAGGTCGTTCACCAGCGGCGCCACCTCCTCGACGATGGACTGCAGCGGCTCGATGAAGGAGCGCCACTCGCTGGAAACCGTATTGAGCATCGCCTGGCCCAAAGCCTGATCACGTTCTGTTTTTTCTGCATTTTCCATTTTTTCTACACTCTCTGATGTTTCTGAATTGACGGCCGGCGGCGGACTACCACCGCTTCCTCATCTGGGCACCCTTGCGGCGCCGGCGAATGGCGCTCTCGCGCTGCTCGGCATCGATCAGCGGCGTGTCCGGCGGAACTTCCGCGCGCACGTCGGCGAGCTTGATCAGCCGGGTCGAAAACTCCGGCCAGGCATCGCAGCCCTCCCAGCGCGACTGGATCACGCCCGTCGACAGGCCCGTGGTGTCGAGCCAGTTCGGCACGCCAGGGTCCTGCGCCGAAATGACGACCCGGAAGATACGATCCTCGCCGGCGTGAGCGGTGAAACCGTTGAGCGAGGTCTGACGGTTGATGTAATCGAGGGTGGCGCCGAGATCCTCGGTGAGATGGATGCTCCAGTAGCGGCAGCGCGCCGGCAGCTGGCACTCGATCAGCAGTGCCTCGTCCTCCCGCAGCTTGAACGCACCATAGGCATAGCGCTGCGTGACGACCGGAGCCCATTCGGTGTTGTCGATGTAGCCCAGGCGGTTGAAGCCGAACTTTTGCCGGATGGTGCTGAAGTAGAGGGCGGTCACGCGCACCGAACCTTCCGTGTAGTCGGCCATGTTCTGCAGGGCGGCCGCCAGTTCCTGCTCGGTTCTTCTCGGTCTGGCCGTTGGCCCGTCGAGACGCTCGATCGCGATTCGGGCATCGATCTCGTTTATCCAGTCGTAGGACGTCTGGCGCACCAGGATGTTGGTGGCACCGGCGCCGAGCTGCCACCAGTTTCCGCCCGATTCCGGGGGCCGCTCGCGGCTCAGCAACACCTCGAAGGCGCCGTCCTCCCCGAGAGTCAGGTCGTCCAGGTCGTACTCGCCGAGCGAGCGGATGGCGCCGCCTTCCATCGTGCCGCGGGTATAGAGCGTTCCCGTACCGATGCTGAAACTCACGCGCTTCACCGTTCCCCGGAACCCGGAGATCCGGTAGACGCCGTCATCGTCGATCGGCGTCAGGTAATGCGAGTTGTCGGGATTCGGCGCCTGGCTGTTGTAGGCCGACGAATACATCGGCCAGAAGTCCGGGTACCGCGGGTCGGCCTGCAACTGCGAGAAGTAGGCGGCGGACAGCTGCGAAAACAGCGTCCGATACAGCTCATGTCGGATCTGCCCATCCTCCGTGTGCAGAAGATGGCCGGCCAGGCGTCCTGCCAATGCCGTCAGCGGCTCGGTGTAGCGGCGCCACTCGGCCTCGATCAACGGGCTCGCCGCTGCATCGCGGGCGGCTACCTCTGGATTGCTTACTTCGCTCACAGTGTTCTCCTTTCTTGCGTTATCAATGATTTCCTTGACGATCCGCCGACCGGAAGCGGCGCCGCGAAGCGGTGGCGCACAGAGTCCGCTCGCGTATCAGGAATGTATTGCACTGTGCAGTGCATTTCAAGGGAAAAATTTTGCATAACCTAACAACTTACCTGCTGTTCAGTCCGCCTTGCGCGACTGCGAACTATTGCCGCATTCCACGCTCGACGAAATACTGCCGGTAGACTTGGCTGAAATACGCAGGATTCTCGAAGCTCCACCCCGCCGCGATCCGGGTAAACCGGTTCCTTTCCAAGAGTTGTATGTCGGCGAGCGTATGGTGCTCTCCCCGAGATGCTGTTCGTCCCATGCTATGCCAGACGAAACTGACGCACGGCTTCGTGCCACTGGACTTCCTGGGTATCTCCCCAGAGTTCGAGACCGTTGCAGGTCCAGCGCGTCAGGCATCGATGCCAGATCTGGTTCGGCCATCCGTTCCAGGTGTTGCCGGCAATGATTTCGCCCGCGATTTCATAGATCCGGCCCTCGTCGTCGACCGCCCGAATCTGGTGATGCATGGGCCGCAAGGCGCTGGTCCGTTCCGTCCGCTTCGCGCACTCCACGATCCGGCGCAGCGCGCCGTCCCGATAAACCCAGCCATCCTGCAGCGCCGGCGCCGGGACCTGCAGCACACCCTGCGCGGACGGCAGCAGGGAAAGATCGTCGAACAGCGACAGGTTCATCGCGAAATCGGCCCCGCGGGCCAGGGTCAGCCAGTTGTACGGCGAGGTCGGCAGCGGCGTTTCCGGCCGCAGGTTGTGCCAGGAACGGTCGCGGATTTCGTAGCAATCGACCTCGATCCTTGCGCCGCGCAGGACCAGGTCGCCGACGACATGCATGTTCTGATCGAAGTGCTTGTCGTCGGCACGCACGGCCGGTGGCATGGCAGCGGTGAACGACAGGTCGAAGCTGGTGTCGGCGGTGCGGTCGTCGAGCGTGATGCGCCACTGTTCGAACGGCTTCACCGGCTGCACGCGCAGTGGGCCCGGCAGCGAGATCAGGCCGCTGACCGGATCGACATGCTCGTCGAGCGCCAGATAAGCGTGGATGTTGAAATAGTCGGCCGCCAGCGAGCAGGGCTGGAAGCCCGTACCGATCATGACGCCCCCGGTCAGTACCTTCAGGTTCGGATGCGCCCAGAGGTAGATCGTGCCATGCAACCGATGCTCGGGAACATGAAAGCCGAAGAAATAGGTCTCCGTGGCCGAGGCCCCGACGGGGTGGCCCTCCGTATGCAGATAATCGTCTTCCGGCCGACAGTGGCCGAAGCCTCGGTGCGCGTTCTGTATCCAGGAAATTTCGTTACTGACCGTCATGTGGGTCCTCCTGCGCCAGCGCCCGTGCGGCGGCGCGAAGAAAGTGGGGTACGTAGGCAAAGGGCAGCAGCACGAGCTTGAGATCCTTGACGCGGCCTTCCGCGAGCTTGGCCGCGGCGATCGAGGCCGAGCAGGCGTTGCGCACATGGCCCCAGACCTGGAAGTAGCGCAGGCGCTCGCGATCGACCGGGCGCCCGCCGTGGGCGACGTAGGCGCTCATGAAGGCGTTCCAGTCGATGGCCTCGCCCAGCGTGTTGCGAACGTAGGCCAGGTCTTCGGCGGGATCGCCCACATGGCTGAACTCCCAGTCCAGCACGGTGCTCAAGCTGCCTTCATGGAACAGGAAGTTGTGAAAGCCGATATCGCCGTGCAGCAATACAGGAGGTTCATCGGACTCCGGCACGTTCGCCAGCAGCCAGCCGAGCAGGCCGGCGATCGACGGCGACGGCAGGTGCACGTCCTGGCGCAACACGCCGAGCCAGGTTTCGATGTACTGCCGCGTGCACTGCGCGCGCGAGCGCTCCCACAGCGCCGGGTCGATCGCGCCGCGCAACTCCTTCAGCCGCGGCAGGCCGTGCAGCCGCGCGAGCACGCCGGCGAGCGTCTCGACCAGATCGTCCGGGACCTGCCCCGATGCTGAGAAGACGCTCCCGCCCGGCGAGCCGGGCGATCGGCGCATCACGAAAAAGTCGCCGCCCGGAAGGCCGGCATGCCCGGTGTCCAGCCACAGGGCATCGGGTGCGGGAAACCCGTGGCGCAGCACGGCACGGATCAGCTCGAATTCGCGGTCGACGCGATGGCAGCCGTGACGCAGCATCGGTTCCGCCATGTCGCGGCGGAGCACGAAATCGCCACTGAGGCTGGCGCCCTCTACGCTGAACAGGAAGGTCTGCTTGCCGAAGCCACCGGGCAAGGTCCGAAAGGCACTTAAACGGAGCTGCGGATCGGCGAACCGCTCGCGCAGGTAGGCCTCCCAGCGATCGCCGGACAGCACGTCCGCCGCACCCGGCTGAGTGTTGTCGGCGTGACCGATCACGCCGGACAGGAGCCCGGATTCCCAATCGCACAACGCCAGGCAAAGTTCCTTGTGCCCTCGCTGTGCAGCGTCGACGGCAGGGCGCTCGAAAATCAGGTGCTCCAGCCGCTTCAGGGTGTCCTCGGCGGACTCATCGGTTGGCTGCGGATCGGCGGCGTGAGACGCCAGTACCGCCGGCATCCGCCCGACCCAAGATGCGGCGTGGCCGGATGCCGGGTCTTCCACAGCCAGCATCAGGTCCAGCGCCATCAGTATCGACTCACGGGTCGAGGCAACGCCATCGCTCAAGGCCTCGGCCGACTGCAAGGCCTGGCGCGTCGCCTCCAGAAGTACGGATCGGGGGAAAAACATGACGATCGGTACCTCAGAAGTTCACGCCGAGCGTCAGGCCGAAGGTCCGCGGCGCCGCGGCGAGTGCGGTGCGCAGCACGCCTCCGGCAGCGGTTCCGGCGACGAAGTAGGCTTCGTCGGTGACGTTCGCGCCCCACACCGATGCGTACCAGCGCTCATCCGCAGGCGTGTAGCTGAGCGACAGATCCAGCGTCGTGTAACTCTTGTCGTCGGCACCGCCGGTACCGATCAGATTCTCGGAATCGAAGTAGTAGCCACTGCTGTTGAGCACCTCGCCCGTGAGCTTCAGGTCGGCTTCACCGAGCGGGATATGCCAGTCCGCACCGATGCTGATCACGTTCTTCGGCGCGCCGGCCAGCCGGTTGCCCTTCGTTGCGAGTCCGGTCTGCGAGCCGATCGTCGCGACGTCGTTTTCATATTCGGATTCGAGCAGGATGCCGCTCGCACGCAGCACCAACTCGCGAGTCCACTGGTACTGCACCTGGGCCTGAAGGCCCTTGAGCGTGGCGCTGGCACCGTTGACGAGGACGACCGCGCCGCCGAGTGCCGAATCGACGTAGGAAATGTGGATGCTCTTGTAGTCGTACCAGAAGGCCGCGGCGTTCAGCTGCAGATCGTGGCTGATATCCCACTTCACGCCGGTCTCGTAGGATGTGATCTCTTCCGGTTCGACAGCAGGACTGCCCGGAAACGTCGGTGACAGGGCGCCACCCTTGAAGCCGGTGGAGACGCCGCCGTAGAGCAGCATGGGACCGTTGTCGTACTGCAGCCGGGCGGTGTAAGTGGTCTTGGAGCTTTCCTTGGACTGCGATCCGAAGTTCGTCACGCCGGGTTGTGAGCGCGGGTCGGCCGGATCGATGCGGTCGTCGAGCTCGTACTCCTCCGTCGTGTAGCGTGCGCCGAGGGTCACCGAGAACGCTTTCGTGATCGGCATTGTGGTCTGGGCATAGACAGCGCTCGATTCGACGGACCAGTGGTTCTTGGCGGTGATGAAGGAGAAGTCGAACACGTCGCCGGCGAGCAACTGATCGCCGCTGGCCTTGACGTAGACCAGACCGGCGACCC
Source organism: uncultured Bifidobacterium sp. (assembly GCA_964630425.1). Classification (GTDB taxonomy): domain Bacteria; phylum Pseudomonadota; class Alphaproteobacteria; order SMXS01; family SMXS01; genus RI-34. The sequence continues at coordinate 882 of CAZVVC010000113.1, read as the reverse complement.
ACTCGACCGGTGAGTCGGTCGAGGTCAGCTGCAGTTCGTGCTGGTGGCTCTCGTCCGGCGCGTTGACCGAGAAACCGACGCTTGCGTCATTGAACGCGGATGGGTAAGTGGCCGGATTGGCGTTGATGATTTCGCTCGTGGCGGTCGATTCGAGCTTGGTATAGGCCGAGAGCCAGGACACTTCGAACGAGTCGAATCTGTAGTTCAGGCGCACCGATCCGCTGTCCGACTTCAGGGCCGCGAACTGTCCGGGCAGGTGTTCGCCGGACAGAAGACCCCTGCTGAAGCTGTTCGCCGCGCCGTCGTAAGACTGGTTGTGACCGCTGGCGAACTGGAGATTGCTCGCGGCGTTGAAGGCATCCTGCTGCGAAAACCCGAACGACTGAAGCACGCCGGCGTAATAGGCCTGGGTGCCGTTGAGGCCGCCGAGGGCGGCATCGGGCTCCAGACCCACGGCCTGCATGCCGAATCCGAGCCTATCCCTGGACTGTGCGTGCGTGCCTCTCAGGACAGCGCTGAAGCGCTCGTTCGGCTCGTAGCTCAGCGCTCCGTTGACCGACCAGGAATCACGGTCGTTCAGATCGTCCGAGTGCGCGCCGGCGCCGGGGGGATTGAGATTCTCGATGTAGCCTTCGCGCTGGCGGCTGGACGCCGCGATGCGCGCGGCGAACGGCGAGGCGCCGAGGCCGCCGCCGGCGGCGAAGTTGAACTCGCGGAGATCATAGTTGCCGAGCCGCAGGCGCGCCTTGGCGGAAAACGGGTCGCCCGCCTGCGGTGTGGGCGTGGTGATGACGACCGCGCCGCCCGTGGCGTTTCTGCCGTACAGGGCGCCCTGCGGCCCTTCGAGGACCTGGACGCTTTCCACATCATCGAAATCGATCG
>CAZVVC010000112.1:0-10424 GCA_964630425.1 uncultured Bifidobacterium sp. | reverse complement strand
GCAGGAGGCCGCTGTTCTTTTCGGCGGTGAACTTCACCGTGGCGTTCTCCAGCGACGTCACCGCCACCACGTCGCCGCTCACATAGGCGTCGTCGGTGCTCTCGTAATGGGACAGGTAGAGCAGCCAGTAAGCGCCATAGGCGATCAGTCCCACCACCACGACGACCGCGATGGCGGTCAACCCGCGGCGGCGGTTGATTTCAGGCGTGGCCATGTCGTCACTCCCTCGCGGCGGCGGGCGTCAGCGCCGCCGCCTGTGTTTTCATGCCGCCGGCGGCCTCGGCCGCCGGGTTCCGCCCCGCATCGCCGGGCGGCTGGAAATCGCCGCCCACGGCGACCAGCAGCTTCACCCGCTCGGCCGCCTGCTGCGCCCGCAGCACGGCGAGCCCCCGGCGCGCGTCGAGAAGCTGCGTCTCGGCGGTCAGCACCGCCAGATAGGTCGACAGCCCCGCGCCATAGCGCCGCTCGGCAAGCGCGAAGGCCTGCTCGGCCGCGTCGAGCGCCCTCGCCTGATCCGCCAGCTCCAGCTTGAGCGACTGGATGCCCGACAGCCGGTCCGCCACCTGCTGCACCGCCGAGATCACGGCGCCGTTATAGCCGGCGATGGCGATGTCTATCTCGGCCGTCGCCCCTTCGTAGTTCGGCTTCAGCCGGCCGTCGAACAGCGGCAGGTGCACGGCCGGCCCGGCGCCGTAGACGCCCGCGCCGCCGCTGAGCAGGTGGCTCAGCCCGATCGCCTGGAAGCCGGCGAAGGCCACCAGGTTCACATTGGGATAGAACGCCGCTCGCGCCGCCTTCTGGCCGGCCAGCCCCGCATCGACCCGCAGTCTCGCCGCCAGGATGTCCGGACGGCGCGACAGCAGATCCGCCGGCAGCGCCTCGGGCAGCGGCAGGACCGCCTCCGCGTCCAGCCTGGGCCGCGCGATGGCGGCATAGGCGTCGGCGCCCTGGCCGGTCAGCGCGGCGATGGCGTGCACCGCGTTGTCCCGCTCGTTGATCGCCTGCTGCCGCGACACCCGCGCCAGGGCGAGCTGTCCTTCCGCCTGCTTCTCCTCGATGCGGCTGTCCAGCCCGGCGACCACGCGCCGGTGCGCCAGGTCCAGCAGCCGCGTCCGCTGCGCCACCGTCCGCTCGGCGATGTCGAGCAGCGCATAGGCGCGGTCGAGCCCCACATAGGCTTCCGCCAGCGCGCCGGTCAGCGCCAGCCGCGCCGCCGCCGCGTCCAGCGCGCTCGCCTCCACGCCCGCCCGCGCCTGTTCGATCAGCGCCCTCTGGCGCCCCCAGAAATCCAGGTCCCAGGACAGGTTGCTCTGCACCGATCCCATCCAGTAGTGCCCGCCGCCATAGGGCGGCGGATAGATGAATCGGTTGCTGAAGCGCTGGAACTGGTCCTCGCCGTCCAGCGTCACGCGCGGCAGCGCGTCGCCGCGCGCCGCGCCGGCCGCCGCCTGCGCCGCCGTCGCCCGCGCGATCGCCTCGGCGAGACGCGGATTGCCCGCCAGCGCCTTCTCGACCAGCGCCTCGAACTGGGCATCGGCCCAGCCGCGCCACCATTCGCCCGCCGCGGGCGCGGCGGGCCCGGTCAGCCCCACGCCGGCCGGCTGCAGCATCCGCCCGCCATGCGGCGTCGTCGGCGCACAGGCGGCAAGGCCCGCCATCAGGACGGGAACGAGTATCGTCCTTTTCATGCTTGCCGCTCCCCCGCGGCCGGATGTCTCATGGTCCGTCCTTTCCCGCCTCGCCCTGCAACCGGACGATGATCCGGTTCAGCATCCCGACCAGCATCTCGACCTCTTCCCGATCGAAATCGCCCAGCAGCCGGTTGACGTCGTCGACCACGAGCTGGACCGACGCATCCACCAGCCGCCGGCCTTGCGGCGTCACCGCCAGCTCGACGATCCGCCGGTCCTGCGTGCTGCGGGTCCGCTCGATCAGCCCGCGGCTTTCCAGTTGCGCGATCACGCGGGTCAGCGCGCCGCTGTCATGATTGAGATTGCGGCTGATGTCCGACGCCCGGTTCGCCACCCCGTCGCGGACCTGCATCATCACCGCCCACTGGACGAAGGTGAATTCCTGATCCGCGAACAGCGCCTCCATCCGGGGCTGCCACAGATTGAGGACACGGCGCAGCAGATAGCCGATCGCGGTGCGGGCGTTGAAAGTTTCCGGGGTGTAGTGCAGGGTCGCCATTAACTGCCTGAACAATCACTGCTTAGGCAGCTATATACGACCGCATCAATCCGCGCAAGCCGGTGAAGCGCGGAAGCGGCGCCGTCCCGTCACCCCGAACCGGGATAGGCGTTCCGCTTCAGCACGCTCGCCAGATGCGCCGCGTTCGCCGCCAGGGCATTGATGGTCTGCTGCACCTTCACGGGGGTCAGCTTCAGGTCCTTGTAGTCCACGCCGCCCATGGCCTCGCCGACCCAGTAGGCGACCGCGTTGGCGGGAATGCTGAAGCCCAGATCGTTCAGCGCCTGATACAGCTCGGCCGAGACGTGATGCGCGCCGTCCTCGTTTCCCACGACGGCGACGCCGCCCACTTTCCCATAGGTCACCATGCGGCCTTCGGAATCGGTCTCGTCGAGGAACGCGTTCATCCGCTCCACCACCCGCTTGCACAGGCTGCTCGGCTGTCCCATCCAAATCGGCGTGCCCAGCAGCAGGATGTCCGAGGCCATCAGCTTCTTCCGGACCGCGGGCCAGCCGTCGCCCTTGCCCTCGTCCGCCGTCACGCCCGGAGGCACCTCGACGTCCGCGATACGGACGATCTCGGTCGCCACGTCGTGCTTCGCCAGCGCCTCCTTGATCTGGTTGAGCAATACGTCCGTCGACGATGGCTCGTCTCCGGAAGCCTTCAATGTGCAGTTGATGGCAAGGGCCTTGAGGGACATGAGGCACGCTCCGTCGCACGGTGGGAAATACGCCTTCCAACCGTCTGGCGCCGCGAATGTTCCTTGTCCGCGACGGCGCGGGGGAACCAAGCACTCGCCGCCGTGTTCACTGTTCTGTCGCTCGTACCACGGCACCGCAGGACGGGAGTGGACCTTGACCCAGAACGGCTTCATCGCATCGGCGCTGACTGGCCCCATGCTGCGCCTCGCCCGCCTTGCAGTACGGTTCGGCGGGAAGCGAGGCGGAAGCGGCGGCTTCCGCGCCGGGCCGCTCGGACGTCTTGGGGATGCCGCGAACCGGCTGCTGGTGCGTCACCGCGCGTGGGAGCGGCGCCTTGTCTCGGAACAGCTCGGGCTGTGGCGTGCGTCGCGCTCCCTCGCGCCCGTCCGCAGGCTCCGGCGCCGCCTCAACATCCAGATGAGCGACCGCGAACTCGGCTACATCCTGTCCGTGCTCGAGCAGCAGCGGCCCTGTTCCCTGCTGATCTTCGGCATGGGTAACGACAGCATCCTGTGGTACGAGGCCAATCGGGGCGGCCGCACCCTGTTCATCGAGGACGACGTCTATTGGGATCGGGTGATCCGCGAACGTCACCCCTCGCTGCGATCGGTCCATGTGCTCTATGGCACCCGCGCCGCGAACTGGCGCGCGGACCTCGAACGGCCTCAGCCGTTGTTGCTGCCCCAGGAAGTCGGCCTCCATGCCTGGGACATCGTCCTCGTGGACGGTCCCGCCGCCTGCAAGCCCGAGAAGCCCGGCCGCATCCAGAGCGTGCTTGCCGCGCGCCGGCTCGTGGCCGATGGCGGCGCCATCCTGGTGCACGACTGCGACCGCCATGCCGAGCACGCCATCTGCGGCGGCTTGCTGGGCCACCTGGTCATGTCCGCCCAGATCGACACCCTGCGCCACTACGCCAGCGAGGCGGACGCCCTGGACGGGCGGCGGCCCGTTCGCTCGCCCGCGCACGCCACCTGGCGCGAGACGCGGCCCTGGCAGATCGCCGCCTTCGGCCCGCGGCCCGGAATCGCCCGGGCAGCGGGCGACTAGGCCTGACGGGCGATGCCGGTGGAACAGGTCGTCGCCGCCTTCACCACCCTGTTCGTCATCGTCGATCCCATAGGGCTCGCGCCCATCTTCCTGTCGCTGACCCGCGGCATGGACCGGCCCGCCCGCCGGCGCATCGCCGTCGAGGCGCCGCTGATCGCCTTTGTCGTCCTCGCCGGCTCGGCACTGGCCGGCGACTGGCTGCTGCGCCAGCTCGGCATCGGTCTGCCCGCCTTCCGCATCGCCGGCGGGCTGCTGCTGTTCGCCATCGCCTTCGAGATGGTCTTCGAGCTTCGCGGCGAAAGGCGCTCGAACCGCGAGTCCACCAGCGGCGGGGATCACAACCTGGTGGCGGCGGTGCCCCTCGGCGTCCCGCTGCTCGCCGGCCCCGGCGCGATCACGGCGACCATCCTCCTTGCCGGCAAGGCGGCCTGGCAGCCGCTGCCGCTCCTGGTGCTGCTGCTGGTGATCGGCGCGGTGATGGGGATCTGTCTCGGGGTCTTCCTGCTCGCGTCCCGCATAGAGCGCCTCATGGGCCCGACGGGAGAAGCGGTGCTCGCGCGCCTGCTCGGCGTGATCCTCGCGGCGCTCGCCGTCCAGTTCGTCGTCGACGGCATCGCGGCCATGGAATAGGGCCGCCCCCGCGCCTGCGGAGACGGCCCTTCCAGGAGACGAAAACGCTTACTCGGCGGCTTGCTTGACCGGCGAGAACAGGGTGTTCAGATCCTCGTTGGCGGTATCCAGGATCTTCTGGACCCAGCCGTGGAACACCTGCCCGCCGCCCTCGTTGCGGCCGAAATAGACATATTCGGTCAGGCCGGCGTCGAGCGCCTTCTGCTGACGCAGGCCGGTGCCGTAGTCCTCGTGCTGCACCACGTATTCCAGCAGCTTGAACTGGTCGGCGAGGCCCTGGCGGGTCTCCTCCATCAGCGGCTTCTCGGACATGTAGATCTGGGTGGTGAAGCTCTCGCCCACCTTCTCGCCCGGGAAGAGCTGCGAGATCATCACGCCGCGCTGGCCGCCATAGAAGGTGGCGATGGAGATGTGCGGGAAGATGGTCCACACGCCGTTCAGCAGCGCCTCGGTGGGCCACTTGCTGCTGTCCTGTTCCTCCATGTCGTGAAGGTCCAGCCCGTCGGGCATGGGCAGCACCGTCGACGGCGCGGTCACGCGGGTATGCGGGCCGAACGAATAGAACAGCGCCCGGTTCGGAATGTTGCGGCCGAAGGTGTCGGCATGCAGCACCGGCAGATGGTAGAAGTCCAGATAGCCGTCATAGGCGATCTTCCAGTTCGGGCCGACCAGGGTGCGCGATTCGAAGAAATTCCAGGTCTCGAAGCCGAAACCCTCCAGCAGCTCGTCATAGCCCGACAAGAACGACCTGATGTCCAGGTCCGACTCCGGGTCGAGCACCGCCCAGATCAGGCCGGCCTTCTCCAGGCTCGGGAATTCCTTCAGGCCCAGCTCGTCCGTGTTGACGTCGCCGAAATCCTCGCGCGAGGCCACGCCGATCAGCTTGCCTTCGCGGTTGAACGTCCAGCCGTGATAGCCGCAGATGAAACGCGAGGTATTGCCCGAGCCCAGCGCCACGGCGGTGCCGCGATGGGTGCACGAGTTCAGGAACACCCGCGCCTTGCCGTCCTTGCCGCGGGTGATCAGCACCGGCACGCCCACGGCGTCCATGGCCTTGTAGTCGCCCGGGTTCTTCACCTCGGCCGACGGCGCCAGCATCAGCGGCATGCGGCGGAAGATCAGCTTCTTCTCGCGCTCGAACCGCTCTTCATCGGTATAGATGTCGGCCTTGACCTTCATGATTTCCGGCGCCTGCCGGATGGTGCCGGCCTTGCCGTGCGCCATCGTGTCCTTGGCCATCTCTTCCAGCGTCAACCTGTCCATTGTCGTCTCCTGAAAATTTCGTTCAGCATTCCCCACTGGTGAAGATCATCCGGCCTGGTGACCATATTGTCAATGTAACGCGTGTTGGATGACGGCGCGACCGGCCTGGACTCCCTATGAGGACAGATGGGGCGCCGGCCGGCGAAGACCAGCCGTCAGTGCCGGATGCCGAGCGGCTCCAGATCGTCGAGCCGCAGATGCAGCACATCGGCGATCTTGCGGCGCGCCTCCAGGGTTTCCTCGGTTTCGCCCCGCTCCAGCGCGACGATGTAGTCGTGCGGCAGCCCGGTCGCCTCGGCGAGGCCGTCCGTGGTCAGGCCGCGATGCTCCCGGTAGACCCGCAACGGCACTTCGCCGCGCATGAGCCGCCGGGCGAGGGTGATCGGCAGCTCGTCCCGGTTTTCCTGGGCATTCACCCATCTCTCCAGCCCCTTGGCCGACAGGTAATTCTCGGCGAGGCTCATCAGCTTGTCGAACAACTCTTCCGAAACGAGCACAAGCCGTTCGTCGCCGGTCGTGGCCCGAATGACTGTATAGCCCTCGATGTTCATGATGCCTCCCCGCTGTAGCCGGCAAAATGCTGCCACGCGCTCGCGCACCCCGCAATATTTCCGTAAACAACCCCTAACGTGGGAACATCCCTACGTGTCGCACCGGAAGCCGTTGTGCAGCGCCCAGATCGCCGCTTCGGTCCGGTTCCTGGCCCTGATCTTCCTGAACACCGTCTTGACGGTGACCTTGACCGTGTTCTCGGCGATCTGGAGTTCGCTGGCGATGACCTTGTTGGGTTGTCCCCGCGCGATGCCCCGGAGTATGGCCTGTTCCCGGGCCGACAGTTTGGCGAAATCCTCCGTCGCGCCTTCCTCGCAGATCGCCTTGCCTTCGCCGCCCAGGAGCATGCCGACGAAGTCGCTGGGCAGGATCTTCTCTCCCAGCAGGGCGAGCCGCAGCGACCGGGCCAGCACGTCTATCGAGATGTCCTTGAGCAGATATCCGGCGGCCCCGGCACGCATCGCCCGGACGAGCTGGGCCAGCGACAGCTCATCGGAGAGGACGATCACGGGAACGTCGCCCGCCCGCGCGCACAGCTCGCCGAGCCGGGCGTCCTCGCCATCGGCCGAGACGAGGATCAGCGACGGCCTTTCCGTCTCTTCCAGCCGCCGGCAAAGCGCCTCCATGTGCGGCACTTCCACGGCAACCTCGAACTCGGAATCCGCCAGCAGCAGCTTCAGGCCCTCCCGGAAAAGCTGGCTGCTTTCCGATACCCAGATCCGATAGGAATCCATACAACCCCCTCTTGCATATCTGAATACCTATTACATCTAAAAAGTGTAACACCGAGTAAATACCTCCTTCCAGAAGCAAGCATTCACAATTCTACCTGCCTCCCCGGAAGAACGGAGAACTGCAACGATATTTGAGGGAAACGATCTTCCCTCAGGCCGATTCCGCCGCCGTCTGGCGGGAAAGGGATACCCGGCGACCGAACGGGATAACGCACGAACGGTCAGCCCGGTTTCCCGGAAGCCGTCCGATACCTCCAGGGAGCCGTCACCGATCCCGTTCGAGGGGCCCGTGCGAGCCCCAGGCTCTTACCGCCGTTTTGTGTAGCGTTGATGACGCTCAGCCGGCTTTCCGGAACGTCATCGGCAGCGCGATGATGGTCCGCTGGAGCAGGCTGGGCAGATAAGTCACCCCTTCGAACCCGGCCGGATAGCGGAAATCGGTCATCCTGCGCAGGACCGCGGAAAACGACGAGGCCATCTCCACCCGCGCCAGCGTCGCGCCCAGGCAGTGGTGGATGCCCGAGCCGAAGGTCACGTGGGCGCCCGCGTTGCGGCGCTTCAGGTCGATGTCGGCGGGGTTGGGGAACATGGCCTCGTCGCGGTTGCCCGCGGCCCATCGCATGTTGATGGGCGTGCCCTTGGGCAGCGGCACGCCGCCCAGCACTACGTCCTTCGTGGTCACCCGGTAAAGGCCCTGGATCGGCGTCTCCAGCCGCAGCACCTCCTCGACGAAGTTCTTCATCAGCGCCGGATCGGCGCGCAGCTCCTCCACCAGGTCGGGCCGATCCAGCATGACCTTCATGCCGGCGCCGATGGCGCTCGTCGTGGTCTCGTTGCCGCCCACCAGGATCTCGCTCAGCATGGACAGGATCTCGGCATCGTCCAGGTGGCGCCCTTCGGGCAGCGGCGTGAGGATCAGGCCCGAGATGATGTCGTCCTCGGGCGCCGCGCGCCGCTTGTCGACGATGGCCTTCAGATAGTGCTGCGCGTCCACCAGCAGCTCGGCCGCCTTGTAGTCCTCCTCGTCGCTCAGCATGTTGGAGATGCGCGACATGGACGCGTCCGACCATTCCTTGAACAGGTGGATGTCCTCGCGCGGCACCCCGATCTGACCGGCGATCACGATGCAGGGCAGCGGGAAGGCGAACTCGCGCATGAACTCGCACTCGCCCCGGTCGATGAACGCATCGATCAGGTCGTTGGCGATGGAGTCGATGTCCGGCGTCATCTTCTTGATGCGCGAGCCGGCGAACACCGCATCCACCAGCGACCGCTTCGATTTGTGGATCGGGTCGTCCATGCGCGACAGCGACGGATACTGCTTGAACCCCTTCTCGCGGATCAGCGCCTCGCTCTTCTCCGGCACGCCGCCGGGCCGCAGCGAAATCCAGTCGAGGTCGCTGGAATAAGTGGCCGGATCGCGCACGATCTCGCGCAGCAAGTCATAGCCAGTCACCATCACCATGCCCGTGTTCGGGTCCCGGTACACCGGCGCGTTCTGCAGCAGCCAGCTATAGGCCTGGTACGGGCATTGCTGCACGTCCCGGTCCATCAGGTTGAAGGGCATGGCCTGCCGGGACGTCTCTTTGGTGCTGCTCATCGTTCCAGTCTCCCCTTATCCGGCTCCGACAGTGTCGTAGCCAATCTCTCCGCCGCGGCCATGAAGTCCGCCAGCGTCGCCGCTCGCAGGTCGACCGCCGCCTGGATGCAGCCTGCATCTTCATACGAGGCGATCTGGTCGGTCAATTCCGCCGCGCTTACGGACCCGGGAATGGTCAGCCGGATGCTGCGCGCGATCGGACGGCCCGCCAGCGCCTCCAGGCGCGCGCCGCCGGACTTCATCGCCTCGGGCGACACCTCCCGCGTCGGATGCCAGTAATCCGCATAACACGCCACCCGCCGCAGCGCCTTGTCGCTCACGCCGCGCGAGCCCACCCATACCGGTATCCTGGGCTGGACCGGCCCGGGCGCGAAGGCGATCCCGTCGAACGCCGTCCACCTGCCCTCGAAACCGACCGCCGACGTGCTGCGCCAGCAGGCGAGGATGACGTCGAGGGCCTCGTCCGTCGCCGCGCCGCGCTGGGCGAACAGCGCCTGCCGGCCAAGCGCGCGGAACTCCGCTTCCGCCCAGCCGGTCCCGACGCCGAAATCCACGCGCCCTCCCGACAGGACATCGATGGTGGCGAGCATCTTGGCCGTCAGCACCGGGTCCCGATAGGGCACGACCAGTATGCCCGTCCCCAGCCGCGCCCGCCGGGTCGTGCCGGCCAGATAGGCCAGCGACGACAGGATCTCCAGCCAGTGGTCGCCATAGATGGCCGGATATTCCGGCACGCCGACCACGTGATCCGTCAGCCAGAACCCGCCGAACCCCATGTCCTCCAGCCGCGGCGCCATGCGCAGCGCCTCCGCGGCGAACGGACCTTCATTGGGCAGGACCAGGTCGATACGCATGGCCGGTTCTTCCTCCGACTGGACGGCGCCCGCTCAGAGCATCCGTACGGGGTCCGTGCCGTCCCATCCCACGGACGCATCCTTGGCCAGCTTAAACAGGTCGTAGACCCCCGCCGCGAACTGCCCCACCTCGATAAGCGGCCACCGCTGTCCGGCCCCGCGCAGGTAGAGCACGCGCCCTTCCGGCTCCAGCTCCAGCTCGGCCAGGGTCTCGAAGCCCCGCCCGGCGATCCGCCGCTGAAACGCCTCCATGTCGTCCACGGTGACGCAGACATGGTGCAGCAGCCCTTCGTGCCCGTCGTCCAGGAATTCCTTGTAGATGCTGGGGCTGTCGCAGTTCTGCGTCACCAGCTCGACCTGGATGTCGCCCCAATAGGCGATGGCGATGGAATAGTCCGGCGTGGCCGGCGCGCCCTGGTAATAGGCGCGTCGGTAGCCCACCTTGTTCACCCGGTAGAACGGCCCCACGCCCATCACCTGGGTCCAGTGGGCGAGCGCCGCGTCCATGTCCCGCACGACGAAGGCGTTCTGGATGATCGGACCGAATATGGATGTCGACATGACCGATCCTCCTAGGCCGCCTGCGGCCCCAATACATAAGTGTCGATGCTGGCGTGGTGATGCTGGTTGCCCCACTCGTTCCGGCCGAACACCATGTCCTTGTAGGCGCCGGATTCCAGCCCCTTCTGGATGCGGAAACCCAGCTCGAAATCCTCGTGCGTCACCACCTCGCGGAAGAAATCCGCGACCTGCTGGCACTGCGCCCGCTCTTCTTCCGTCTCGGGCGCCTTGGGGAAGATGATGTGCTGGTAGGCAATGGTTTCCTCGGGCCGCGCGCCGGGGATGATCTGG
>CAZVVC010000111.1:0-10427 GCA_964630425.1 uncultured Bifidobacterium sp. | reverse complement strand
GCCGCAGGTGCGCGCGCAGGTCAATAGTCAAGCTGGTGATCCGGGCCGAGCTTGCCGCGCGTCTTCTTGAGATAGGTCGCCACCGGATCGGGCTGGGCCAGCGTCGCCAGCGCCAGCAGGCCAAGCTCGGTCGGCTTGGTCACACCACTCTCGCGCTTCGCCGCCTCGATCAGCGCCTTGGGCGCACGGAAGCTGACATGCTCGGTCGACTCCCCGTCGAGCAGGCCCGCGCGGCGCGCCTCCTCCATCACCACGGACGCGCCGGTGACACGCCCGGCCGAGGCCGGAGGCGCGCTCTTGGCGGCCCGGGACTTCTTCGTGCTCTTCCCGCTTTTCGACAGTGCTGCGCTGGCGACCATGATCGGCTCCTTTGTGTGCAAGATAATACCATTTGTCACACAAACAAGGAAGGCCGGCGGCGGTTGCCGCGCGGCCCCTTATCCTGACCCTTCCCAAGAGAAGGAGAGTGAAATCCGTCAGATCACCCGAACCGCGGCTCGTCCCACCAGGGGAACCAGCCGGGCATGTCCTCGGAGACCTTCAGCTTGTATTCGGCCGGGCGCTTTTCCAGGAACGAGGTGACGCCTTCGGCGGCGTCGGCCATCTTGCCCAGGGTGGCGATGCCGCGGCTGTCGATGTTGTGGGCTTCCATGGGGTGCGAGGCGCCTAGCATGCGCCACATCATCTGGCGCATCAGCGCCACCGAGACGGCTGAGGTGTTCTCGGCGATCTCGCGGCCGATCTCGCGGGCGCGGGGCAGCAGGTCCTCGGGGGCCAGCAGCTCGGAGACGAGGCCGCCGTCCTTGGCCTCCTGGGCGGGGAACACGCGGCCCGAGAAGCACCACTTGGCGGCCTGCTCGATGCCGACGAGGCGCGGCAGGAACCAGCTGGAGCAGGCTTCCATCACCAGGCCGCGCCGGGCGAACACGAAGCCGTACTTGGCCTCGGTCGAAGCAAGGCGGATATCCATCGGCAGTTGCATGGTGACGCCCACGCCCACGGCCGGGCCGTTGCAGGCGGCGATGACGGGCTTGAGGCATTCGAAGATCTGCAGGCTCACCCGGCCGCCGCCGTCGCGCCACAGGCCGCCGGGGCCGACCTTGTCGATGCTGGGGCGCTTGTCGGTGTCGAAGGTCGAGCCGCCCGCGCCCAGGTCGGCGCCGGCGCAGAAGCCGCGGCCCTCGCCGGTCACGATCACGGCGCGCACCTCGTCGTCGTCGTTCACCTTCCGGAACACCTGCACCATTTCGCTCTGCATGTCGAAATTGAAGGCGTTCAGGCGCTCGGGACGGTTGAGCGTGATGGTGAGGATCCGGTCCTTCACCTCGGTCTTGAGCGACGTGTACTCGGTCATGGCATCTTCCCCTGGGTTTCGTTCAGTCTTGACTGTTCCGCTATGTATTGGGCGACGGTGAGAAAGTCATCCGTTTTGGGCAGCGGCTCCGGGATTTCCCATTCGGCGATGCGCGCGGCCTGGTTGACGAGGCCGGCGTCGAGGAACGCCGACAGCGCCGCCGCCGCGCGCCAGTCGCGGGTGACCACCCGCCGCACGCCCAGCACGTCGCCCTTGGCGACCATCCCGGCGAAGATCGCCCTGTTGGTGCCGATCAGCCCGGCCATCACGCCGGGGCGCGCCAGGCCGAAGGGATCCTTCTGGACGGCGATCTCCAGCCTGTTGGTGAAGGCGCGCGCCTCGTCGGCCCTGTCCAGCGCCACCATCGCCTCGACGGTGGTCGCCAGCGCCTCGGCATAGTCGATCAGGATGGCCGCGGCGCCGTGCTTGAGGCCGACCAGCGGATCGAGGATGGCGCGCGCCCTGGGGAGATAGCCGCCGGCCTCCGCCGTCTTACCGGCCTTGGCCGACAGCACGGACAGGCGGGCGAAGGCCCGGGCCTTGTCCTTGCTGTTGTTCATGGTGGCGATCATGGCGTTCGCCCGCTGGCCCTCGCCGCCCCTGGCGAGCGCCGCCAGCAGCTCGTCCAGCAGGGCGCCGTCATAGCTGAGCGAGGCGGGGAAATGCTTCTGCGCCGCCGCGAAATCGCCGTGCCGGGCGGCCAGCACCGCGCGGGCGAGGCGCGCGTCCGAGGAGCGCGGCGCCGAGGCCAGCAGCGCGTCCAGCGCCTTTTCCGCCTCGGCGCGGCGGCCCGCCGCGTCCTGCCGCAGGGCGATGCGCGCCTCCAGCCGGGGCCGGTCCACATCCGCCATCAGCCGCGCCATGCGCCGCGCCGCGTCGAGCCGGCCCGCGGCGACGAACGCCATCGCCGTGTCCGTGTGGACGATCATGGTGGTGCCCGCATTGTCCAGCCCGTCGCCGAACTGCTTGAGCAGCGCCTCGGCGCGGCCGGGCCTGCCGGCCCGCTGTTCGGCGCGCACCAGCGCCAGCAGGCCGTCCGCCTTCCGGTCGGCGGGCAAGGCCTCCAGCCAGCCGGCGATCCGCCTGGGCTCGCCCAGCGCCGCGAGGATGTCGGCGGCGGCCCAGTCCACCTGGCCGGCGGGCAGGGGCTGGCGCTGCATGGCCTCGAGGATGGCGACGGCGGGCGGGCGCTCGCCCTTGCGCAGGCGCAGCACCGCGACACGCGCCTCGGCGAGGCGGCGCTGGCCGCCCTGGGTGATCCGGTCCGCGCTCCGCCGCGCCCGCGCGGCGTCGCCGGCCAGGGCGGACACCTCGTTCAGCCTGATCCAGAGCGCGGCGGCGACCTCGACGTCCTTGGCCGCCGCGTCGCTTTTCAGGATGCCCTCGGACTGGTCGAGCAGGCAGGTCAGCATGACCTTGCGCGAGGTGGCGCTGGAACACGGCTCGGCCGCAGCGGAGGGCGACGCGAAGGCCGCCACGGCGGCCAGCGCGATCACGGCCGCGAGGCGCATGGCGCTAGTGATCGGAGCGGGCCGCGTTGAGCAGGCCGGTGTCGAATTCGAGGCCCGCCCTGGTCAGGGTGATGGCCACCGGGAAGTGGGATTTGGCGAGGCCCTTGCGCTCCAGCGCGATCCACACCGCCTCGTTGCCGAAGCCGGAGATGTCCTTGGTCGAGACGACATATTCGCCCACATGGACATGATCGCCGTGCGGATGCGGCATGTGGGTGACCACGATCTCGCCGGTCTTCTCGTCGACGATGGAGGTCTCGCGGTGCCGCGCCAGCTCCTGCATCAGGGCCAGCGTCTTGTTCTGCAACGGGTTCAGCTTGATCTTGTCCTTCGACATCGTCTCTTCCTTCGATTTGGTCCGCTTCGCGGTCGTTCCTTCGTGGTCCCCTCACCCGGCCGCCCTTCGGGCGTCCACCCTCTCCCGCAAGGGGAGAGGGCTAGGGCGAGAGGTACCCGTTTCCCTAGACGTGCTGCCCGCCATTGACGTGCAGCTCGGCGCCGGTGACGTAGCTCGACTGCTCCGAGCACAGGAAATAGATCGCCTTGGCGACCTCTTCCGGCGTGCCGAGACGCCGCAGCGGCAGCTGTTCGACGATCTTCTCGGTGCCCGGCGACAGGATCGAGGTGTCGATCTCGCCCGGCGCGATGGCGTTGACGCGGATGCCGTGCGGCCCGAAGTCCGAGGCCATCTCGCGGGTCAGCGCGGCCAGCGCCGCCTTCGACGTGGCATAGGCCGCGCCGGCGAAGGGATGCACCCGGCTGTCGGCGATGGAGGTGACGTTGACCACCGCGCCGCGCGCGGCCTTCAGCTCCTCCATCAGCCCGCGCGCGAGCAGGAGCGGGGCGACCAGGTTCACCTCGTAGACCCGGTGCCAGACGTCCATCGGCGTGTCGATGGAATCCAGCCGCGCGCCGCCCGGCCCCTTGGGCGAGACGCCGGCGTTGTTGACCAGCGCGTTGAGCGGGCTGCCATGCAGCCGCTCTCGCATCTGCTCGATGCCGCGCGAGCGGCTTTCGGGATCGGCCAGGTCGATCTGGACATGGTTGTCGAGGCCGCCGAGCCACGGGCAATCCTCGGAGAACGCCATGCGCGAGCAGGTGATCACGCGCCAGCCCGCGCTGGAGAAGCGCTTCACCGTGGCGTGGCCGATACCCCGGCTCGCGCCGGTGAGGATCAGGGTCTTGCGTTCTTCGTTGGAGGACAAGGGCGATCCCGTCAGTAGTGCAAACGATTCTTACCTATGCGGATATCATAATACTCGGGCTGCACCAATTCGATATCCCCGGCGAGGTAGGCATCCCACATCGCCGCCCGCTGCTCCTCGGTCATGCCCTCCAGCATGTTGACCTCGCGCAGCCGCCATTCCGCGCCGTCCCGGTGCACCAGTTGGCCGGTGAAGGTATAACCCCGGGACAGCAACACATACTCGTCCTGCCCGTCCTTGTTGACGTCGGCGACCAGCACGCCGCATGGCTCCGTCTCCGGCCGGCACTGATTCAGCGCCCAGCCGCGCTGGGTGCTGACAACCTCGAGCACCTCGTCTGGCAGCACGGCGCCCTCGGGCCTGACCGACAGCCCGGCGCGGAGGGCCGGAAGCTCGGACGGGCGCACCCCGGCCGGCCCGGACCGGCCTTCCCAGTAGCTGGATGCCTTGTCCACCTCGGCGAGCCTGGCATCGATCACCGACTGCGCGGCATGGCCCTTCACGGCGCGCAGTCTCTCCAGCGCGTCGCGGCCCGGCGCGCCCAGCTGGAACTTCAGATAGGCGTAGTCGAAATCCCCCGCGTCCACCTTGCCGTCGATCAGGCGGGCGAGCTGCGAGCCCGCGCTCCAGCCATAAGGATCGGCGAGCGGCGTCAGCAGCGCGAGCGCCAGCGCGACGACGAGGGCGGCGATCCACGGATTGACGCGGGTGACGACATCCGGCCAGCCGCGCCGCTTCCAGACCACGCCGGCCGCATAGGCCAGCGCCAGCACCGCGGCGACGACGACGACGAACTGGCCGATGAACCGCTCGGGCGTCAGCCCATACTGGTCGATGCGCAGCCGCACCGCATAGAGGGCGATGGCGGCGAAGACGGGCATGGCGAGCAGGGTCGCCATCATCAGCCAGTTCATCCAACGGCCGAACGGCAGGGGACGGTCGCCGTCCTGCACCACCGCGTTGACGAACAGGCTGAGCGCGAACAGCAGGCACACCAGCACCAGCGTCGCCGATTTCGTGGCCCAGAGCGGCGCCAGGCCGGTGACCGGCAACACCAGCAGGAACATCAGCGACGCCGCCGCCAGCACGGGCGCCAGCACCTGGAACAGCATCAGCACCACGCGGCGCAGCACCGGCACCAGCCTGCCGTTCTCGCGGGCGATGGCGATACCCAGGCCGAAAACCCCGCCCGAGAACACCCAGGCGAACAGCGCGTGCTGGAACACGTCCTTGAACAGGCGGATGCCGACCAGGTCGAACAGCGACCACCACAGCACCAGCACCAGCCAGAACACGCCCAGGAAGGCGGCGGCGATGGCCGCGATCAGGATGTTGCTCCAGGCGAAGCGGAACAGGCTGGCATAGGGAAAGCGCCCGCCGCCCTGCTCGGTCCAGGTCTGGAGGAACGCCCAGGCGATATAGGCGACGACGGGCAGGGTGACGAAGAACACGCCACGGTGGTCGTCGAAATGATCGGGGCCGCGCCAGTCGATCCGCCAGTCCATCCAGAAGGCCAGCAGGCTCATCAGCGCCGCGAAGCCCAGCGCCGCCGCCAGCGCCTTCCACAGCGGCCCCAGGCGGAAGGCGAGCTGGAAGGTAGACGGCGCCAGCAGGGAGAAGGTGGCGGCGGCCATCAGCCACAGCGCGTCGTCGCTCCACTTCGCCTCGGCCAGGACATAGAAGCCCAGCCCCTGCACCAGCCCGACGCAGGCCAGCACGGTGCGGAACATGTGCCCGCCCTGGATGTCGTCCCGATCGGTATCGCTCATGCCCGAACCCATGCCGTTACCGGAAACCGGCAGGGTAGCACCGGCGTCGGACAATATCCTGCGTCATCGCAGGCAGCGCGGCGATCACGCCAGATGCGCCAGAGTAAGAGTGGGCAAGGTTGCCCCTCTCCCTCTGGGAGAGGGAATGCGTCCCGCACGGAAAGGCTGACCTGAACGGCTTTTGTTCCAGCGATGACTGGTGAAAAGCGGTCCCTACAGCGCCTTCAGGGCCTGACGCTGTTCGTCGCCGAAGCCCACGAGCAGCGCCGCGCCGGTGTCGAACACCGGGCGCTTCACCAGCGACGGCTGGGCGGCCAGCAGCACCGCCGCCTCGGCGTCGCTGCCGATGGCCTGCTGCGCGGGCGTCAGCTTGCGCCAGGTGGTGCCGCGTCTGTTGATGACCACGTCCCGGCCCAGCGCCCTGATCCAGCCTTCGGCGGTCGCCGCGTCCAGCCCTTCCAGCTTGAAGTCGTGGAAGCGGTAGTCGATGCCCTCGGCGTCCAGCCAGTCGCGGGCCTTCTTCACCGTGTCGCAGTTCCTGATGCCGTAGACGTCGATCATGGCTTCACCTTTCGAAATGGTCGCGGCGCTCGATGACGCCCTCGGGGTCCACATGGACGATCACCTCGGCGCCCGGATAGCGGCGGCGCAGCAGGGTCTCGACCCGGTCGGCGATCTCGTGGCCCTGCACCAGGCTCAACGAGCGGTCGACCTCCACGTGGAACTGGATGAACACGTTCGTGCCCGACGAGCGGGTGCGCAGGTCGTGCAGCGCCAGGATGCCGGGTTCGGCGAGCACCAGTTCCTTGATGACGGCCCGGTCGGCGTCGGGCAGCTCCTCGTCCATCAGCACCGCGAGCGAGGTACGCGCGATGCCGTAGGCGCTCCATCCCAGATAGAGCGTGATGCCGACGGCGAAGAGCGGATCGGCATGGGCGAAGCCGGCATAGCCGGCGAGCACGAGCGCCGCGATCACCGCCAGGTTGGTGAGCAGGTCGCTGACGTAGTGCAGCGAATCCGCCCGCACCGCCGTGGAGCCGGTCCGGCGGACCACGCTGCGCTGATAGAGCACCAGGGCGAAGGTCGCGATCATGGAAACCGCCATGACGCCGATGCCGGCCTCGGGATGGCGCAGCATTTCACGGGCAATCATGGTCCCGGCTTCGCCTCGGACGGCACGAAGTGCGCGGAGGCGACCAGCAGCGGCGGCTGGGCCAGGCGCCCGATGGCCGCGGCCTGGCCGTGCCCGAAGCGGTGCTGCCGGTCGGCCGGCGCGACCGCATGGGCGATGGCGATCAGGTTGACGGCCGAGGCCATGAGGTCGAGCGCCGAATCGACCAGCGAGGACAGCAGCGAGACCGATCCCGTATAGACGCCGGCGGCCAGCTTCAGCGCCACGAGGAACGCGGCGACCGCGAGCGAGGCGCGGGCCGCCCGCTTCATCATCGGCGCGGCGTGCCTGACGTCGACGGCGGCGCGGTCCAGTTCGCTCTGCACGGCCTCGGTCAAGGACAGCTCACGGATAGAGGAATTCCACGCGCCAGCCGTCGCCGTCGCGGGTGAACAGCTGACGCTCGTGCAGCCGGTGATCGCGGTGCTGCCAGAACTCGATGGCCTCGGGCGTCACCCGGAAGCCGGTCCAGTAGTCGGGGCGCGGCACCCTGCCCACCGCATGGCGCGCCGCATAGGCCGCGACGGCCTTTTCCAGGGCGAAGCGGCTTTCCAGCGGGCGGGACTGCTTCGAGGCCCAGGCGCCGATCCGGCTGCCCCGGTCGCGGCTGTCGAAATAGGCGTCGGCCTGCGCGTCGGACACGCGCGAGACGGCGCCGCGGACACGCACCTGACGCCCCAGGCTCTTCCAGTGGAACAGCAGGGCCGCGCGCGGATTGGCGGCCAGCTCGGCGCCCTTGGCGCTTTCGGTGTTGGTGTAGAACACGAAGCCTTCCGCCGGGCCGTGCGCCTTCATCAGCACCATGCGCACATTGGGCGCGCCGTCGGCGTCCGCCGTCGCCAGCGCCACGGCCTCGGGCATGTCGGGCTCGGCGCGGCGCGCGTCGGCGAACCAGGCCTCGAAGCGTGCATAGGGATCGTCGGCTTCCAGCGTCATGGCGCACCGTGTAGAACAGGGATGGACTCACGCTGTTTTAGCGGCTCCCGCGCCCATGTCCAAGGGCCGCCGCGCCACGTCGCGCGGCAGGTTGCAAGAGGCTGGCCGCGCCGCGTCCGATGCCTATACTGGCAGCCGGCAAATCAAGGAAAAAAGACCATGCGCATGAACCGGCTCCTGTGCCTGACGGCCCTCGCGGCAACCCTGGCGGCATGCGCCAGCGACTACGAGGAGCCGGTCGTCAGCGCGCCGCCGCCCCCGCCGCCGGAAGCCGCGCCGGTCCTGCCGCCCCCGCCGCCGCCACCGCCGCCGCCGCCGACCGTGGTGCCGCGCGAGGCCGGCAAGGTCGCCGGCCGCGACGTCGGCGGCGCCGCCGCCAGGCTGCTCCAGCCCGAAGACATCCAGATCATGGAGCGGGCCACCCAGCAGGCGCTGACCACGGGCGCCGCGGGCAAGGCCGTCGCCTGGTCGAATCCCCGGACCGGCGCGGGCGGCAGCATCACGCCGCAGCCGGCCTTCCCGATGGGCGGCAAGAACTGCCGCGAGTTCCAGCAGGTCATCACCGCCGGCGGCAAGAAATCGACCGGCTACGGCACCGCCTGCATCGCGCCCGACGGCGTCTGGCTGATCGACGAGAACGGCTGAGTTTCCGCCCCGTCTCTTCTTCCCTCTTCCTTTGGGAGAGGGAAGATCGGCGGCAACAAAAAGGGGGCCTCGCGGCCCCCTTTCCGTCCGGTATCCCGGAAACCTACTTCGCCAGTTCCAGCAGTTCCGACGGCACCCAGCCGCGCTCGCCGTTCGGCTCCTCGACTTCCCAGAACAGGCCGGACTTGTTGCCGGTCGGGTGCAGGAGGATGCCCTCGCGCAGGCCGCGCACCGGGGCCGCGTCGTCGCGCGGCTCGGACAGCAGGGCGGTACGCTCCACCAGGCGCTGGGCCGGAAGCGGCGCGGTCATCCTGGCGTCGCCCGACAGGCCGCCCATCTGGGTGACCATGTTGCGATAGGCCTTGATGTAGGCGAGGGTGATGACCTTGCCGATGTCGGTGTCGGCATAGCCGCCGCCCGCGGCCGCCAGCGCCAGGCCGAAGCCGCCCCAGCCGCCGCCGCCCAGGCCGAACGACACGTCGGTCTTCTTGTAGGTGCCTTCGGCGATCAGCTCCTGCACGCCGGTGCGGGCGTTGGTCAGGGTCAGCAGCGCCTGCGCCTCGAGCTTCTTGGTCTTGATGCCGCCCAGCATGGCGCCCCAGCCGCCGCCGATGGCGCCGCCGAGGCCCGCGCCGATGGCGCTGCCGCCGGTGTTGCTGTCCTGGGTCACCAGGTCGGGCAGGATGAAATAGTCGGCGGCCTTCATCTGGCCCTTGCCGAGGTCGGAGCCGCGCTGCAGCTCGTCCTCACCCATCAGGTCGCGCTCGGCCTTCATCATCTCCATGCCCTGGCCACGATCGACCAGCTGGAAGCAGCCCGACTTCATGACGATGAGCTTGATGACCGAGGCCGGGTTGCCCAGGTTGTACTGGCGCCACCATTCGTTCTGCGAATCCTTGATCGCGACCGTGCCCAGCACCTGCGGGCACATGGGGATCTCGAGATTCTCCTCGGGCGTCTTTTTCTTCGCCAGGGCGGGACCGGCGCACAGGATCAGACTTGCCGCCACAGCAGTTGCAATAAGCCGCATGATGTGAAACCCCCTCGATGATGGCTCGCGACGCCTATTTTCAACCATTCGATCCCGGCGTCTATGGGAAAGGAGTGGTATCGTCTGGATATTTTCGTGTCAATCGGCCGCGCCGGCACAATGCCGGCGCCGGGGAACAAAGGCGTTCACAAAACGCTGCAATGCGCCTTATGAGGTAACGAGATAGGCGGCGGGACGGCCGCCGCAAGCCCAGCCCATCGATTTGACGCCCGCCCCCTTTAGTGTACGATGCGGCGATCTTTCAGCCGGAACGACAAGCAAGAGCCTATGACCGCAACCAACGGCCTTATGACCGGAAAGCGCGGCCTCGTCATGGGGGTCGCCAACAATCGCTCGATCGCCTGGGGCATCGCCCAGAAACTGCACGAACACGGGGCCGAGCTGGCCTTCACCTTCCAGGGCGAGGCGCTGGAGAAGCGCGTGCGGCCGCTGGCGGAATCGGTGGGCAGTTCGCTGCTGCTGGAGTGCGACGTGACCAGGCCGGAGCAGCTCGACGCCACCTTCGCGGCGCTGGAGAAGGCCTGGGGCACCATCGATTTCGTGGTACACGCCATCGCCTATTCGGACAAGGACCAGCTGAAGGGCCGGTACGTGGACACCACGGCCGACAACTTCGCCCTGACCATGAACATCTCGTGCTACTCGTTCACCGCCGTCTGCCAGCGGGCCGAGAAGCTGATGCCCAATGGCGGCAGCCTGCTGACCCTGACCTATTACGGCGCCGAGAAGGTGCTGCCTCACTACAACGTGATGGGCGTCGCCAAGGCCGCGCTGGAGGCCAGCGT